>JAZDKA010000035.1:0-4875 GCA_043803385.1 Patescibacteria group bacterium | reverse complement strand
CCGGTAATCCTGTCTATCATTACCGTTGAAGCAGCTTCAGTAAATCTCCTGTCTTCTTTGCCAACCTGGTAGGCCTTATAGGTATCTCCTCCGATAAAAGAAGGCATAAAATTATTGATAAAAGTTCCGGCTAAATAAAATTTGAAGTAATCAAATAATGTAAAGTTAAAATTTTTGCAATCAGCTAAAATTTTCCATTTATAGGAAGATATCAGCATGCCGAAAAGAAGAATAACTATATAAATAATCGCCTGCCACCATTCGACTCTTTTCACGTCATTGAGAACATCCAGCCAATTCACCTTGAAAACGATATATGCGATAAAACCAAGGCTGACCGTTGCCTTAATGGCGAACTTGAATGTTTTATTTCTGAATATTCTTTTCATTTTTATAAAAAAATAATCCGTTAATTCTTTAATCCATTAATTTTTAAATACAAATCGAGATATTGATTTGCCACTTTTTCCCAGCTCAAATTTTGGGTCTTTTTCCGGCTTTCTTCTCCCATTCTCTTTCTTAATTCTCTATTTCGCATCATTATTTTTATCTTATCCGCCAGGTCTTGGCTATCTTTCATTTTAACGATAAACCCATTGACTTCGTCTTCCAGAAGCTCTTTGGTGCCTCCAGTATCAGTCGCAATGAGAGGAAGGCCGGAAGCCAAGGCTTCCAGCATCGAATTGCTCATCCCTTCATTGAGCGAGGGGAGAATAAATACATCAGCGCTTTGAAAATACGGAGGCAATTTTTCATGGGGAACTAACCCGGTAAATTCCACTTTATTTTCAATTTTTAATTCTCTCGCCAAATTTTCCAGGCTTTCCTTCTCATCCCCATCCCCAATTATCTGTAGTGATATATTATCATTCTTTTCAGATAATTTTTTAAAAGCTTCAATCAAATATTTTATTCCTTTTCTGGGAGTAATTCTCGTCACGCAAAGAATTTTAAAATTTTGAGTATTTAGGCTCTCGACTTTTTGACTTTCTAACTTTACGAACTGATTTATATCAATACCATTAGGAATAACGGATATTTCTTGCTCGGGATTAGTTTTAAGCGCCAGATCTTTAAGTCCCTGGCTATTTGATACTACCGCCGAAGAATTCTTCCAGATCAATCGCACCAGGGGTTTTATAAAACTGTACAAAAATGTAAATCTTTCGCTATATCCGGGGACATCAGATCCGCGGAGAGAAATAATGTAGGGAATTTTGTATTTCCTTTTTAAAAGATAGGAAACAAATCCACAGGGAATAGTAAAAAATGAATGACTTAATGCATAAGTATTCTTACTAGCCAATTTCTTGGCAAAAAAATATGCTTTAAAAGCATAAATGATTAATTCTTTTTGGGATTGATAATGGAGATTTTTTTCATTTTTCCCGATCGGAATCCGATGGACAGAAATATTTTCTCCTATTTTTTCCAGATGATAACTTTTATCGATAGAGGAAGTTATTAAATCCACTTCCAAATCAGGAATCTTGGAATATTCTTTTAAAAGATAAGCGGTAGCGTTAGCCGCCCCGCCGCCAAGAGGAGGATATTCGTAGTTGAAAAATAAAATTTTCATATAGTCAAAAGCCTATAAAGTCAAAAGCCTATAAAGCACAGAACAATAACTTTATGGACTTTATGGACTTTTAACTTTTAACTCGCAATTAGCGGAGCTAATTGCGTCCCACTCCCACATATTCAAAGCCTTCTTTTCTTATTGTTTCCGGATCATAGACGTTTCGAAGATCGACAAAAATATTTCCCTTCATTTCTTTCTTCAATCTTTCAAAATCCAGCGAGCGATATTCATTCCATTCGGTCATAAGAACAACGCAGTCAGCGCCTTTCATCGCCTCGTATGGATCATCGACATAAGTTAACTCCGGCATAATTTTTTTGGCTTCCTCTATTCCATGAGGATCGGTAGCCGTAACATCCGCTCCTTTTTCTTTGAGCGCTGGTAAAATAGTAAGGGCTGGGGCATCGCGCATATCATCAGTTTCAGGCTTAAAAGTGAGTCCCAAAACTGCGATTTTCTTTCCAGCCTCGCTTCCGCCTAAAGCTTTTCTGATTTTCCCTACCATTCTGGCTTTTTGCGCCGCATTTACTTCAATTACTGTTTCTATTATCCGAATCGGAGAACCATGCTCCTGGGCGATCCTGCAAAGCGCCAGCGTGTCTTTGGGAAAGCAGGAACCGCCATATCCCGGCCCGGAATGAAGAAATTTCTTTCCAATCCTTCCGTCCAATCCCATTCCCTTAGCCAGATCTACGACATTGCCTCCAATTTTTTCGCAAAGATTGGCAATTTCATTAATAAAGCTTATTTTTGTCGCCAAAAATCCATTAGAAGCATATTTAATAAGTTCGGCTGTTTCTAAATTGGTGAATATAATCGGAGTTTCGATGAGATAAAGCGGCTTGTAAATTTCCCGCATTACTTCTTCCGCTTTTTTATTTTCCACTCCTACCACCACCCTGTCAGGATGCATAAAGTCTCCGATGGCCGCTCCTTCCCGCAAAAATTCCGGATTAGAAGCCACATCAAAATCTGCTTCCGGATTTTTTTCTTTAATTATCCTTTTTACTTCCTTGGCGGTTCCGACCGGCACAGTACTTTTATCGACTATCACCGTATAGCCTTTCAGATAGGGAGCAAATTCCTTAGATGCTTCGTAAACATAAGTCAGATCAGCGTATCCGTCGCCTCGCCTGGATGTCGGAGTTCCGACAGCGATAAAAATCGCATCCGCTTCGGGAACACAATTTTTAATATCTGTAGTAAAAGTTAATCTTCCGGATTTGATATTTTCCAGCACTATATCCTCAAGGCCGGGTTCATAAATAGGGACTATTCCTTTTTTGAGATTTTCAATTTTTTTCTCGTCTTTGTCGGCACAAGTGACAAAATGCCCAAATTCCGAAAAACAAGTTCCGGAAACCAGGCCGACATAACCGCTGCCGATAACAACAATTTTCATAGACTAGTCTAAAGTCTATAAAGTCTATAAAGTCTATAAAGCTTTTAGTTTTAAGGACTTCCGACTTTACAACTTTTCTAATTTAATTTTTTAATAAATCCCGAAAGTATTTTAGAAATTTCTTCTGATTGATTATATATTTCATCAAAATCTTTTTTACCAATATATTCGAGATCCAATGCTAAATATAGCATAGCTCTCAATTCTCCACATGAACCCTTTGCTATAAATAAAAATTTTCTGAATTCTTTGTCTCCCCTTCTCTCAAATCCTTCTGCGATATTATTCATAATTGAAACCGCAGCTCTTTGCATCTGATCTCTAAATGAAAAATCTCTTATTGGCTTAAAAGATTCATAAACTCTTATCACTACTTTTCTTGACTTTTGCCAAGCAATAATGTCCTCGAATCTTTCAATTTGCATAATTTTTTATTTTTGACTTTATGGACTTTTAGCTTTAGGGACTTTAAGGACTTTCGACTTTATGACTCAACTATCTCTTTTATCGAATAATTCATTGTTCCCTTGTTTTTGTAATAATTCTTTACTAAAATATCCGCCAGAAGTCCGGAAACAAAAAGCTGGATACCGACCATTATCAAAAATACTCCGATCAATGGCCAGATTCTTTCCGAAAGAGACTTGTTTAGAAATATTCTTTCCACGGCCATCCAAATCAAAATTGCAAAACCAGCCAAGGAAAAAAATATTCCTCCTCCTCCAAATAAGTGTATTGGGCGGTTTGAATATTTTCTCCAAAACCAGATGGAAACCATATCGACTATGCCTTTCACTCCCCTTTTCCAGTTATATTTTGTCTTTCCGTGAACTCTGGGGAAATGATTCACTTTTACTTCTCCGACTTTATAGCCGTCAAATTGCAGTATGGCTGGCATAAAACGGTGCATTTCTCCAAAAAGATCAACATCGTGAAAACATTCGCGCTTGTAAGCTTTGAGGCTACATCCGCTATCATGAATATTGTCCTCAACCAAAAATTTGCGGAGAAGATTAGCCATGCGGGAAGAAAACCTTTTCATAAAAGTGTCTTTTCTTTGCCATCTCCACCCAGAAACAACGTCAAATCCTTTGTCTATTTCTTCCAACAGCAATTTGATATCCCTGGGATCATTTTGAAGATCGCCGTCCATAGTGATAACAATATCGCCTTTGGCGGCTTTTATTCCGGCATCAAATCCGGCTGTTTGGCCATAATTTTTTCTAAACCTGATAAGCTTCAATGGCGTTAAGCCTTCACAGTCCTTGGCTGTTCCGTCAGTCGAGCCATCATCGATAAAAATAATCTCAAAAGTCTTGCCGAGGGGCTCGCAAGCTTCGATGATCCTTTTATGAAGTTCCCTGGCGTTGTCTTCCTCATTATAAAGAGGAACAACCACTGATAAATAAGGTTTTTCTTCCATAAAAAAACAAAAAATAATTACAAAAAATATTTAACTTTATAGACTTTAAAAACTTTATGAACTTTATAGCTTATGTCTATTCTAATAAATATCTGGGAAATAGGCAAATATGCCGGATTTGAGAAAAAACGAAATAAATGCTACAATAGCCATATTATAATATAAAAACAAAAAATGAGAAAAATAACAAAAAATCTAATACTGTCCATTTTTTTTGGATTTAGCTTGTTTTTAATTCCGATCTCATTATCTTTTAAGCCGGCTATTAATATTTCCAAGGGAGCAGAAGCATTTTTGGTAGAAATTCCTATAAAAAATGTTGCCGTCGATTCCAAACGATCCAGCGACTATCTGCCTGAATACGCGATAGACGAAGATAATAATACCGCATGGTGCTCAAGCGACACCAGCCATCCCCATAATATAGTTCTTGATCTTGGAAGCACTTATTCAGTAAGAGGACTTCAT
>JAZDKA010000034.1:0-93344 GCA_043803385.1 Patescibacteria group bacterium | reverse complement strand
TTCAAATACCTCCTTATCGCGATGAAGCTTGAAATTACTCCCAGAAGAATTCCCAGGGAAAAAAGAATTCCGAAAATTTGCCAGAAATTGGAAAGATAAAGAGACATAAGATTCTCCTGCGAAATCGCTTTTTGGACAAAGTTGGAAACTAATTTAGCGGTAATGAGAAGCATAATCGCGCTTGTAATTGAAGCGGAAAATCCGTAAAATATCCCTTCAAAAATGAAAGGCATTCGGATATACAGGTTTGATGCTCCCACTAAACGCTCTATTTCAAATTCCTGCTTGTGGGAATAAATAGTAATCCTGATGGCGTTAAAAGTGATGAGCACGGCGATAAGCACGAAAATTATTCCCAAAATTATTCCGATTTCCTTGGAAAAATTAATTATTTTATTGAGGCGCTCAATAATCACTTTATTTTTTTCGTAATTTATCCGGCTTATTTCTTCCCTGAAGTCGGAATTTTCAATTGCCTGATTGATTATCTCATACTGATCCGACTGATTAGCCCTTATTACCAGTGATGCGAGAAGCGGATTCTCGCCAAGCTCATCCAGCGCTTGCTTGATTGAAGGGTCATTGTTTCCCAGTTCCATAAATTCATCCAGCGCCTTGTTTTTGGAAACATACTCGATTGATTTGATTTCTTTGTAATTTTGAATTTTATTTTTAATGCCCAAGATTTCTGATTCTTCCACGCTAGGATTGAAATAAATGCTGATATTTATTTTTTCCTGCACGTTTTTAAGAAGAAGATTAGCCGTAATTCCAAGCATGAAAGTAAGGCTGATAAGATACAGCGAAATAGTCAAAATGCTGATTGTTGCCACGCTCAACCAGCCGTTTCGTATGAAATTTTGAAATCCTTCTTTTAATGTCCTCCAAAGTTTTAGAATTTTCATGCAATTTTTGTCTGCGAGCCTTGCGAGCAGCTACAAAAATTAGCATCCCGCATCAATTCGCAATTTATATTTTTGTATATCAATTAGCTAAGCCGCAGCTTGCCTCAGGCGAGGCGATTCCGAGAATATAATTATTTGTCTATTTTCAAGCAATCTCGGAATTGATGCGGGATAGCCATCATTCAATAATTTTAAATTGAATATTTTCCTTTTTGAATATCGCTAACGAGTTTTCCTTTTTCTATTACCAAAACTCTCCTGTTTATTTTATTCACAATTTCCCTGTTATGGGTTGCTAAAAGTATCGTGGTGCCGAGAGTGTTTATTTTAAGAAGCAACTGGATAATGTCCCAGCTTGATATCGGATCCAGATTCCCAGTCGGCTCATCGGCTATTATCATTTGCGGGCAATTGATAAGCGCTCTTGCCAGAGAAACTTTTTGCTGCTCTCCTCCGGAAAGCTGCCTGGGATACATTTCTAATTTGCTTCCCAGCCCCACCACATCCAGAATTTCCGGAACTTTCTCTTCTATGTCCGCAGTCGGATCGCCATTTACTTCAAGCGCGTAGGCAACGTTTTCAAAAACTGTTTTCTGGGGCAAAAGCTTAAAATCTTGAAAAACTGTTCCAATATTGCGCCGATAATAAGGAAGGTGCTTTCTTCTAATTTCCTTTACCGATTTTCCATTGAAATACAATTCCCCGCTAGTCGGACTTTCTTCCGCATAGATCAGCTTAAGAAGCGTTGATTTTCCCGCTCCCGTCTGTCCCACAATAGAAACAAATTCTCCTCTATTAACTACAAGATTGATGTTATCAAGTGCTACAAAATCACCGGGATAAACTTTTGAAACGTTATCCAGCCTGATTACTTCCCTGGAATTGCCAAGAATCACAGGCTCCGATTCTGTTTTATTCCCTCTGATAATATCATCCATTGTTTAATTATACACTAAAAATTTGTTTTTACAAAATTGGGGCTTGCGTGTTTGATAAAAAAATATCTCTTTGGAGCCAATGCCTACCATGCGCTTGACTGCCGTTATAAATATGCTAGCAGTGCTAATAAAATTCTCGTTGTCCTGGCGCAACTGATATTTTTGAAGCAAATGCGCAAGCCCTGAAAAAGTAAAGTTTATTTCCCTGTATTGAACCTCAAATATGCTTCAATAAAATCCTTAAGTTCTCCATCCAGAACTTTTTCCGGATCGCTGGTTTCGAATTTTGTCCGATGGTCTTTCACCATTTTATACGGATGGATAACATAGGAGCGGATTTGATTTCCCCACTCGGCGCTATGAAATTCTCCCCGAAGCTTTCTTTCTTTTTTTTCTTTTTCCTCCAAAAATTTTTGATGAAGCTTGGCTTTGAGTATCTTCATCGCCTGTTCTCTGTTCTGAAGCTGGGATCTTTCATTTTGGCAGGAAATCACAATTCCGGTCGGGATATGAGTGATTCTCACCGCGCTATCCGTTGTGTTCACGTGCTGTCCGCCCGCTCCTGACGAGCGAAAAGTATCAATTTTCAAATCCTGCGGATCTATTAATACTTCTTCAATTTCAGAAATAACCGGTAAAATTTCAACTAAGGCAAATGATGTCTGCCTCAAATTGTCAGCATTAAAAGGAGAAAGCCGGACCAATCTATGGACCCCCGCTTCGCCTTTCAAATATCCATAAGCAAAATCCCCCTGAATTTCAACTGCCGCGCTTTTTATTCCCGCTTCTCCCCCGCGCGATTCATCAAAAATTTTGGCTTTATATCCGTTTTTCTCCGCCCATCGAAGATACATCCGAAGAAGCATTTCCGCCCAGTCCTGCGCGTCTACTCCGCCCGCTCCGCTATGAACCGACATTATCACATCATTTTTATCGTACTTGCCGGAAAGTAAAGTTTGAAATTCAAGATTATCAACTTCTTTTTCCAAATCACCAATTTTATTTTTCAAATCTTTGATATCCTCCTTCGTCTCTGATATTTTTAATAATTCTCCCAAATCTTCAGTTTTTCTTTCAATATTTCCTATTTTCTCTGTCTCAAATCTCAACTCTTCCAGCTCCTTCATTATTTCCCCGGCCTTTTGCGAATCTTTCCAAAAATCCGGTTCTGTACTTTTCTGCGTTAAATCTGTTATCTTCTGTGTTTTTTTAGGTACATCAAAGATAGTCCCGAATGCTCGGGATTTTAGATTTGATTGTATCTAATTTTTCTTGAAGTTCATTCATGGTTTTCTCTACGAATTACTAATCAAGTACGAATATACTAATGTACTAATTATTCGTAAATTCGTACATTTGTAGAAAATTCGTAATTCGTAATCTATCTGAACAAAAATAATAATAGCACCATCAGCCCGATTCCAAAAATGAACATAACAAGCTGCCAGATTGATTTTTTTATTTCCGTGTTTTTGTGAAGCTCGGGAATTAGATCGGCGCTGGCGACATAGATAAACCCTCCAGCGGCAAAGGGAATTAAGAATCCGGTCAAATTTTCACTACTGCTAAAAATCAAAACCACTATCGTTCCGAAAATGGCCGCAAGCGCTGTCATGAAATTAAGCGCAAGCGCCCGAAGTCTTGAAAAACCTCCGTAAACTAAAGATCCGAAATCTCCAACTTCTTGGGGTATTTCATGAAAAATAACTGCAATTGTAGTTGCAATTCCAACAGGAATGCTAACCATATAGCTCGCCCCGATTATCAGTCCATCAATCAAATTATGGATCGTATCTCCAGCTAGCATTACATAGGAAAACGGATGAGGATGATGCTCTGAAGGAATCTTATGGCAGTGCCGCCAGTGAATAAATTTTTCCATTATGAAGAATGCCACTATTCCCGTTAAAATTGAAATGGAAACGGAAAAAGCGCTCCAGCTTTTTTCATAAGCCTCGGGAATGAGATGGATAAAAGCATCCCCTAAAAGCGCTCCGGCGGAAAGGCTTACGAAATAAATCAATATTTTATCCAGTTTTTCCCGCTTTATGGACAATGAAAAAACTCCGATTAGCGAAATCAGGCTCACGATAACAACGCTTAATATTGCATAAAGCCAAATGGTCATTGAAAATTTCTAATTAACCTAATTGATCTAATTTCTAATTTAATCCCAAGGAAAAAATATTAAAACTTTACTTTATTATTCTATACTATTATTATAGTTTATAGCAATGCCACCCTAGCTCAGTTTCCGCTAAAGGCGGACAGGGTCCGAGCGATGCATTCGCTCGTCCCTCAACATTTTTTTGCCAGGATAGCTCAGTTGGTAGAGCAATGCATTCGTAACGCATAGGTCGCGAGTTCGAATCTCGCTCCTGGCTCAAATAAAATAGTGATGGATAAACGTAGGTCGTCCCGCCAAGGCGGGACCATCGGCTCAATACAAAATACTAAATACGAGATACTAACTTCCGATAATTCTCATTCACTTGTTTTTGAATTTCCTTTATTATTTTTTTATTCTTCGCTTCAAACAAGTGCTTGAATCTTCCCTGGCCTTTTAGGAATTCTTCAATCGGTTTAGGATTTTTATTTACGTAATTAATTACATAATTACCGTCTTCAATCTCATACAGCGGCCAGAAATTTGTTTCAGTCGCCAGTTTTCCGTATCTCACATACATCGAAGTGGGAAACTTCCAAAGATTGGTGCAAGGCTGTAAAACCAATAAAAATGACGGCCCTTTTGTTTCCAAAGCTTTCTTGGCTTTTTTCGCCAAATCTTGCGGATAAGCCACATTGGCCTGTGCTAGATATTTTATATTATGGGCTTTTACAATCTCCATCAAATCTTTTCTTTGCCTTGTTTTCCCAAAAGATTTTTCTCCGGCCGGTTCGGTTTCCGTGTTGGCGCCATATGGAGTTCCGCCTGATCTTTGCCCGCCGGTATTCATATAACCCTCGTTATCATAACAAACATACAAAAAATCGTGTCCGCGTTCCAAAGCTCCGGAAAGCGCCTGAAGCCCGATGTCGTAAGTTCCTCCGTCGCCAGCAAATACAATTAATTTTGCCTTCTGTTTTATTTTTTTAGATTTATATAAAGCCTTTTGCGCCGTATCGACTCCGGAAATGGTCGCCGCCGCATTTTCAAAAGCGCTATGGATATAAGGAACTTTCCAAGCGGTATATGGGAAAATTGTTGTGGTAACTTCAAGACATCCTGTCGCATTTGATACAACCACAGGATCGTCAGTCGCGCCTAAAACCGTGCGCACAATCGCTGGAATTCCACATCCCGCACAAGTTGTATGCCCCGGCGCTAATTTTTTGGTTAATTCCTGGTTCATAAACAAATAATTATTTATTTCGTTTCGGAATTATCTTTTGCCTCCATATTTCTTATGTTCAAAATAAATTTCAGATAATCTATAACGTCATCTTGCCCGCTTTTTTCTTCTTGCAGAACTTTTTTTATTTCTTCAATAATTTGAGGATTACCTTTAGTAAATTTATCTAACTCAATTTTGGCTACTCTTTGTTTAAATAATCTTTTTTGGCTGGCACTTGAAGCATTCTCTTGATCCGGTATCTTTTTCATTTTATCAATAAATGCTTTTATTTCTTCTAAATTTTCACTGCTTTTTTCCGCTTCAGGAGAATTTGGGCCAATTTTTTCTTTTTCTCCTATAATCCTATCCGATGGCAGATTCGAATATTTTCCCACTACTTCATAAAAATTTCCTCTCAATTTTTTTTGATCTTCGGAGCTTAGGAACGCAGAAGCTTTATTGAAATCTTCTATCGCCTGCTTGGCATCTTTGGCGGTGAGAATATCGCCTTTTTTACTAGATGCTATTTTCCAAGCATAATCAATGATTATATTTTCTATATTTTCTGGATTTTGAAGCGCCTTCGCCATCATAGCTGAAACTTCCTCTTTGTTTTCATTTTTCAATACTAATTCATGAGATTTTTTATCTTTCATATCTATATCTTTATACTCCGCACCCTTAGCCTCTTCGGAAAAAGCGCCGGCCGCCATTCCGCCTATTAATCCCCCAATTAATACTTTGCTTGTTTTTGATAGCTTTTTTTCGCTATTTGCAGGATTTATACCCGCTGGGTTTTCAAATTTCATAATTTTTAGTTTTAATAAATTAGCTATCTAATTTATTTTTCAATCTCTTAATTTTCGTTTTTTCCAGCTCATGCAAAAATTCTTCCAGTACTTTATCCTGCTCTTTTTTCAGTTCTTCTATTTTTTCCATATACTCCTTGTATATTTTTTCAATTTCTTCCGCTTGTTTTTTGATTTCTTCTTGGTCCATACTGATTATTTAATATTTTATTTCAATTTTCCATGCTCCTTCATAAATATATCTGCCGCTTTTTCTCTGAAACCGCAATTACTCGGAATTTTATTTAGTAATTTTTTATTTCCATCGCTTTCCAAATATTCTTTAACAGTATACCAAACCGCCATAGGACTGAATTCCCATATCCAAGCTCTAGACTTTCTATCTTCTCCTATTTGTTGGAACAATTTATGAAAATCTAGTCTATTTTTAACATTTGCTACTTCTTTTTCAAGTAGTCTGTAAAATTCCCTTTTCTTTTTAGTTTTTCTTAAATTTTCACCTGCTTGTTTTTCATCAAATCTTCCAATATTTGGCTCTCTCTTTATCACGCCTAATCTCTCAACAACTTTGGACCATTTTGATAACGGTTCAGTAAATAATAAAGCCTGAGCATCTTCTTTCGAATATCCTCCTTTCAATAAGTAATTATAAGCTAATATTCCATTTTCAACTAAGTCAATATATTTTTGTGAAAATTCTGATTTTTCTCTGTTTCCTCCTTTATAATCAAAACCATATTTATATAAAGTTTCGGGTTTCAGCAATTTTTCTCTTACTTCCTCAGGGGATTTGCCATCTTTAAAATAAGCAGAAATTTCATCTTTAACTGATTTTTCTATTTCTTCTATTTGATCATCTCCGGAATAATCATGGCTTTCCGAAAATATTTGTTGTCCAATTTCTCCCACTTGGCTATTTATTTTATCTATTTTTTCCTGTTTTTTCTTTCTTTTTATTTCCTCGAGATCATAAGCTTCCATTATCAATGAATTAATTACGTGCTGTTCCTCATGCTCTAAAACACTTTTGGCAAAGGGACTCATTTTGTCAAATCTTCCATTCGTTGCTTTTTCTAAAGTTATTGCATTTTCAAGGCCAGCAATGTGAAAATTAGTGAGTTTGCATCCTCCACTTCCATCAGTTTTTTTTCTTGCTTCGTCATCGATTTGGTCTATCGCTCCATGATTGTAAGCAAATACATAATCATCCAGATTTTCTGTTCTTAAATGAATAATGGCTGGCCTCAATATAATCCCTATCCTTCCTTCCGGCTTACGGTTAAATAATTTTTCATAAAGTTTTGGTCCGTCAACTTTTCCGGTTTTTTTATCTATGCAATCTTCTGTGTTTTCTTTTATAGCTTGATGGGTTCTGCAATAAGCTTCAATTCCCCAAATAGTAGCAAACTGTTGGTCTAAAGACAGTTTGACCAAGAAACTCCCGGCTGATTTCTGATATTCTTCGACTGTTGCATCTGGATTTCTTTCTATTTCCTTAAGAATCTTTTTTTGAACTTCGGCAATTGCCTTTTTTTGATTAATCATTTTTTCCTTAAATTCACTCAATTTTTTTCTTTGTTTTTCTTTCGTTCCCTTTCTTATATTTTTTATTTCCTTATTGGGATCAAATCTTAAATCTTCACCGCATTCGTTACAGTAGCTATAATTTATTGGCCACTCCGATCCGCATTTGGAGCAAGCTCTGGTTTTTTCTTCTTCTGATTGCTCCTGATTTTTCGGTTTATCTATTTCTGCTTCTGCTTCTTTATCTTTTTTGGCTTCATCGATGAGCTTATCCACTTTATTTTTTCCCAATATTTCGCTTATTTTTTCTTTGAATTTTCCGACAAGCATCTTTCCCTTACCATAAATATCCTCCAATTCTGCATCTATTCCCAATTTTTCTCTTAGACTCTTAAAAATGTCTTCTTCAAGCTCTATTCTATTTATTCCTTCAATTTTACTTTCAATTACTTTCAATTCTTCGCTTTTATTCTTTATATTATAAAGTTTTCTTTCCGCCATGGCTTTAATATTCTCAACATTATCAGGAGTTTCAATATTTGCTTCTACCTTTGGTTTAATTATTTCTTTATCGTTCTCTGCCGTTCCTCCTATTTTCTCAAAATCCATATGCTTTTACTTAATGTATTTTATTTCTTTGGAAAATTTCCATTTTATCAAATCTTCAAAAACTTTTTCAATATCTTTTTGAAAAACATCCCTACCGCCAAGACCGTAAACATAGCTTTGGGCTGGAACGCTGGAATTGGCAGAAAACAGAGAATTTATGACATCAGAATAAATCGGCGGATATGCTCCCATTGACATTGCCCTATCAAGCACGGCAACGCCTTTCAAGTTTTTGAGAGCATTGGCAATATGCTCATATGGAAACGGACGGAATAATTTTATTTTAATCAGCCCGACTTTCTTTCCTTGACCCCTTAATTTATCTACCGCCTCTTTCGCCGTGCCAGTAGTAGAACCGGCAACTATAATCGCATATTGTGCTCCTTCCATTTTATACTTTTCAAAATAATCGTATGATTTTCCAAATTTTTCCTTAAATTCACTGCAAACTTTTTTGTATTCGACCAAAGATTCTCCGAAAGCTTTTTCCTGCTCTATTTTAAATTCAAAATAGGAATTTTGAAGTGCCAGAATTCCGAAACTTACCGGATCATTGAAATTGAGAAGTGATTTTTCGGGTTCGTATTCGCCAATAAATTTCTTGGCCTCCTTGTCATCGTATATATTAATTCTCTCGACAGTATGGGAAGTATTAAATCCGTCCATAATTGCCATCGCCGGAAGTTTTATTTTTTCAGCCAATTTCATCGCGATAAATCCATTATCATAAGCTTCCTGGGCATTTTCAGAAAAGATTTGGATCCAGCCGGCATCGCGCGAACCCATAACATCGCTATGATCGCCGTGGATATTAAGCGGGGCGGAAAGCGCTCTGGCGCTCACATACATAAAAATTGGAAGCCGAAGCCCGCTCGCAATGTACAGCATCTCGTGCATATAGGCGAGGCCTTGGGAACTGGTGGCCGTTACTGCCCTTGCTCCGGCGGCGCTGGCTCCAATTACCGCACTGATAGCGCTATGTTCCGATTCGGCCTGGATTATTTCCGTTGAAACTTCTCCATCAGCTTTTATCTTGGCAAAAGTTTCAATAATCGGCGTCTGGGGAGTAATCGGATAAACTGACATTACATCAGGATTAACCTGCCGCAAAAATTCCGCGGCCGCCGCACCGCCATTCATCGCTTTAATTTTATAGGTCTTATTAGTCATATAGGTCGAATGAGTCTTATTAAATTTTCTTCATAATAATCGCTTTCGTTGGGCATTCTGCCGCGCAGACTCCGCATCCCTTGCACCAATCCATATCAACCGAAGCAATTCCTTTGGAATTTTTGTTTTTTCCCGGATGATTGTTTTCCCGGAGCCTGATTGCCGCTTCCGGACAAAACAAAATACACGTTCCGCAGCCAAGGCATTTTTCCGGATTGACTTCCGGACACATAAACTTCCAGTCTCCTGTCTTTGGCGCTTTGGCTATATCATTTTTGATTATAGAATCATTATATTGAATCATATGCTTTTTCCATCGCTAAAATATTTTTTTGAGTAAGCTCTTTTCCTATTTTATCCGTAAATATGTTTTCGATTGCCTTGCTTACGTTGGATAATTTTACCAGCTCGGTTATTTTCACAAGATATCCCAAAATAGCGACATTAGGAGTCGGCTTTCCGATAATTTTAAGCGCTAAAGTACTGGCATCTATCGTATAAATCTTTCCCTTGAAACTTGGGACAAGCTTTTTTATTTCTTCTTTTTCTTTTCTGGTATTTATTATCATTAAAATATCTTCGCCAAACTCAAGATTTTTTGTCATTTCTCCTCCGTCCAAGACTGTTTTATCCAAAACTATTATTATGCTTGGCTTTGTTATCGGCTCTGCAGTCCTGATTTCCGAAGAAGAAATCCGGAGATATGTTTTAATAGGAGCTCCACTCCTTTCCGGGCCAAATTCAGGAAAAGCTTTCACAAATTTTCCTTCCATTATTCCGGCCTGCGCCAGAATTTCTGTCGCAGTTTTCGCTCCTTGCCCACCGCGGGCAAAGAAAATAATATTCAATATTTTCTCATTGAATTCCATGAGAATATGATAGCATAAAAAGACTTCTCAAACAAAAGAGACAGTATTTTTGCTTGGCCGTCTCTTCAAAAGATATTACATTATTTCCTGGCGTTTATTTCGCGAGATCTTCATCGATGATTTTCTTTATCGCGTCATAAGTAGAAGCGCTGTTTACAAACTGGTCATTGATGAACAGCGAAGGCGTTCCCGAAACCCCGAAGCTGTCTCCATCGCTTTTATCGCTATTTATTTTATCCAAATATTTCTTGCCGTCAAGACAGGAATTGAACTGTGAAGTATTAAGCCTTAATTGGGATGCATAAGTCTTGAATAGCTGTGTTCCTTGGGACGATCCCCAGGCTGTCTGATTAGCAAAAAGCTTGTCTGCGTAAGCAATAAATTTTCCCTGTTCATTGGCGCATTCTCCGGCCAATGACGCGTTTTCTGCTTGCGCATGAAAACTTAACGGATAATTTTTGAACACAAGAAGAACTTTGCTGCTGTAATTGGCAATTATCTTTTTAACCACTGACTCATGGAAAGCCTTGCAAAAAGGGCATTGGAAATCAGAGAAAAGAAAAATTTTTACTTGGGAATCCTTGTTTCCTATTTGGATGTCATCTTCCTTAACCTGCATTGTTTCTATATATTTACCGGGCTGTATTCCCAAATCTGAAGTTTTGAGAACATAGGAACTGTCTTTTTTCGTGAAAACAGCAGCTGCTTGATTAAAAAAGTCCGTTTTTTCAATATCCTGGGAAAACACAAAAGCCGGAATAGTCTTGATTCCAAAATTCTTTATTAATTCTTTTCCTTCTTCTGAATTTTCATCTACTTTTTGAGTAAATATTGTCGGAACCATCCTGTGAAGGCCGAGGATAATTTCATCGGGCTTGCAAGCCTCACAAGAATCATCCGTTATAACTTGAACTTTTACGATAGGTTCGCTATAAGCAACCCAAGTTTTTCCTCCGAAATTGAAAATATCGGTTTGGGAAAGTTTTTTCGGAGAAAATCCCCCGCCTCTTACCATTTGAGCTACATCCACAAAAAGGCTGCCAATAAATAGCCCTCCCAGCAATATGGACAAGGAGATTAAATTTTTTATCTTTTTTTCCGGAGCAGTTTCTTTTTCGGGCTGCTCTTGTTCTCTTTTTTCTTCTTCCATT
This sequence comes from Patescibacteria group bacterium, assembly GCA_043803385.1. Lineage (GTDB taxonomy): Bacteria > Patescibacteriota > Minisyncoccia > Moranbacterales > JAKLHP01 > JAKLHP01. The sequence goes on along the minus strand of JAZDKA010000034.1, from coordinate 82,034 downwards.
TTTTTATGACAGAACTCCACTTAGCCAAAAACTACATTGGAATTCTGAACTTATTATGATTTTATTGCTGATTAGCTCCTTGTGCCTGATTGGGAGCATTGTTTTGTGCCGCTATATCGCTTTTTATTTTCTCAAAATTATAGGATTGCTTTACCGATTGGATGGAACTGTCATTAAATCCTACCGTTATTCTTTTTACTGCTTCAGTTTTTACCACCACTCCGAGCAAAAATCCAAGAACAAGAAATAATGCCAGTTCAAATCGCGGATCAATTTTTCTCTTTGGCTTATTTTCACCTTCTTCTGTATATTTTTCTTTTATTTCTTCCATATATTAATATGCTAAATATTAAGTTTTACTTGATAATTATAACAATTAGGCAAAATAAAGGCAACATTGTCATAAGTTCATTATTATTACATAATATCACTCTTTTCTTAGCGCCTCCATCGGAGATAATTGCGAAGCCTTGCGGGCAGGATACAGCCCAAAAATAAGACCGGTAATGGCCGAAAAGCCAAAACTGATAGCAATCGATTTAATTGTCACTGCAAACTTTATGGCAAAACCAAATTGAACAGCTAAATATTCAGCTGTTTTCGAAAACCCGAATCCCAAGAGAACTCCAAAAAAACCGCCTAAAACTGTGATAAATATAGCCTCAAAAAGAAACTGCTTCAAGATATCTGATTTTTTGGCTCCGATTGATTTTCGAAGCCCGATCTCAAAAGTCCGTTCTACAACTGCCACATACATAACATTCATAATTCCTACTCCTCCAACAACCAATGAAATCGAGGTGAGAGCAATGAGCAGTGCGTCCAGCGCAAAAAATACTTTATCTAAAATATCTTTTATTTCCGCGATTGAATTCACTGCGAAATCATCATCTTCTGACTTTTTGATATTATGTTCCCGTCTCATTGCATCTGTCGCATCCAGGATAGTTAACTCCAGCTTGTTTGAATCTTTCATTTTAAAAACAGCCATCTGGATATAATCAATGCCGGAAATTTTCTTCTGGAGTGTTTGAAGTGGAAGATAAATAGTATTATCGAAATTGAAAAATCCCGTTATTCCTCTTTTTTTAAGAACGCCAATGACTCTGTAAGTTTGGTTTTTGATTTTGATATTCTGCCCAATAGCATTGGACTCTCCGAAAAAATAATCTTTCACCTCGCTTCCGAGAACAACTACTTGCTTAAGCCCATTGTCATCTCCTTCCGAAAAAAATTCACCGTCTTCTATTTCAGCTTTCTGGTCAGCTTTCACTACCCCGCTTGTCACTCCCATAAGCATCGACTGCTTATTCTTATTTTCATAGCTGATAATTTGCTGGCTTAAACTTCCCGCGTACCAAGCTTCAATATTCGGAAGTTTTCCCACTTCTTCGGCATTTTTAAGCTTGAAAGTGGTAATTTGGCCTCCAAATTGGCTGGCAACATTTTCCGAGGACTGCTTATTGGCTTTGGGAGCTTTCGGTTCAATTTGAATGATATCGGTGCCAAAAGATTCTACTTGTCCGACAACAAAACCTTTTACTCCCTCGCCCAGAGCCAAAACCATAATTACCGAAACTATTCCAATCACGATTCCCAGGAGCGACAAAACAGTCCGTCCCTTATTTGAGCGGAGATTTTCAAGAGCGAGTTTAATTGAAACGATTAATTCATGCATAAAATTTCATTATTCATACCGCAACGCTTCCATTGGACTAATCCTTGATGCCTTGCGCGCCGGATATATTCCAAAAATAATTCCGATGAACACTGAAACAAAAAATGCGGCTGCTATCGAATAAGGAGAAACAAGGAACGGCCAGACATAATCCAATTTCTGCATCACTAAAGAAGCCAAAAATGCCATAATAACTCCCCCGATAATTCCGATTATTCCTCCGGCTGAAGATATTACCGCCGATTCAATTAAAAATTGGGAGATAATCTCACCGTTTTTCGCGCCCACTGCTTTCCGAAGCCCGACTTCTTTTATTCTTTGACTAACCGCGATGAGCATAATATTCATAATCCCTATTCCCCCTACGATAAGAGAAACTGTTCCTATGGTAAGCAAAAAATATCGCAAGACATCAGTAATGCTCTTAATCATATTTACTGCTGACTGCTGGTCTCTCACTGAAAAATCGTCATTGGAAGAATCTTTGATTCCGTGCTGTTGGCGAAGAGTAATTTTAGTGTTAGCAATTGCCGACGGAATAAGTTCCGTACTTTTTACTTTAAGCCGGATAAATGTAAGGTGATTGATTCCAAGAAGCAGTTTCTGTCCGGTCTGAAGAGGAATATACACTGAACCATCTTGGCTCGCCACTCCAAAACTAGTCGATCCTCTTGGCTTAAATACTCCTATTATAGTAAAATTCTGGTCTTTTATTTTTATCTTTTTATTGAGAGGATTCGCTCCCGCACCAAATAATTCTTCCGAAATTTTGCTTCCCAACACTGCTACTCTTGAAAGGTTGGCATCCTCATCCTTGTTAAAAAATCTGCCTTGTGAAATTTCCGCATTTTCAACATTCAAATACGAAGCAGTTGTTCCCACAAAAGTCGCACTTTTGCTGTATTTATTGACTTCAACTATATCGCTTCCGGTGATATAAGCCGCTCCGCTTTCTACTTCCGGAACATTGCGCGGGTTGACTAGTGCCTGAAAGTCGTCGTATTTGAGCGTTGTTATCACGATTCCCATAACTGACGCCGGAGGACCTTTTTCATCCGATGAGCCAGGAAGCACTCCAATTAAGTTGGAACCGACTCCCCGCACTTGATCAAGAATAAGTTCTTGCGCCGATTGCCCGATAGAAACAATGAGAATGACGGAGCCAACGCCGATGATAATGCCAAGCATTGTTAAAAAAGAGCGGAATTTCGCCGCCATCAGGTTTTTGTAAGAAATCTTAATTGGATTTAATAATTTCATACTATTTTAAAATTTCTCCATCTTCCGCAACTCTCCTGTCTTCCACTGAATTATCAGCAATTATCTGGCCGTCTTTGACATGTAAAATTCTTTTAGCATGCTGGGCGGTATAAGTTTCATGAGTCACTAAAATAATGGTATGCCCTTTTTCATTAAGCTCCTGGAGTATTTTCATAATTTGCATTCCGGATTTGGAATCAAGATTTCCAGTCGGCTCATCGGCAAAAATAATATCCGGATTATTTACTAATGCTCTGGCAATTGCCACTCTTTGTTTTTCTCCTCCGGAAAGCTGGCTGGAAAGATAATTAATGCGGTGATCCATCATCACTTCCGAAAGCGCGTTTAACACTTTTTTTCTGTGAATTTCCTTGCTCTTGTTGCTCCTGTCATAAAGAAGGGGGAGTTCGACATTTTCAAAAACCGTGGTTCGGGGAAGCAAATTGAAAGTCTGGAAAACAAATCCAATTTTTTCATTGCGTATATCCGCCAGTTCATCTTCGGTAAATTCTATGCTGTCTTTTCCCTCAAAAAAATATTTTCCCTTGCTGGGACGGTCCAAAAAACCCAGCATCTGCATCAGTGTTGATTTTCCCGAACCCGACGGGCCCATGATCGAAACGAATTCCCCTTTTTCCACCGAAAAAGAAACCCCGCAGACTGCGGTAGTTTTCACGTCTTCATTTTCATAAGTTTTGCAAAGATTTTCAACTTGGATGATTGGAATTGACATAAAAAAATGCAAAATTTAAAAATCAAAATGACAAATCAAAATTCAATATTAATTTAAAATTATTTTAACATTTTACATTGTCATTTTGCATTTTGAGATTTGCATTTTACATTAAAATCATTTCGCGCTTGTCAGCGTTATTATTTTCTCCCCGCCTTTTAGGCCTGACATAATTTCCACAATTCCGTCATCGCCTTCGAGTCCGGTCGCCACGAAAACTTTTTCAGTAATATTATTTTTCTCGTCTTTCATCACTTCCACATATTTCTTTCCGTTTTCAGTTTTGATGGCGCGGAGCGGAATGGCAATTACATTATTTTTTTCCGCAGTATGAATATCAACATCGGAGCTCATCCCCGGTTTAAGGCGGGAATCAACGTTATCCAATCTGAATTTGACTTTAAAATAAACGACGTCCTGAATCACAGTAGAAGCCGGCTCGATTTCAATTACTTTGGCTTCAAAAATTTCGTCGGAGGGAAGCGCGTCAAAAGAAACTTCGGCATTTTGGCCCAAAGCAACTTTCACAATATCCGATTCGGGAACATTAGATTCAATTTGAAGCTCGCCATCGGAAACAGTCACTACGGAAGAATTAGCGGAAACATTTTCTCCTTGCTCAAAATTTTTCTTTATAATTTTCCCATCAATAGGAGAATATATTATCGTTTCTCTTAGCCCAACTCGGGATTCTTTTATCACTTCTTCGGCTTTTCTTATCCTCGCCCGCTGGGCGTCTTCTTGGGATTTATTATAAGTTTCCTTCCGCCTTTTCATATTCGCCAGCTCTCTTCTTTGGGTATTCAGGTCTTCTTGGGCTTCTCGAAAATCCTGAATAAGTACTCCCAGATCCAGTCTGGCGATCTTTTGATTTTTTTTCACTATGTCGCCTAAATCGACATCCAGTTCCTTGAGTATTCCGCTTCCCTTGAACGCCAAATCGATTATAATTTCCGGATTGATCGTTCCGGTTACTGAAACGGTTTGCTTGACGTCAGCGCGCTTCGCTTCCTCGATCGTGTAAGTTGTTTTTGGTTTTTTGGAAAAAAAATAAAAAACCCCGCTAACAATGACGGCTAAAATGATAGCAATCCAAATAATTTTATTCTTACTTTTCATAAGTTAATTACGAATTACAAATCAAGTACAAATATACTAATGTACTAATTATTCGTAAATTCGTACATTTGTAGAAAATTCGTAATTCGTAGTCTATATAAGTTTTACTTGCCTTTCTTCTTTGTCCAGTGCCTGATTAACTAATTTATCAGCCACTTTGTTTTTTTCTCTTGGTATATGAAAAAATGAAACTTTTCCAAAATCCAGCATCAGATTCCATACTTCCAAAAACAATTTCTGAAGTTCCAGCTCTTTTACTTTGTATTTATGGTTCATCTGCCGTTCGACAAATTCGCTGTCCAGATAACATTCTACCTCCGTTCCCGCAGATTTATCTTTTCCAATTAAATGTTTTATCTTTTTGAGGCCAAAAATCACTGCTTCATATTCAGCTTCATTATTGGTTTTATCGCCGATATAATGGCCAAATTGCTTGTGAAGCGACTCTAAATAAACCCCGATTGCCGCCGGTCCGGGATTGTTCCTTGACCCTCCATCGGTATACATCACAATCTTTTCCATACAATAATTTTAGCACCAAATAAAGCGCTATGCAATTTCCGAATTTGCTAAATACGCCAAGATAAAACTAGTCAATTGCTACAATACTATCCAGTATAATAGTAATTGACTGATAATAAATTTGACCATATAACACATTCCTTCGATCGCGGAAATATGTTATACCAAAAATTCTTCACTTAACTTCGATCGATGTTAAGTGAAGAATGGAAATTTTGAGAAATAAAAAAATCCCGCCAAAAGCAGGAATTCCAAAAGACTTTATAAACTTTAAAAACTTTATAGACTTTATAACTTTATGAACTTTATAAACTTTTAACTTTACAAACTCTTATACATCCAGATTTTTCACATACTTCGCGTGAGTTTGAATGAAGCGTTTTCGGGGTTCAACATCGGAACCCATTAGAATATCGAAAATCCTATCCGCTTCTTCGGCGTCTTCTATCTCCACCTGAAGCATCATCCGATTTTCCGGATTCATAGTTGTTTCCCAAAGCTGTTCCGGATTCATTTCTCCAAGACCTTTATAACGCTGGATATTAATCCCAGCAATCTTTTCCTCGCCTTCATCAGAATCAGTCTCGATAACTTCTTCCTTTTCCTCTTTTGCTTTCGACTTTAAGACCTTTAGACTTTTAGACTTTTGACTCTCTTGCATTTCTTTTATTATCTTATCTTTTTCCTGTTCGGTATATGCATATCTCACATCTTTTCCTTTTTTCAGCTGATAAAGCGGAGGGCAAGCGATATAAATATGGCCTTCTTGAACTAATTGTTCAAAATAGCGATAAAAGAAAGTGAGCAGCAATGTTCTGATGTGAGAACCGTCAACATCGGCATCAGCCATTATTATAATTTTCCCATAACGTAGCCGGCTGGCATCAAAGCTTTCTCCAATTCCCGCTCCCAGCGCAATAATAATCGGTTTTAAGGTATCGGATTTCACAACCTTGTCCAAGCTGGTTTTTTCAACATTCACCAGTTTTCCCCGGAGAGGAAGAATGGCCTGAAACATCCTGTCGCGCCCTTGCTTAGCGCTTCCGCCTGCCGAATCTCCCTCGACAATATATAATTCTGATTTTTCTTTGTCCCTAGTCGTACAATCCGCCAATTTTCCAGGGAGCGTCATTCCTTCCAAAGCTCCTTTTCGAATCACTGCGTCTTTGGCGGCGCGGGCGGCTATCCTGGCTCTGGCCGTAAGCAAGCATTTTTCCAATATTGCCTTAGCATTATGCGGATGCTTTTCTAGATATTCCGAAAGTCCTTCGGAAACAACACTATGGACGATTCCCCGTACCTCGCCGTTTCCCAGTTTAGCTTTCGTCTGCCCTTCAAACTGGGGATTTTTTAGTTTCACGCTAATTACAGCCGTGAGCCCTTCGTGGACATCTTCAGCCGTCAAACTTCCCTCTTTTTCCTTAATTAAATTATTTTTTTTGGAATAGTCATTAAGGGCTCTGGTAAGAGCCGTATTAAATCCGGTAACATGCATTCCGCCCTCAACGGTAAAAATATTATTAGCAAAAGAGAAGAGATGTTCCTTAAATCCGTCAGTATATTGCAGAGAAACTTCTACGTAGATATTGTCAATCGTTTTTTCAACATAAACCGGCAATTCATTTTTCACTTCTTTGTCCCTATTGAGAAATTTTACGAAAGAAACTATTCCCCCGTCAAAGAAAAATCCGTATTTTCTTGATTTATAATCATCCCCGCCTGCAACGCTTTGCCAGTCCGCATCGCTACGCGAAGCGTTGCTGGCGGGCGAAGCATTGCGGGCAGGCTTTCCCGTAACTTCCCGAAGATCTTCAATGGTTATCTTTACCCCCTTGGTGAGATAGGCTTGCTGCCGTAAGTAGTCCAGAATTTTTTCCCAACTGAATTTTATTTCCGGAAATATTTCCGGGTCAGGCTGAAAAGTGATAGTCGTCCCAGTTTTTTTTGAACTGCCGACGGACTTTACCGGACTATTTGGCTTTCCTCTTTTGTATTCCTGCACCCAGATCTTTCCTTCCCTATGGACTTCAGCTTTTGTCCAAATGGAAAGAGCATTTACCACTGAAACTCCCACCCCATGAAGCCCTCCGGAAATTTTGTATCCTTCTCCTCCGAATTTTCCTCCGGCGTGAAGGATGGTCATAACTGTTTCCAAAGTTGATTTTTTAGTTTGCGGATGCTTTTCGACTGGAATTCCCCGTCCATTGTCGGTAACTTCCACTATTTCTCCCGGAAGAAGCTTAATTCTCACATTATTGCAGAAACCAGCCATTGCTTCATCGATGGAATTATTCACGACTTCCCAAACCAAATGATGAAGGCCTTCAATCGAAGTTCCTCCGATATACATTCCTGGACGCTTTCTTACCGGCTCTAATCCTTCCAAAACCTGAATGGATTTCGCGTCATATTTAGATTTATTTTTTTCAATTTCTTTCTTAGCCATAAAAAAATTACTTCGTTAAAAAATATAATTCTACCAAAAATATTCCCGCCACCGCCAAGAGTCCGTCCCACCAGGTCAAAAACCTAAAACTCTGGAGAATCAGCAAAACTATCACGAGAAGGGCCAGTAAAGATCCCTCCCTGAAACTTACTCCCAAATCGGAAAATACCGCGCCTTCTCTTTTGAACTTTCTTCTGATGGCAGTTAGCATCAGAACAAAAATGCTGGAAAGAAAAAGGAAAAAAGTAAGATAAAAGGCTAGCTTTACCTGCAACTCTCCTTTTTCCGGATCAGTATAAAAAATAACCAGAATAAAGGCTGCCGCTGAAAAAATAGTGCTAAGGCGCATCCCCCAAAGATATGATTTTAAGGTCATTTTATGCTTGCCCCTTACCATTTTTTTCTGAAAATTGTAGAACTCTCGCTCAACAAAAGCGAAGCGTTTTAGCTATCTTATCTCATAAAACAAATGGCTATCAGAAAATGGTGTGGGGTGTTTTTGTTTGGAATATTACCTATCTATTTTAGCGCATTTATCCTGGTTTGGCAATAGAAAAAAGCAATCAAAATTGCCTTTATATGAGGGAAAAATAACCATAAAATAATATGTAAATTTTTCCGGACATTAAAGAAATAATCTTATTCTGGAATAAAAACAGCTAAAGCAATCACACTTGTCCAAAGCCCGTCTTTATTTACTTCGGCAGATTGAGTAACGTTAATCGTTTTGAAAATATGCCCTGATGCTTTATATTCTTGTTCTCTTTCTTTCCAGGCAGTATCGGGATCAAATTTAATTCCAAGAGTGGTAGCTAACATTGTTGCTGCTAAATCTTCAGCATATTCTCCGGATTTTTCTCCTTTCTCTCCAAAAGAGTGATGCTCCGAAAGATAACCATGATGATTGTCATCTTTCGGTTTAGCTAATCCGACTGAAGCAGAAATTAGTCTATTGGGTTCATTATCTTCAATTCTTGCCATAACGCAATAAGTTATTTCTCCTGGACTTAAAAATTTCAGTCCTTCATTCTTGGAAATTATCTTGCAATTTGGAGGTAAAATTGAAGATACACATACCAGATTGCATTTTTCTATTCCTGCTTCTCTTAGCGCCAACTCAAAACTTGCAAGTTTGTCCTTGTGTACGCCTACACCCTTTGTTAAAAAAATTTTTTTAGGAATCATAATATTTATTAAACTGAATTATATCTCGCTAATTTTTTGATTTGTTAATTTTATCATAATAAATTATAGCACAAATAGAAAATATGCAAATAGGAAAACAGGCTTTCGAAAACCTGCTTTTTTGCGGGGACGACCGGGCTCGAACCGGCGACCTTCTGCGTGACAGGCAGACGCTCTAACCAACTGAGCTACGCCCCCAATTGGAAATTTCTAATTTCCAATTTCTAATTTCTAAACAACTTATAATAACCAAATGATAAAATTTTGAAAATTTAATCATTGAAAATTGTTTGAAAATTGTGAATTGAAAATTGAAAATTCTTAATGTACCGGGGGTGAGAGTTGAACTCACGACCTCGGGCTTATGAGTCCCGCGCTCTAACCAACTGAGCTACCCCGGCAAAGTAAAATAAAAATGCAAACTTCAAAATACAAAATGATAATTTAAAATTTTAAATAATTTTAAATTTTTAACTGTCACTTTACATTTTGATTTTTAAACTTTGCATAAACTATGTTGCGGGGGCAGGATTTGAACCTGCGACCTCGTGGTTATGAGCCACGCGAGCTGCCAGACTGCTCCACCCCGCTATAATGAAAATGAATAGCTAGGACATTGTATAAGAAAAAAATAACATTGTCAATCCATAAACTCATAATTCACTAGGAATTTTTCGTAAAATTTGAGGATTTCCATTGCGGTTTCTTTGCTCATTTCAAAATTTGGATCATGGATAATCTGGTTTCTTATCCTGTGATATTTTTTCAGATCTTCCGCTTCTTCCATTTGCGCCGGCCTCAAAGTATCAAGCCTTTCTATCATATCATTTCCTTTAAGCCCCATAGATCCTATCAGCTTATCAACTATTGCGTCCGCTTCTATAATTGCCAGCTTGTATTTGGACTGCTCATTACTATCCATTTTTTCCATTATCTCATTCCATTTTTTCCGCATCTTTTTGCTGGAAACCATAGGATAATTCATTCCCCTGAATGTCGTACGCACATCTTTCATTCCTCTAAATATGATGAGTATTATTATGTTAGCGAAAAGAACGGTGGTATAAATAGCCAGAACAAATTTCAAAGTAAAGAAGAACGGGGATTTGATAAATCCTTGATATAGCGCGGGTATCTGGTTTAAAATAATATCCCAATTCATAATAATTTTAAATTTTATTAATTAATCTCAACTGCATAGGCTGCGTTCAGAATTCCCTCTTCGTCAAACCACTTTCCCATTAATTGCCCTCCGATCGGAAGATCTTTTCCGCTCTTGCTGATACTTCCGATTGGAAAAGATATTGCCGGGACTCCGGATAGATTGGCTGAAATAGTGAAGATATCAGAAAGATACATCTTCAGCGGATCCTCGGTTTTTTCTCCGAATTTGAAAGCTGTTTCCGGAGTAGTAGGAGAAAAAATCAAGTCAACTCCGTTAAAAGCTTTTTCAAAATCTTTCTTGATAAGCGCGCGCACCTTTTGAGCCTTGAGATAATAGGCATCATAATACCCAGCGGAAAGAGCGTATGTTCCCAGCATTATTCTTCTTTTTACTTCTTCTCCAAATCCGTATCCCCTGGTATCAAGATAGGTTTCAAAAAGATTTTTTGAAATTCCGTCAAAATCAGAATCTTTTTTGTCATCCGCCCTAAATCCGTATTTTATCCCGTCGAATCGGGCCAGATTTGAGCTTGCTTCAGAAAACATGATCAGATAATAAGCGGCTAGGGAATATTTGCTATGAGGCAAGCTTATTTGTTTTATTTCCGCTCCAAGTTTTTTAAATTTTTCTACCGCCTTTTCGAATTTTTCTTTAATCTCATCATCTAATCCTTCCTGCATATATTCCTTGGGGATCCCGATTTTAATTCTGGAAATATCTCCGTTCAAATAATCTTCGTATTTTTTCCCGAATTCAACCGCCACTGTCGCGTCTTTTCTATCTTCGCCGGCAATCCTTGATAAAATTATCGCCGCATCTTCGACATTTTTTGTAAGTGGACCGATTTGGTCCAAACTCGATGCCATTGCCAAGAGTCCATGCCGAGAAACTCTTCCGTAAGTGGGCTTGAGTCCGACAATTCCGCAAAATGAGGCTGGCTGGCGGATTGATCCTCCCGTATCGGATCCCAAAGCCCAAGCCGCCTCTTCGGCGGCCACAGCCGCGGCGCTTCCTCCGGAAGAACCGCCCGGAACTCTTTCGAGATCATTAGGATTTTTGGTTTTTTGATAAGCGCTGTTTTCCGTTGATGAGCCCATGGCAAACTCATCCATATTTGTTTTTCCGAGAAACACGGCGTCGTTCTCTTTGAGTTTTGCAATAACCGTCGCATCATAAGGAGCAATATAGTTATCGAGGATTTTTGAAGCGGCCGTTGTTCTTATTCCTTTGATGCACATATTGTCCTTGATCGCGCATGGAATTCCGGCTAAAATATCTACCTCTTCTCCGTTCTTTATTTTTTTGTCAACTTCTCCCGCTTTATCCATGGCCAATTCTTTTGTGATAGTGAGATAAGCCTGGATGTCTTTATCTTTTTTTTCAATAGCATCAAGATATTCTTCAGTAAGTTTAGCTGAAGTCGTTTCGCCGTTAACTAGCTTTTCGTGCAGTTCTCGTATCACAAGACACTTTTGACTTTTACATAATTACCTTTTCTTTCCGGAGCGTTATTTAAAATATCTTCTCTTTCCTTCTTAATAACTTCTCTTCTCTCATCTTCCCTTGAAACATTATTTCTGCCAGTAATATGCCCAATTGGCTCTATATTATCGGTATTTAGCTCCTGAAGCTCCTTGAAATAATCCAAAATCCCCGAAAGATTTTTTTGATAATCATCGATTTCTTTTTCTTTAATTCCAATTCTGGCTAAACTGGCTATATTTTTTACTTCTTCCCTGGAAAGCATAGAAAAATTATGAAACTAATTTTTTAAATTCTTCTTCATCAATAATTTTCACTCCCAAATCTTTAGCTTTATCGTATTTCGATCCCGGATTTTCCCCAACAACAATATAATCAGTATTCTTGCTTACTGATGACGAAATGTCTCCTCCTTTCTTCCTTATAATATCCTTTGCCTCATCTCTTGTAAAGTTTTTAAGTTCGCCCGTGAGGACAAAAGTCTTGCCATCGAGTTTGTAGTTTGTAGGTGGTAGTTTGTCAGAAATTATTATTTTTACACCAAGTTTTTCCATTCTTTTTATTAGCTCAGTATTTTCCTTGCTATTGAACCACTCTGCTAAACTTCTGGCCGATTTTTCACCAATGCCTTTAATATCAAGCCATTCTTCAGTTTTTATATCAGGAAAATATCTTATAATATCTTCTAAACCTTTAATCTTATCACTTGCTACTTGTCTCATATTTCTTAAGATAAGGACTGCGGTTTCTTCGCCAACGTGCCTGATTCCCAGCGCATAAATAAATTTTGGAAACTCTATTTTTTTACTATTGTTCATTGCTTCTATCAAATTTTGAGCCGATTTTTTGGCAAATCTTTCAAGCGGTTTTAAATCTCCTTCAGTTAATTCAAAAATATCGGCAATATTTGAAACAAGCCCTTCATTCATAAGCTGTTCCACTATTTTTTCTCCAAGCCCGTCAATATTAAATCCTTTTTTGGAAACAAAATGAATGATATTCTCTTTTTCAATGGCGAAACATTTTTTATTAAGGCAATAATGCGCCGCGCTTTCTTCGCCCCCCTTTGCTCCTATTACTTTCCTTTTCACGCCTCCTCCGCAGATTGGACATCTGATCGGCATATGAAAAATTTTTTCTTTTCCCGTGCGAAGGTTTTTAAGAACTTCCACTACTTCGGGGATAACGTCTCCAGCTTTATGAATCACTACTGTGTCGCCAATCCTAATGTCAAGGCGCCTTACCTCGTCTTCATTGTGAAGAGTCGCCCGGCTCACAGTTGATCCGGCAACTTTGACCGGGTTAAGATGAGCAACGGGCGTGAGCGCTCCGGTTCTTCCCACTTGAACCTTAATATCCTTTACGACAGTTGTAACTTTCTCGGGAATAAATTTGTAGGCAATGGCAAAGCGAGGGGATTTTCCGGTGTAGCCCAAGACTTCCTGCAGTTTTCTTGAATTTACTTTTATCACCAGTCCGTCAATTCCATATTCTTGATTATTCCTTTTATTTTCCCAGGAGCGGAAAAATTCTTCAATTTCCTCAATACTTTTACAGTGCTTATGATTCTGATTTACTTTAAAACCCAATTCCTGCAATAATTTAAGTTCCTCAATTTGCGTTTTGGGGAAACTAGGAGCTAAGCTCCCTGAAAGGAGCTTAGCTCCTGAATCATATTCTATATCGTAAATGAAGGAATCTAGCCTTCTCTCGGCAGTAATTTTGGGATCTAATTGCCTGATTGATCCGGCAGCTGCATTGCGTGAATTGGCAAAAAGCGGTTTGCCTTTTGATGCGCGCTCTTTGTTTATCCTTTCCAAATCTTTTTTTCGCATCCAGCATTCGCCGACAACAATAATGTCAATATCTTTATTTAATTTAAGCGGAACGCTGTGGATTGTTTTTACTTGCTCGGTCACGTTCTCTCCAATGACTCCATCCCCTCTTGTTGCCGCTTGAACTAATAACCCATTTTTATAGGTCAAAATAATTTTTAGCCCATCAATTTTAATTTCCGCGCAATAATCAATAAAAGAATTTTGAATTTTGAATTTTGAATTTTGAATTTTATTGGAAATTGGAAATTGGAAATTGGAAATTGACTTGCTTGCAAGTCTTTTTATCTTTTCTTCCCAAGCTTTTATTTCAGAAAATGAAAAAGCATCATCCAGCGACCATTGCTTGACTTGATGTTTTACTTTTTCAAATTTTGGTAGCGGTTTTCCGCCAATTCTCTGGCTCGGAGAATCGGGAGTTTTGAGTCCCGGATATTTTTCTTCCAGTTCCCGAAGCTCGCGCATTAGGGAATCATAAATTTCATCCGAAATTTCCGGATTATCCAGAACATGGTATTCATAGCGCAACCGGTCGATTTCCGCTCTAAGCTTTTCTATTCTATTTTTAGCCTGTTTCTGGTCCATAAAGATAATTATACCAGCTAAACCAACAAAAATCGATAATCTATCGAGGTTCGACCTCGATAGATATTTTTGCTATAATTAAGCTACATGAAAAAACCACAATTTATAGAAAACCAGATTTACCACGTATACAATAGAGGCGTAGAAAAAAGAAAAACATTTATGAATAATAAGGATTATTTTAGATTTGTTCATGATATGTTTGAGTTTAATGATAGGAATCCAGTAGCAAATAATTTTAACTACCTAAAAAATCAAAAAACTATCGAGGTTCGACCTCGATACAATAGACCTCCGAGAAAATTATTAGTTGAGATATTGGCTTTTACGCTTATGCCAAACCACTTTCATTTTATAATAAAGCAATGTGAAAAAAATGGAATAATAAAATTCATGCAAAAATTGGGAACTGGATATACGATGTATTTCAATAAAAAATATGAAAGAGTTGGAAGTTTATTTCAAGGAAAGTTTAAAGCTGTTTTAATTGAAAAAGAAGCACATTTCATACATCTTCCATCATATATTCATCTAAACTCTCTAGATTTAATTGACTATCGAGGTCGAACCTCGATAGGATTGGAGAATAAGATGGAGTTTCTGGAAAATTATAGATGGAGTAGCTATCTAGATTATATTGGACGTAAAAACTTTCCATCAATTACATTAAGAGAGCAATATCTTGGATTTTTTGGCGGAGAAAAAGGTTATAAAGAAGAAATCGAAAGACTGTTAAAAGAAGATAAAGAAACAAGATTTGAAGAAATTAAAGAATTTTCTTTAGAATAATTTACTATCAAACTATCGAGGTTCAACCTCGATAGGGGTTATTTTCTTCTAAGGTTCAGCCTTGGCGAAGCTTAATCTTTCGTACAAAAATATATTACTACTTGAATACTGCCATCAATCATGGTACGCTGTCCTCTTTTGGTATAACCGTTAGGACATTCAATGGAAGGATTTAGACCGTCACAAGGAATCTGTCCATCCTGACCAGTAGATGACCAGTGCCCGCATACCGTCCCGCTCAATACTCCTCCTGCCGCTACTGCTACTTCCACCGCGCGGGAGGTGCTGGCGTAAGTTCCGACGGATTTTATTTTTGTAATATCGGATATCTGCGTTGTGCTACAATCGATAACGGGCACGTCATTTCCAGAACCATCATCCTTGAAAAAAGTTATAGAATAATCTTTTCCGGAAGAGATAGAACTTGCTATATTCCCGCTAGAGCAACTAGTTCCTAGCGAACTAGCCAATGATTGCAAGTCGGTTAAAGTGTCGTCTTTGTAAATCTTCTGCAAGACTATTTCCGCGCCGCTGTCGGCAATCTGGAACGAGCTTGTTGATTTTCCGGTTGTTCCTGACATTTTTTTGGAAATTACGGCCGTCGAAGCGATTCCCAGCGCCATCACGACTCCGATGAAAAGAATTATTAGGGAGAAAACTAACGCTGACCCATACTTTTTTCTTATTTTTTGCATATGTTTTTATTAAATAGTTAATGAATCAATTATAGCATAGATTATGGCATTGTCTCCTGATAATCCCGAAGGGATACGGTGGTTTGGATCCGGGCTTTGTCTTTTTCTGTTCCACTGCAATTTGAAGTCGCGCAAATTTCCATTGAAATCGTGACTTTTCCGACGACTTTAGCGGCACTAACACCATCCGAAAGAACGGCATAAAAACTAAGTTTGTTAATATAGGTTGAATTGGTGGAAGTTAAGTCGGAATAACTTAAAACTTTACTAGTGCACCAAGCTAATTTATCGGGTTCCAAATCTCCTGGGTCAGGAGCGGAAGCAACTTGGATTTTATTGCTTCCTGCTAATTTATACGAGATGCATTTTCCCCCATCGGAATAATTGTAGAATTTTATGTCATCAGACGTTCCGCCATTGCTAACAATACTGCTAGTTCTCAAATTTTTTGCCATTAAATTCATCGCAAATTGCGCACTTTCCAAATCTTTTTGGATAGCTTTGGCATTTTTGTATCCGCTAAAAAGACTGGTGAACATCAGCGATACGGCTGTCATTATCAGCACAAAAATAAACACCGCTATTATTACTTCAATAAAAGAAAAACCTCCTTTATTTTTCATTAGCTTGTTAATCATTATAATAAAATAATAGAAAATTAATCAGTTTGCCCAATCCGTCAAAATATCTTCAACATAAATGCACTTTGTCGCCATATTACAACTAGCAGGAGAACTTGAACTTCCATTCCACCAAACCGTGCTGGTAATTGTTGCTTGAACTGGGTTTGGCCACGTATCATAATCGATGGCTATTTTTCTTTGAAATTTTGTTGCTGTCCCGCTTCCATGAATGTAAAAACCGCTACTATAATTAAGAACTTTACTGTGTCCACTATTGCAATCTGTAATATTATCAGAACCTTTATCTATCTTGCAATTATCCCTATCGTTATTGGGAAAATTTTGCTCGAAAGCGGTTCTGACATTTACGAAATTATTATCCCTGACATTCCTGACCAATTCTATCCCCTCTTGCGCCAGTTCGGAAGCGATTATCGCGTCGCGGCTTTCGATGGAATTTTTAATATTTCCCGTCATCAAAGACAGCACCGCCACGATTCCGATGGACAGCACGCAAACAGAGAACATTACTTCCACAAGAGAAAAACCCGCCTTCTTCGAAGAATTTCCAATTTCCAATTTCCAATTTCCAATAAAATTTTTAATATTTTTTAAAAACATAATAATTGAAAAACATAAAAATCAACTTTGAAATCCTAAAATCATGAGCAAGAAGCGCTACAAGTAGAAAGTTTTCCTCTTTCTTCAACCGAACCGGAAGAATTTATAGATACGCAATAACAAACATTATTTTTCGTTATTTTTATTCCACTTATTCCAGTCACTCCCCCAAATGGAATAGAAAAATTAAAACTTCCTCCGTTTACAAAAGTTACTCCGTTTTTTAGAGTATAGCTCGCCAGTGGACACCCTGACCCGCTAACGGTTCCTACTGAATAATTTGTGCTGCTTGCGGTATAAGTAAAGTCATAATACTGACAACTAGAACTGGCATTTTTCCCCGTCAACGCGTTGTTTTGCGCTTCGCGGATTGCGGCAGAAACTTCCCGCGCGGCAGTCTCCAATTCTTTGTCCGTTTTTCCGCTTTGCAGAGAAACAATCGTGGCGGCAGTCATTATTCCGATTATGGCAATAACGATCAGCACCTCAATTATAGAAAAAGCCTTTTTCTTTTTCATTAATTCATTAATCATTAACGAGCTAAAGAGTTAACGGGTTGAGTATTTATTCAATAAACTCGTTAACCCGTGAACTCGTTAATAAAATAATAGATAATAATAATTTAACGCCGGAAATATTTCAGGCAATAAAATTACCAGAATAACCGCGCTTACCAAAAACGGCGCGAATGGAATTTGGCTTTTCATCGTTTTCTTCTTGAGCGCTAACAATATTATACTGCAAACTGAACCGATAAAGAAGGCTAAAACCAAGGTAAAGAGAACCTTGGGATAGCCAACTACGAAACCGGCGAGAAACGCCAAGTATGCGTCTCCCATTCCCATCCATTTTTCCTTGGAAACGGCAACGAGGATAAAAAAGAACAGAAACGCGATCGCGGCGCCAATTAAGCCGGAAAATATTGAAAGATTCCAAATTCCAAAATCGGGAACGAAATTAACCCAATCGGAAAAAAGGGCATATAAAATAGAAATTCCCAGAGTTATCCAAAAAATAATCATCGGGATTTCCATAAACTTCCAGTCATATACGAATATAACCAATAATAGCGCGAATAGGACTAAATGATAAAAGGCGGTTATCCAGCTTTGCGGATCCATAACAAAGAAAAAATAATTTCCAACGAGGGCAAAAATTACACCGGTAAAAAATTCAACCAGTGGATACTGCCAGGAAATTTTCTTCTGGCAATCCCGGCATTTCATTCTTAACAAAATAAAGCTTAGAAGCGGAATATTGTCGTACCAGCGGATTTGCTTTTGGCAATGCGGGCAATGCGAACGGCCCAAAAGCGTTTCTGCCACATTCAGACGATAAACCACAACGTTCAGAAAACTTCCGATAATAAGGCCGAGAATAAAAAAGATTGTTATAATCATATTTTGTGTTTGTTTTAAAAGATAATTTGCATTTAAATATTACCACAAAACCGCCAAAAACAAAAGAGCGGGAAAAACCCGCTCTTTTGAAAATTTTATAGCTATCGATAGATATCGAGGTCGAACCTCGATGGAGATTGCTAACACCCCACAAATGCGCAATTAGTAATAGTACAACTAGCACTCGTGCATCCAGTCGCAAGAGTCGGAGGAGTGCTAATACTGATTGTAAATGCGGGATTAGCATTCGAACAGTTTGATATAGTGATACCCGTACCAACATTCGCTGCCGCCGGCCACACCGAAGTAGATCCAGTACACATTACTCCCCCATCCGAATATCCATTAATAGTATTTCCACTAGCACAGCAAGCAATCGCCGATTTTTGAACACTAGCAACGGTTGCTTTCCAAGAAGCCGCTCTGGCTTTGGTTCTCGCACTATTCAAACTTACCAGCACAATACTTGCTAAAATTCCGATGATCGCAATAACAATCAAAAGTTCGATAAGAGTAAATCCTTTTTTCTTTTTGTTTTTTTTCTTTTTCATATTTCACCTCGCTTTCTACTTTGCTCCGTAATCCCAAAAAAATGGGTATTGCGGAAACCTCATCAAGTTAAAAATTACCAGAATATTAATGGATACAAAAAATCGTTTGCCATTTATAAACAGTCTGCACCACTAAACACTGCACTTTCTACGGAGATAGTTGCTGAACAAGCCAGTCCGGCATATTTTTGACCGGCAGTAGGAGTTACGGCAAACGCAGTCCATGTACCATCATTACATGTTATAGTACCAGGAAGAGAAAGCTCCGCTGGAGGATTTATAGTGCTTGATGCTATACTGCCAACCACCCCATCGCAAGCCACAATAAGAGCTGGCCTTAAGCTCGTAGAAGACGCTTTAAACCCAGCCGCCAAAGACTTTGTTCTAGCATTACCCAAACTCACCAACACAATCGATGCCAAAATTCCGATAATGGCGATAACTATTAACAACTCGATAAGAGTAAATCCTTTTTTCTTTTTGTTTTTTTTCTTTTTCATATTTCACCGCCTTTCTATTTTTTATATTTATATTCAATCAATTTATATTATACCACATAGCTAATTTCTATTGGCAACTCTTGCTCGAGAAACTGCAGGTTATAGTCACGCTAGTCGTACTGTTTGTAGCCGTAAAGACATAATCTCCGCCAGAAACAGATCCTGCTGGAGTATCATAAGTAAATCCGGTAGTTGATATATTGGGCCAGATTATACTATGTCCATCTGCAGGCGTATCGCAAGTATCATCAGTGCAGCAAATATTTGTTATTCCTCCACTTGGAGCTGAAGCAGTAGCTTCCCCTTCATCGTTATCGCATATGGAAAGTTCGCCCATGACACTTGAAAGAGATGACACAGCAGAAGCTTTTCTGGCCTTAACTCTGGCATTATTTAAATTAACTACGACGATGCTTGCTAGAATTCCAATAATGGCAATAACTATCAAAAGTTCGATCAGAGTAAAGCCTCTTTTCTTTTTGTTTGTTTTTTTCTTTTTAGCCATAGTTCACCTCCGTTCTATATTTTATTTTTTTATTATTCAAACTACTTTGCTTTTACTATACTACTAAATCTTCAGATATAATATCATTCTTCCTACTGGATTTTATTCGCAATATCGTAAATCGGCATTAGGACGGCAAAAACCATTATGGCAACGCCGATTCCCAGAATTGAAATCAAAATAGGTTCGATCATTGTAGAAATGTTTCTGGTCATCACTTCAACTTCTTGTTCATAAAATGACGCTGTCTTCCGCAAAACTTCACTTATTCTTCCGGTTTCTTCGCCAATTTTCATCATTTTGGAAACAATCGGCGGTATTTCCGGAGAACGCATAAAAACCTCGCTCATATTGCCTCCTTTCTTGACTTCATCCGCCGATTTTAAAATTATATTTTGAAAAACGCTGTTTCCCACCACTCCCGCCACTTCCTGAAGAGCGTTTACTATCGGAATTCCTCCGTCTATCAAAACCGAAAAATTGTCCGCAAATCTTGCGACATAAACAGCCCGGAAGAACTTGCCAAAAACAGGCAGTTTTAATTTTATCTGATCCCATTCTTTTTTTCCTTCCTCTGTTTTTATATAATACAAAGCACCTCCAACAGCCCCCATTATAGCAATGAGAACTGCCCACCAGTACTTGTTCATAAAATCTCCTGTAACCATCAAAACCTTTGTGTACCAGGGCACTGCTAACTCCATTTCCCTGATGACTCCGGTTAGCTTAGGAAGAACAAAAGTGATGACTATAAATCCTATTATTGTTGCTGCCCCTATGACGAAAGCAGGATAAAAAAGGGCGCCTTTTATTTTAGAAGTTAGCTGGTAATTTTTTTCTATATTATCGGCAATATAAGTGATCGATTTTTGGAGATTTCCGGACATTTCTCCCGACCTTATCATATTCACGGTAAGTTTGCTGAAAACTGTTGGATGTTTTTCCATGCTTTCAGACAAGGACATTCCGTCTTTAATATCTTCTTCCATTTCTTTTATAACTAATCCTAAAAATTGGTTTTCCGCTTGTTCACGCAAGGCTTCGAGGGCCGGCACAATTGGAACTTTTGAATCTATCAAGGTTGAAAGTTGGCGGAAAAAAATAACCATTTCCTTGAGGCTTATACCCTCCCAAATCCTTTTTAAATCCTTTATAAAGGGAGGCGTTTTTTCTTTTTCGGTTATTGATATGGGGATCAGCCCGTTCTTTTGAACAGTTTGAATAGCAACTTCTTTGCTGATTGCTTCGACTTCCCCTTCTCTAGTTTTGCCAAATTGATCCCTGGCGGTGAATAGAAAGTTCATACAATTAATTTAAAATTTTTATTTAACAGGGTAACCACATGATAAATACAGGGTAAATGTCCTGCATTAGCTATTTTTATTCATTAAAACTTGGAAATAATCTTTGTTTTTCGCGTAAACAAACGCGTCTTCGGCGGTAATAATTCCCCTATGCACTAAATCAACCAGAGACTTATCAAGAGATATCATTCCTTCCTTGAGCGATGTTTCTATGACATTGTCAATCTGATAAGATTTGTTTTCTCGTATCAGATTTTCAACAGCATGATTCTTGAACATAATTTCCACTGCCGGCGTTCTCCCTCCTCCAATTTGCGGGATAAGCCTTTGGGAAACTACCCCCAGGAGAACATTGGAAAGCTGGTAACGTATCTGGTTTTGCTGATGGGCGGGAAAAACATCAATAATCCTGTCAATTGTCTGGGAACTGTCATTAGTGTGAAGTGTTCCTAATATTAAATGCCCTGTTTCCGCTGCCGTCATTGCGGTTCCAATGGTATCCAAATCCCTCATTTCACCAATTAAAACCACGTTAGCATCCTCGCGAAAAACTGCTTTGAGTGCGTTATGGAATGATTTTGTGTCTTGTCCGACTTCTCTCTGGTTTATTATTGAACGGTCTTGCACGTACACATATTCAATAGGATCTTCAATCGTAATAACGTTTTTCTCCTGGTTGTGGTTGATGTAATCAATCATCGCTGCCAAAGTTGTTGATTTTCCATGGCCCACCGGCCCTGTTATCAAGATAAGTCCATGTGAAAAATTCAACAGGTCATAAAGAGCAACAGGCATATTAAGTTCCTCGAGTGTTCTTATTTTATCAGGGATAAGCCTCATGGCCACGCTTATATATCCTTTCTGAAAGAATACGTTAGTTCTAAATCTGGCTTTATCTTCAAAGTTATAGGAAAAATCTACCTGTCCTTCTTCAATCAATTTCTTCTTTTTATCTTCGGAAAGCATTGAGTCACTTAGCGATTGAGTATCTTCTGGGGTAAGCACGCTTTCCTGGGATAGTGGATAAAGCTTTCCGTCCAGCCTCATGGTAGGATAACGGCCCACGACCAAATGCAAATCAGAACCATTTTGCTGGGCCACTGTTCTTAGCAAGCTTTTTAACCTTTGTTCTGAATGAAGCATAATAATAATTCAAAATGCAAAATTCAAAGTTCAAAATTATAGTGTCCCGCAAGCGGGACGTATTTATTATGATAAAATAATTTGTCGCGAAGCAACACCTAAACTTTTAACTTTGCACTTTTAACTTTTAATTTTTTAATACCATCTTCACTTTTTCTATCACTTCCGAAGGAGTGAAGTGGGATTTAATTAAATAATCATCAGCTCCCATTTCTAGCGCTTCTTCTATCTTTTCCTTTTCTGACAAATTTGTAAGCAAAATTACGGGGATTTTTTTCAATTTTTCCTCTGCTTTAATCTTTTTTAAAACCTCTATCCCGTCCATATAGGGCATTACTATGTCCAGGAGAATCAAATCAGGAACTTTTTCCTCCAGTTTTTTCATTGCCTCCAATCCATTTTCTGCCAATACAATATCAAACCCTTCAGCGCTTATTTTTGTCTGGTAAATGTCAGAAACAAAAGAATCATCCTCCACTAATAATATTGTTTTTTTGTCCATAAAAATTTATTTAACAATTAACTATTGACAATTAACTATTGACCAATTATTAATAGTTTTTGTGCCAATTGTCAGTTGTCAAATGTCAAACTTATGCGTCTTCCAATTCTCCTCCTATACTCATGCTTCCCTTGGTGACCCTTTCTATTTCAGACATATCAATGATTCCCTTGAGAACTTTTAGGATTCCATCTTGCCTCATGGTGATTACTCCGTCCTTCTTCACTTGTTCTTTTATTTCCAAATCACTTCCTTTTCCGCTCACTATCAGTTCTTGTATCTTGTCGTTTACTTCTATCACCTCGTATATGGCCATTCTGCCCTTGAATCCAAGATTTCCGCATTCTTCACATCCTTTTCCCCTATAAAATGTTAGTTTTTTTGATAAATCAATTTCATATTTTTTTAGTTCTTCCTCTGATATGCCGGAAAGTTCATTTTTTACCTCATTGGATACTTCTTCCGGTATTTCAACTTCTTCCTTGCAATTCTCGCAAATTCTCCTGACTAAACGCTGGGCAGCAACTACTCGAAGTGATGACGCCAAAAGAAACGATTCTACTCCCATATCAATAAGCCTTGGAATTGCGCCAACGGCATTGTTAGTGTGAAGCGTTGAGAAAACAAGATGCCCCGTAAGAGCCGAGTGGATGGAAAGTTCCGCGGTCTCGTTATCTCTTATTTCTCCCACCATTATAACATTGGGGTCCTGGCGTAGGATAGACCGGAGTCCATTGGCAAAAGTATATCCTATTTCTGGCTTTATTTGGCTTTGATTTATTCCCCCAATGTAATATTCGACTGGATCTTCAAGCGTTACTATGTTTCTTTCTTCCTGGTTAAGAATTTTCAAAAAACCATATAGAGTTGTTGATTTTCCGGACCCGGTTGGACCAGTAATTAAAATTATTCCGTAAGGATCTTTTATTCTTCTTTCAAAAATTTCATAATTTCTTCCTAAAAGCCCCAAAGATTTCAAGTCAAACAGCTGGTTGCTTCTATCCAAAACGCGCATTACCGTTTTTTCTCCTTCGACAACCGGTAAGGTGGAAATTCTGAAATCGGTTATTTTCCCGTTGTCCCGTATTTGAAATCTTCCATCCTGCGGTTTTCTTTGCTCGTCTATTTTGAGATTGGAAAGTATTTTTATTCTTGAAACAACCGCTTTCCCCACTTCTTTTGGCATATCAAGCGAAGAATGCAATATGCCATCCACTCTGAATCTTACTCTGTACTTTTCATCTACAGGCTCAATGTGAATATCGCTAGCTCTCCCTTCGATGGCATGCTTTATAATTACCTCAACCAGTTTAGCAACCGGAGCATCTTGAAGTATTTCTTTTATTTTTTCCCCACCGGTCACCTTTGTTTTTTTAAACTCTTTTTCTTCAGCTTCAAGGGATCTGGCTGCTTCTGCCGTAATTCTTTCGGGAGTACTGTACTGTTTGAGAGCTTCTTGAATCCCATTAAGATTAGCAAGATAAATTTCCATTTGCAATCCTTCTTTCCTAGTCAAAAATCTCAGAACGTTAAGAGCTTCGATATTATTGATATTGACCATCGCTACTTTGATAATATCTTCTTCCCTGCTAAAAGCAGCCATCTGATGCTTTTCGGCTAAGTTTTCGGGGATTATAAAAAGAACTTTTTTATCAATTTTAGATGGAATTTTATATACATAAGGAACTCCCAATTCCTTGGACCTTTCTGTCAGTTTAACTTCCTCCGGATCTTTCATTTTGCTTTTGCTATCCTTCATAACTTAACTAAATTTTAGAACATTTACGGCATAAATGGATTGCTCTTTCCCTTTTGTCCTTCATCGAGAACGGGCACTATTTTCTTTATTGATTCATTTAGTTTTGAATATGCGCTAAAATCAAAGTTATTTTTAGCAAAAACTGGCAAAGAACTTCCATTTTCTTCATGAACCGCCGGCATATAGCCAAATTCAATATTTATAGTTGCGACCAAAATATCGCTTCCTGATTGGTTTTCGCCTTCGTTTATGCCTTTGGATATATTAATTATACTTATTTTATTAAGCATTTCCATGCTGTATAGCTGATCCAGAAACATCTTTATGCTTTCATACTTTCCCGAAACGACTGTCTTTACTTCGGAAAATCGGGTTTCTGGTTTTGGATTTTGAGGTGTTTCCCCAATTTCCGAACTTCCGGCATTAATCAATAGCTCAGCTGAAACGGGAGAAGTATTTACTGGAACATTACTTGAGTTTTCGAGAGCTTTCACTTCGCTTATTGCCAAACTAATTAAGCTCAAACCGGAATTGGTTGCTATATAATTTATTCCATTGACTATCCTGCTTTCATTTCTTGAAACGGGAAGATAATTCAAAATGAAATCTTCCTTGTCTTTATTTTTGTCCAGGGAAGCTTTGAGCGATTCTAAATTTTGTTTTTTTTCTAATATTGAGTTCAGGTTTTCTTTGACTTTGCCTAAATTAGCTCTTTTTTCCATAATTTCTTTGGCAACGGGCCAAATATACCAAATGGACATTACAATGGCGACAAGAATGGCAAGAGGCATGAAAAATATTTTTAAGCGCATATGTTTTACCTTTTTAGATTCCAGTTGCTTTTCAAAACATCCGGGATCGAAAAGTGTAATAAAATTAGAAAATTTAATTATTTTTTAGAGTAAAGCTTATTTTCCCGTTTGTATCGCGCGTAGTTTCTCCCATTTCTAAGTCTTTAAAGCATTGGGAATTTTTAAAACTTAAAATTTGTCTTGCAATTGTCTGAAAACTATCCACCGCTACTTTCATTTCTGTTTTTTCTTTAGAATAGTTAACTAAGTCGATCCTGGCTCCGCTTACGACAACATTTTCCAAATCTTTAAGGCAATTGACGAAGTTGCTTCTTGAAGAAGATTCTTTCAGCGCCCTGTTCATTCTCTCATCAAAATCAGCTACCCTATCTACGCTTTTGCCGCTTAAACTAGCACTTTCTGCCTGGCTTTCTGACTGCAATCCGGCTATTTGTTTATCGAGGTATGAGGAATAAAATTTCGCGCCTCCCCATACGAGAAAAGTAAGAATTAAAATTAACGAGGAAGTGACTAAGGCGCTATTTTTCCCTTTTTTATCTTGATTATAGCCATCTTTGTTTTGAGCTGATTCCAAAAGATTTATATTGTTCATTTTTTTATATTTAAAAAATTTAACTTCACTTATTATTGCTCTCCTCTAGTCCTCTTTCCGCCAATCCCAAAGCTACTGAAAATGATGCTCCCATTTTTTCCACAAAAGGCTTTAGTTTCTCATCGTAAGAAATTTTCTTCCAAGGATTTCCCAGGCTGGTTTGAATTCCGGTTTTACTCTGAAAATAATTTTCAATTCCCTGAAGCCTTGAGGAACCCCCCGAAAGAATTATTCCGTCCACTCTAAAAGATCCGCCTTTCTTTTCTTTATAGGCGTTTACAATTCTTATTGATTCATTAATAACCATGTCTATTACGGGAATAATTAATGACATCTCTTTGTTGTTAAGAAGGTCTTTGTTTTCTTTTTTGAGTTCTTCTGCTCTTTGCTTGGATATATTCAGGCTATCGGCTATCACATTAGTTATCTCATTTCCTCCTCCTTCAATATTTCTATTTACCCTAATTGTTCCTTTTTCAACCAGAATCATATTAGTTATCCTAGATCCGATGTCCACTATGAGAAAACAGCCGGGATCATTGCCAATAATAGCCCTGGTCATTGAAAAAAGTTCTATCTCTACATTTTTTACGGAAAGTCCCGCTTCTTTGACGATATTTCCGCATCTCATCACTTCGTTCTTGGGAGCGGCAACTAAAAGTATTTCATTTTTTTTCTTTGTATTTTCAGGCTTTTTTTTAATAAAGCTTCCGATGTCCTTATTCCAGGATGACTCTTTTTTTATTTCTTCTTTCGTTTCTTCTTTTACGGGAAGAGTGTTATTATTTTTAACGGGAGCTTTCTCGGATTCGGATTCATTTTTAATTATCTCCCAATCCAGCGCTACTTCGTCAAGAGACATCGGAATATATTTTCTGGCTTCAAATCTAATTGCTTCTTCTAATTCGCTTTCGCTCATGGCCGGAAATTCTATTACCGTAAGGAGTCCGCTGAATCCGGGAAGCGAAATATAAGCCGAATCGGACTTTGGTTTCATTGACTTAATTAATTTTTCAAGATATTTTTGAAGTTTTTTATTGTAAGATACTTGCTCCTTAGAAACCGATACCCTATTTACCGAGGAAGGATTTATTAAGCCCAAATCAACCCAGCCATAATTTTCCAAGCATGCTTTCTGGTTTTTGTGGGAAAGTTCCACAACTTTTATGGCTGACGTGCCAAAATCTATTCCTATCGAGTAATTTTTTTTACCGCCAAAAAAACTGAACATTTTGTTTTTATATTATTGTTTCCTAACCTTAAACAAACTTTCGTCTGAAATTAGAAAGTTTTCAACTTTACGTAAATAATAACATATTTTAGAAATCAATGCAAAAGCCAGCATCATCATTCTCTTCATTGACCTTTTTTTGCCATTAAAATAGAATACTATTATGCTTGAAGCCAAAATATCCCAAAAGCTCACTTCAAATGCCAAAAAATGCTTGAAAGAAGCCGGCAATTTGGCATTTGCTGAAAAATCGGCAGAAATAAACCCCGATCATCTTCTCCATGCCATTTTTTTTGAAGAAAGCTGTTTAGGAAGCAATATCCTGAAAAATATCGGCATAAGCAAGGACTTGCTGAAAAAAAACGCAACGCCGGCAAAAAAATATTTTCCGCCAAACGCTAAACCGGAAATTGAAATTTCTCCTGAACTTAAAATTATAATAACCAAGGCTTACTTTATCGCCAGCAATTTGAATTATCCCTATGTTGGCACCGAGCACTTGGTTTATGCTATTTTAGAATCAAACGATTTAGAAATTAAAAAAATTCTTCAGCAATCATCCGCCAAGGAAGAGCTTTCTGGGGCGAAAAAAATAAGCAGTAAAATAAACATGGATAATATCTTGAAATCATCAATGATAACTAGCGATTCCCTCGCCCATCTTTCAAAAATATTCGACCTTCCGGATATGGCAATCGCCAAAAACAGCAAGAGTTCGCCGGCAACTCCCTATCTTAACCAATTTTGCGTAGATTTGAACAAGGAAGTTGAAAGAAGGAAAGAAATCATCGTAGGAAGAGAAAAAGAAATCGAAAGAGTCGTTGATATTTTAGGCAGAAAAAATAAAAATAATCCGGTCCTGATTGGCGACCCGGGAGTCGGAAAAACAGCCATCGTTTCAAAATTAGCCCAAAAAATCAACGAGGGAAGCATATCCGAAAAACTGGCAGATAAAAGGATTTTGTCTCTGGATATGGCGTTAGTTGTTGCCGGAACAAGTTTTCGGGGAGAATTTGAAGCCAGAATTAAAGAAATAATCAAGGAAGCTTCGGAAAACAAAAACATCATTCTCTTTATCGACGAGATCCATAGCGTTGTTGGAGCGGGAAATTTGTCCGGAGGCCTTGATGCCGCCAATATCCTGAAACCGGCTCTTTCCAAAGGAGAAATCCAGTGCATCGGAGCCACGACATTTTCTGAATATAAAAAGCACTTTGAAAAAGATCCGGCTCTCGAAAGAAGATTTCAGCCAATCAAAATTCAAGAGCCGAGTTTGGAAGAAACAAAATCGATACTTGAAGGGATAAAGAAAAGCTATGAAAAATTCCATAATGTTTCAATAACCGGAGAAGCTATCGAACAGGCGGTGAATTTAAGCTCCAGATACATCAATAACCGCTTTCTTCCCGACAAGGCCATTGACCTTATTGATGAAACCGCTTCTTCTATCCGAAACAGGGGGGAAACTCCTGATTTTCTAAGAGAAATGAAGTCTTTGGAAAATGAAAGGAATAAAGTGATCGAGAAAAAGAATTATCTGGTAAATGAAGAAAAATACGATGAAGCTTTGCTTTTGCGGCAAAAGGAAAAAGATTTGTCAGCCCGGATTGAAAAATTGAAAAATAAGCAGAAGGAAAAAGAAAAAGAAGGAATTTTGGAAATTAACGATTCGGATATCGCGGAAACAGTCTCGAGGATAACCGGAATCCCATCTGATAAGTTTAGAACTCAAAAATCGACAGCGAAAATAAAAAATCTTGAAAAAAATCTGGATTCGAAAATAATCGGGCAAAAAGAAGCAACTAAAAAAATATCCGACACGCTGGTAAGATCTTCTTCCGGAATCGCCAATCCTGACCGGCCTTTGGGATCTTTCCTGTTCTTGGGCCCGACCGGAGTCGGAAAAACACTCACAGCGAAAATTTTAGCCCAAGATTTTTTTGGAAGCTCGCAAAACCTGGTGAGGATCGACATGAGCGAACTTATGGAAAGGCATAATGTTTCAAGGCTTATCGGCGCTCCGGCCGGATATGTCGGATATGAGGAAGGCGGAAAACTCACGGAAAAAATCCGCCACCAGCCTTACAGCGTTGTTCTTTTTGATGAAATTGAAAAAGCTCATCCAGATGTCTTTAATATCCTTCTTCAGATTCTGGAAGATGGCACTCTCACTGATGCCGAGGGAAAAGAAATAAATTTCAAAAATACGGTAATAATCCTCACTTCTAACCTCGGAACTTCAGAATTCACCGATTCTTCCAGAATTGGATTCAGTTCAAAAAGCAAAAAAGGAAATGAAAGGTTCGAAGAAATCCGGGATAAAGTAATTGGGGAGCTTAAGCGCCAAATAAAGCCGGAAATTATCAACAGATTGGATCACATTGTAGTTTTCAGCCCCTTATCAGAAAAAAGCATTAAAAAAATATCCAGGCTGGAAATGGAAAAATTCAAAAAAAGGCTGGGCCTTCAGGGAATTTCAATGTCCTATTCGGGCAAAATAATCAGTTTCATTGCCAAAAAAAGCCTGGCCTTTGATCAGGGAGCGCGCCTGGTCCGAAGAAATATCCAGGAACTGGTTGAAAACAAAATAGCCAAAGAGATTGTGGAAGGAAAGGTGAAAAATAATAAAATATCATTGGATATTAAAGATGATAAAATTATAGTTTTATAAAAAATAAAATATTACAAAAGATAAAAGATATCGTTTTGGATACATTGTTTCCAATTCAATGCATTTCTTGCAACAAGCCGGGCATTTGGCTTTGCGATGATTGCCTGAACAAAATAATCCTTAAAGAAACGCAGTTCTGCCCTTATTGCGAAAAGAAAATAACCCCCAGCGGATATGTTTGTTTTGAATGCAAAAAGAAATATTCGCTCGATGGAATGCTGGTGGCGGTTTCTTACCAAAATAAATTAGTTTCCCATTTAATCCATCTTTACAAATACCGTTTTATTTCGGGCTTGCACGAACCGCTAGGAGAACTGCTTTTGAGATCCATTTTGAAATATGAATTTCCCCTTCCCGATGCCATAATTCCGGTTCCTCTCCATAAAAGAAGGCTTCGCTACCGCGGATTCAACCAATCGGAACTTCTGGCTGATTATCTGGGAAAAAATATAACTCCCGGATTTTCCATTCCGATACTGAAAGAAGTTTTAACTAGAAAAAAATACACCCATCCCCAAATGAAAATCAAGGATAGCGGAGCAAGAAAAAAGAACATTGCTGAAGCGTTCGCAGTTCCCAGAAATATGCTAAAATACATAAAAAGCAAAAGAATCCTTCTGGTCGATGACATTTCGACTACCGGCGCCACCATTTTTGAATGCGCCAAGACGCTCAAAAAATCCGGCGCCAGCGAAGTTTTCGCGATTGTCATCGCCAGGCAAGGGTATAAATAAAAAATATGTTTGAAACACAAAAATTTCCGAAACGAAAAACGGAATATCCGAAACGAAAACCAGAACTTCCGAGGCAAAAAGATATAAGCTCTTACTCGGAAGAAAAATTAAACATGCTTGCTGATGAAATAATGGATAGATTAAGGCTGGAGAACAGGATAATTGCGCTAGAAAAAGAAAAGCAGATGCCAACTTTAGAAGATAAAAGCAGAAGTGATACATTTTTAAAAATATCCACTCAGGTTTTTAGAGAGAATGGGATTAAGGAAAATTTATGGCATACCTTAAAAAGCCAGATAGGAAAAATTCTCAATGACAGAAAACCGAAAATTCCAATAACTAAATTAGAAAGAAAAAGAATGATAAGCGGAGCAGAAAAGCTAAAGAAAGAAAATTTGAAAAGAGGAATTGACGAGCATGGAGATCCCTTGGAAGATTTTTGACTAAATTTTGAAATTATAGGATAACAAAAATTACGTAACGAATTACGTAATTTTTTATTGGCGGTCGTTGCTTGATTACTTATGTATCTCATCATGGACAATCGTGGTCAACTTTGTTATTATTTATAATTCCAACAGCTTTTGAGAGGCGCGTATATCGTGCTCTTAATTCTTCGTGCTTCTTACGAGAAATATTTGTTTCCTCTTTTATACTATTAAGTTTCGCATTAATAGGAATAAGCGCTAAACTCGCCGGTTCTCGCACAGGATGTTGCGGAGCTTCTTCCACCGTCAGATCAATAATCAAATGCAGTTCCTCAAGTGAATACTCGGATTCAAACAAATCAATCAGCTTTTCTAATTCCGCGATTTCCGGATCGCATTCCCTCCTATTCTCTGGAGCAATTACCACTTCCGGATGGTCTTTCATCCACTGCGCGTATCGATCTTCCCGTTCTTGCGACAGCTGTTGCTCCGGGGTTAACACTTTGGGTATTTCTTCGTTCATATGTTTATTATCTCAATTTTTAAATTTAGCGGTGTTTTTTGGACGAAGTTCGAACTTTTTTATCCTTAATAACTAGCAACCGCTCAATCTGTTATTTAATTTTGATACTTTTCTTTAAAACTGACGGACCATCAAAAAAGAAAAATTTATTGAAATCATATAAATCATTTTTTTTGATTTTATTTATGTGAAGCTTCATTGCTTTTTCATAAGTGAACGTATTATCGAATAGCAATTTGGCTCCTTTGACGACATCTGGAATTTTTGTTGCCAAATTTTTTTCGTTCATACACAAACATTTTTTATTATTTGCTAATCTTTTCCCGCAACCTTCAGTAATATTTTCTTGGGCTGGATAATAACCGCAAGAAGGTAAAACTGAATAGAAAGGCAACTCGTTGAAAAGATATTCTTGCCAGCGGCAATTGGATAAAGCCAACCAGGGGGTACCGACAGTCGGAGCTAGAAAAGCAAAACCTGTGTGAGGAGAAAGAAAAATATCACACATTTGAATTAGAGCTAATTGGTTCCAAAATCCGATGTTATAGCAGTCGGTCGCTAATGGAAGATTTTTAATTAAATATTCAACATCCTTTTTTGCAAATCCAACTGTTTTAGTTCTGCCACTGGTGCTCTCGGTAATTCCTGTAAAATATATTCTTAAATTTTTAAATTTGTGGAATAAGGCTTGGCAAATTTTAAGCCACATTTTTATTGAAGGGCTTTGAATTTCACCGGCTGAACCTCCAAGCATTATACAAATTTTGAGCCCATTATGTTTATATTTCTGGATAAACTTTTTTGATTTAGTTGGAATAGGAATGCTGATTGGTTGATTAAACTTGTATGGTAAAGTCTGTGATTTTTTAAGTTTATCAATTGGATAAGTCGTTAAAACATTTTTCGGTGTAATCCCCTTTTTAATTCTGGCTATAAAATAATTCTGGAGTATTTTTTGCGTCTCAATCAAATCATTTTCATCCCAGCCTGCTTTAAATTCATTTACCCGATGATCTGATATTATATAATCCCAGATTTTTGGAACATTCTTTAGCAATACTGATTTTTCTTTTCGCTTCATCATATCAGATAAGGATATCGGATAAGTTTTTTTAATCCAATAGCAAGCTTCCGCTAACTCTATGGGCGAATCTGCATTAAGCAACAGGTAAATATCCAATTTATTATTATTTGCTTCGTAATATCCCTTGGCATATTTCAAAGCTTCTACCACATGGCCAACCGGTCGGTAATAAACAAAATTAATTAGAAGTTTTTTCTTTTTCATATTAGTTGGTCCATAGTGATATTATATCACTATTCAAATACCAGTCAGTCTCTCCTGTGGATAACTTTTTTGTTAATTTCAGATGCGGAAGAGGTGAGATTCGAACTCACGGTCCCCTTGCGAGGACAACTCCTTAGCACGGAGCCCCTTTCAGCCTCTCAGGCACTCTTCCCTAACTTTTGAATTATACCTTAATTTCGTATCTTTTCAAGACTTGACTCATTTCTTCATTTATGCTATCATCATTTCCAGGTGAAATATAGCGATCGGATTCAACCATAAAACATTAGTTTTTGAGAAGCTATCAAAGTAGATCACCAAAATAAATCTTAATCCGCCTCATCGGCGGAAAGTTAGAAAGGAAGGTGAACTATTCAAATGGCTTTTCAAAACGATGGAAATCGTCCTCAAGCACAATTATTCGATGTTACGGAACTTAATATCACTTGCGCAGAATGCGGAGCAAAAATCGACAAGCTTCCATTCCAACCAACTGAAAAAGAAGATGGAACTTTCGGAAGAATTTATTGCTACGAATGCAATAAAAAAAGAAGAATGAGCAGAGGACCAAGACGAGATTTCGGTGGAAGAAACCGATTCTAATCTAATCCAAACTTAAAAAACCCCGCCTTGGCGGGGTTTTTGTTTTACTTTAATCTAGTCGGGACGGGGAGAATCGAACTCCCGCTACAAGACCCCCAGCCTCGCGTACTACCATTATACTACGTCCCGCATAATATAAATTAAACTATCACAATTAAATACAAATTAAAAGAGACTGGAAAGCCTCTTTCAATAAAAAATTTTATAAACTTTAAAACTTTACGAACTTTATAAACTTTACGAACTAATCTACAACCCCAAAACTTTCACTAAATTTTTTATCAAAGCTAATGCTACCGGCGGAGCCAGCAAACTGTAAACTTCTACTCCTTCATCATCTTTCACCGCGAAAGGCTTAGTGAAAATATTCACGCTGTCAGAAGTTTCGTCATATCCGTAATAATATTCCGGAGTAATTTCATAATCATCGGCATATTCGCCAGCAACTGAAACTGGCATTGCATTTCGCAAAAGTATTTTAGGAATTCCATGGAGCGAGAAAACTTTATCAATAAGTTTTTGATCCATCTCTATCCTGTCCCGAATTGATTCGATTCCCAAATTATCTCCCACTTTTGCCACCATTCTTTTTTCGGCGCAATTAGGATCATCGCAGATCAAATAAAATTCCTTTTTCTCCTTGTCATATCCCACTTTTTTGGTCGCGAAAAGTTTGAGGTTGCGAGGAGTATGGCAGTCCGGGCAAACTACCCTCCACCTCATTCGCTCGTCAATTACCGCTTCGGGAATATCAATCGCCACGAAAATATCAGGATCCTGGCGATAATCTATAAGCTCCTTAAAAAAAAGCGAATAAGAAACTTGATCCAAATTTCTCGGAAATCCGTCAAGGAAAAGAGCCTTCTTTCCCATTTTATCAATCTCTCTTTTCGCCAGTGCTAAAATAAATTCATCGGGAAGAAGAGTTTTTTGGTCCCTTCCCAGAAGAGTTTCTATTCCTTGTTCCGGAGAAATATATCCCCGGTAATTTTTGTGGAGATATTCCAGCAAATCTTTTTTTTCTTTTTCATCTTCCATGCAAGCATGCACATCCCGCACCACATCTCCCACTGAAATATGGCCGATTTTGTCTTTGCCGAAAATTTCCATCATCAGCTTGGTATAAGTCCCTTTTCCGGCATTTTTCTTCCCAAGAAGATAAACTATGAAAGTTTTTCCTTCATTAAGATATTTTTTCAGTTTCGCGATTTCCTTCCCAGCTTTAAGTTCAAAATATTCTTTCCTTTGCTCCGGATCAGACAGATCTAATTTTTTTGTTGCTCCTTCGACTTTCGTTTTGAAAATCGGAAATTCTTTTTCGTATTTCATTTTTCTATTATATTATGTTAATAAATTAAACAAAAAACTCCTCCCTCGGGATTCTTCATTATTGTAGCAATTTATCAAAAAAATGCAATGTATTTCTATTAAATAAACGACAGCACCGCGCCTGCAGCCAAAATAAGAAATATCGTCGCCATTATTCCAATGGCAACTTTAAACAGAGTATCCTGTTTTTTCATGGGATATTAAATTTTATTGAATTATTTTTTACTTATTTTTCCAGTATTCTTCGGCCTCGTTTTCCATTTTCGAAAGCCTTGTATAATAATCCGGAAATTCATTAAGATGAGCCAGTGCAATTTTTCCAGTTATCAAAGGATCGTCTTCCGTGACATTGGTGTTTAAATTGCGTTTTCCATGCTCTAATTCAACATCCATGCTCATCCTGAATTGTTCCACATCAAATTTACTCCAATCAATGTTTAACTGTTCTCCGACAGAACTTGCGTCTTCGGAATTAAATCCCGCACCATTTTTTAGTTTTTTATCCCCCGAGCTATTATTTTCCATAGCTATCAATTAAATTCAACAATAAACTTAACCTTACCTAAAAAATGGTGAGGGACAAGCTGTTTATTTTCAGACATATTTTTTAAATATTATACCACTGGCTGAATTGGCGGAACTGGCGGAGCCATAACATTGGGAGTTCCGCTATCCATTTTTGAAAAAGCTAAATATCCAGGAACAATAACATTGGCAATAGGCACAATCATCAAAACTCCCACCCAGCTCGGTTTTCCCACAGCTTCAGCCACTCCCATCCAAATCAAAATTGAGAAAATTATATTCACAAATGGAATAAAAAACATAATAATCCACCACATTGGTTTTTTTGCGACTTGGATCATCAGAATCAAATTAAGAATCGGAATCCAAGCAAACCAGGCATTGGGAGTATTAGTTTTCTTAGCAATTTTCATAAGACAAATTGCAAAGTAAATATAAATTGCAGCCATTACCAGGAGCCAAATGAGCAGCATTGCTCCGAATATTGCCATCATCCCTCCTCCGACAGCTGCTGACGTTGGAGCCGAATAATCGTAATTGTAGCTATTCATCAATAATCACCTTCCTTTCTATTTTTATTTTTGTATGCTTTATTTTACTATTTATGTCGAATTAGCGCAAACTTTAATTCGCTCTGCAAACAAGATCCTTTCTGCATTCATAAACAATATCGCCTTTTTCGTCTGTTCTTAGGATATTGGATATCTTTTCTTTCAGCCTATCCAGAATTTCCGCATTCGGATGGCCATAGGAATTATTTTTCCCGACGGAAATAATCGCGTCTATTGGATTTACTTTTTCCAGAAAATCCATTCCAGTAGAATATTTCGAGCCATGGTGGGAAACTTTAAGAAATTTTGAACTAATATCTTCTCCGGAATTAATAAGCGCCAACTCTTTGTCTTTCGGTAAATCCCCTGCCAAAAGAAAACTATTTTCTCCATAGTTGATTTTTATCACTACGCTTTCGCTATTGGATCCATTGTCGCTTACGTCTCCGGTTTCGGAAAAAGGGTACAAGACTCTAGCCAGTGCCCCATCAGAAAAATCAATAATAGTGTTCTTCATTGCATCGATATTATTGGCCTTTTCATCAGTTATATCTTCTTCAAATTTTTTGTATGTTTGAGAGCTTCCTTTGTCTTGCGTTTTTATTATTGATTCGACTTTATATTTTTCCAAAACACCAACAAGACCCGCGATATGATCCTGGTCGGGATGGGTAGCGACCATCACTTCTATTTTTCTGTCCCAGAAAGGGATGTATTTGCCCAGTTTTTCCAAGAGCAATTTTCCGTTCTGCCCTCCGTCAATTAGCATCTGATATGATCCTTTCGAAACAAGAATCGCGTCTCCCTGCCCAATATCAAGAAAGATAACTTTTAAATTATCGTTTTTTTCAGAAAAATAAATAATACCGGCTAAAACCAGGCAGAGAGCCAGCAAAAATAATATTATTCCGTATTTTAGCTTGCGATAAAACATAATAGGCAAATTTTAAAGGCTAAATTTTTCAGCCATAGGCTGATCCGCCTTGGGCGGAGATTTTTGCATTTTGAATTTAATCAAATATACTCCGGCAAATAATATTATATACCAAACTATCAAATATCCGGCATTAAAATTTTCCACTGTTCTACTTGCCCAGCTTAATCCTGCCAGATAATTTACCGTTTCAACTATATATTTCAGGGGCAAAAATGTAACCCAGGCGAAAGGCAGTGAAATTGGAGCCCAGATCAAGCCGGCCAAGGCTGTCAAAAAAACAAGCAGCATAGCCAGCGGAATAATTGAAAGAATAAGAGCGTTGGCAAGCACTGAAATAATTGAAAGCATATTGAAGTTATAAAGAATTATCGGCAAAACAAAAATAGTCGCGCTAATGGTAAGGAAAATTGTTTCCTGTATCTCGCCTACTATTTTATTTTTTCTGATTAAATAATTTTCCCAAAATGGAGAAAGTTCAATAATTCCCAAAGCCGCCAAAAAAGAAAGCTGTAAACCGATATCCCATCGTAAAAGTAATGGATTAAGAAAAAGCATGACTCCCGCCGCAAAAATAATCGCGTTGAAAGAATTCGCCAGTCTTCCATTCTTCATCGCCCAAAGGAGAAGCGAACCCATTACCCCGGCGCGAATTGCCGAAGAGGGAAAGCCAACTGCGATAACAAATAAAAATATCCCGACAATTGAAAACCAGAAAGCCTGTTTTCTCCAAAGCCCAACCCAAATTCCAAAAAGCATCAAGTATTCGGCAATAATTGTCACGTTGAAACCGGAAACGGCGATAATGTGGGAGAGCCCGGTTTTGGAAAAGTTGTCAGCCACATTTTTTGAAAGCAGGCTATTCCCGCCAAAAATTAACCCATTGGCCAATGCCGCTTCCGGTTCGGGAATTACCAAGTTTATATTATCTGATAATTTATTTTTAAAGTTCAGGATTGCCTTATAAATTTTGTTTCCTTTATTTTCTCCGGTTTTTTCGAAAGAAGCGCCTTGGCAAAGATAAAAGATTCCGTCTTTGGCCAGGTACATTCTGTAATCAAATTCCCCTTCCTTGTTTTCCGGAATTTTCAAAATGCATTTCAAATCCAATTCATCGCCATAATTGAAATTTCTATAAAGATTGGCATTGAGCAAAATTTTGAGATTATCAGAAGTTTTAACGATAACGTTTTGATATTTATCTTTCGCTATCGGCTCTTTGGCTACTATTACTTTTCCTGAAAAATCTTTCCTGTCTAAATTAAGGTTTTTTAGATTTTCTAATTTATTTTCCGTTATCCACGCGCCAAAAACAAAAATGAAAACAGCGCCGGAAACCACCAACGCATATTTATTTCTGTAAAAAATCGCAAGTAATATGATTGCTAAAATCAAAAGAAGATAAATAATAAAAGCTTGATAATTTTCCGAAAACGAACGCCAAAAAATTCCCGCGATGAAACTTAAAGATAAAATCAAAAAAATCCGCGACTTTGCCATGAATATATTATAGCAAATAAAAAAGGGGCCGCATTGTGCAAACCCCTTTGAAAATAAACGATGCCAGCATGATTTCATTTGCAATGCAATGTCCATGTCGAACCGTCCTGGTCCACGACAACAAACAATGACCTCTCCGCACACGCAGCGCCTCGCACTACATGCAATAAATGTGGCATCAATGCCGAGGGAGAAACAATAGACAAGTTTACGTCTGCCCGGCGATGTTTAATCATTCTGATGTCCAAAAGTCCACATGCCGGTTCATCTTGCGGAATCAGAAGAATAAATTCACCTTCAACAGCACAATGACTCATCGGTACACTGACATCAATATGCCGACATCCCTCTTTTTCTTCTCGGTTATATTTTTCCGAGGAATACAGCCCCTCCTTTAAATCCACTCCGTAAACATTTAGCATTATCCTGTTTATAACCTTCTTTACGGGGTAGTATGATACACTATTTAGTTGAAATCTTCCGAACTTACCTGCAACCGCTCTCTCATCCACAACTTTCAGCTTATCTTCACTGTCCATAAAAACCTCCTCCTTACAAGATTTCGATTATTTTTACTTTGGCGGTTTTTCCGCCAATTATTGCCAAGGAACTTTTCGGAATATTAAGATACTCCGATAATACTTGTATTAGCATCCTATTGGCTTTATTGTCAACCGGCGGAGCGGTTAGCCAAATTTTATATTCTTCCTCGGAAATTTTTTCTATTTTATTATGCGATGATTCTGGAATCACTTTGACATATATTCTTGCCATTTTATTTTTACTATTATCCTATAATAATTGACTGATTCGATTTATTCTCTGATTCCCATAAACTTAAAATTTTTCTCTATTTTCTTTTTTATTTTTTCCAAATTTATTTTTTTATTCTTAGTCTTCTTTTTGAGTTTCGGATCTAGGATTTTAATTTCCCGATACTCCTGAAGATAATATGCTTTTGCCCCTTTTATCCATTTGGCAATTTGGTCAAAATCCTTTTCTGTGTGAATTCCAGGAACAACTGTCGTTCTAAATTCATATGGAATACTGCTATTCATTATCATATTTACGCTCAATTTTATTCTTTCAATGTCGGTTTTTACCCCGTTAGTTTCGCTATAGCGCTCCGGAGAATTTTTGATGTCCATGGCGATAAAATCCACCATTTTTCCGCCAATAATTTTTTTAAGGACATCCGGCCGGCTTCCGTTAGAATCCAATTTTACCAGAAATCCCATCTTCTTTATTTTATTAATAAAACCCACTAAATCGGGCTGAATAGTAGGTTCACCTCCAGTAATACAAACCCCTTCCAGCTTTTCTTTTCTCTTACTTAAAAACTTAAAGAACTCTTTTTCCAAATTACTGTGAACTGTGAACTGTGAACTGTGAACTAATTCCGGATTATGGCAAAATGGGCAGCGAAAAGAGCAACCGACGGTAAAAACAGTGGTTGCCAATTTTCCGGGATAATCAATAAGGGTCAACTTTTGATAACCGCCAAGTATCACGAAATTTCTAATTTCTAATTTCTAATTTCTAATCAAATCCCAAATCCCAAATTTAGAAATTAATTCATTGGAATTTTTTTAGGTTAATTAGGTCAATTAGAATAATTAGAAATTTATTTAACGATAAACTCTTTCCTGTCTGCAAATTCTGCTTGTTTTCCTTCATGCCATTGCTGGACCGGCCGAATATATCCGACGACTCTGGAATATACTTCCGTTTTCTGTTCAATAACGCATTTGGGGCAAGTATAGTGTTCTCCGGCAAGATATCCGTGAACCGGGCAAACGCTGAATGTCGGGGTGATAGTAAAATACGGAAGCGCATAATTTTCTGCGATCTTTCTGACTAGTTTTTTCGTGGTTTCAATGTCATTTATCCTTTCTCCCAAAAATCCGTGAAGGACTGTCCCGCCGGTATATTTTGTTTGAAGCTTGTCCTGAAGTTCCAAAGCTTCAAAAATATCATCAGTGTGGTTAACGGGAAGCTGGGAAGAATTAGTGTAATACGGTTCGGCTTTTTTGCTTTTTACCGCTTCATTGTTGGCAAAAATCATATCCGGATATTTTTCGCGATCGATCCTTGCCAATCGGTATGATGTTCCCTCGGCCGGAGTAGCCTCAAGATTAAAAAGATCTCCTGTTTCTTTTTGATAGCCAATGATTCTATCTCTCATATGGGTAAGAATTTCTTCAGCTAGCTTCTGCCCTTCTTTGGCAGCTATATTTTT
The DNA here is from genome assembly GCA_043803385.1 of Patescibacteria group bacterium. Classification (GTDB taxonomy): domain Bacteria; phylum Patescibacteriota; class Minisyncoccia; order Moranbacterales; family JAKLHP01; genus JAKLHP01. Next base: position 41,672 of record JAZDKA010000034.1, on the reverse strand, counting down.
CCCAATAAGATTAAGAAGCGCTTCATTCATTCCAACCAGCCCGATAGTTGAAAAATGGTTGGCCCAGTATTGCCCTCTGCGTTTTTTGATTGAATCGAGATAAAACTTTGTGTAGGGATATAGTCCTTTATCGGTGAGATTTTCTATTATTTTTCTCTTAATTTCCAGGCTTTCTTTGGCGAGATCCATAAGATGGTCCAGATTTTTGTAAAATTCTTTTTTATTTTTAGATATATGCCCTAATCTTGGCATATTGATTGTCACAACGCCAATAGATCCCGTTTGAGGATTGGCGCCAAAAAGTCCTCCTCCTCTTTTGTAAAGCTCGCGATTATCAAGACGCAGCCGGCAACACATGCTCCTTGCATCTTCCGGATCCATATCGGAATTTATGAAGTTAGCGAAATAGGGAATGCCGTATTTGGCTGTCATTTCCCAAATTGGATTGAAATTTTCATTTTTCCAATCAAAATTCTTTCCGATATTATAAGTCGGGATGGGAAAAGTGAAAATTCTTCCGGTTGAATCGCCTTCGATCATTACTTCCGCGAAAGCTTTGTTAATCATATCCATCTCTTCCTGAAAATCTCCATAAGTTTCTTCTTGCGGCTCCCCTCCGATTATTGCCGCTTCTTTGGCTAAAGTTTTCGGAGCGGTAATGTCCATCGTTATATTGGAAAATGGCGTCTGAAAACCAACCCTGGTTGCCACATTCATATTGAAAACGAACGACTGGATATTTTGTTTTACTTGTTCGTAGCTCAAATTATCATAGCGGACAAATGGAGCCAGCAGCGTATCAAAATTGGAAAATGCCTGGGCTCCGGCTACTTCTCCTTGGAGAGTATAGATAAAATTAACCATCTGACCCAAGGCTGAACCGAAATGTTTGGCGGGCTTGCAAGAAACCTTTCCGGAAACTCCAGTAAAACCCCGGCGCAAAAGATCCTGGAGATCCCATCCGCAGCAATAGGCGGCGATAAGCTGAAGGTCGTGGATATGAAAATCTCCTCCTTTGTGGGCATTCCTGACTTCTTCCGGATAAACCCTTCCCATCCAATACTTCGAGCTAACTATGGAAGCCACGTAATTATTAAGACCCTGAAGAGAATACGACATATTGGCATTTTCTTTCACCTTCCAGTCCATTTCCTGAATATAGCTGTCGACCAAATTTACCGCTTCATCAAGGGTTTTTTCAGTTTCACGAATTTTTTCATGCTGGCTTCGATATAAAATATACGACTTGGCTGTCTCATCATAATCAAGGATCATCAAAACTCTTTCTACTAAATCCTGGATTTCTTCAATTTCAGGAATATATCCTTTTTTGTAATTTTTATTGAGAAGCTGGGTTACTTTGTCGGCCACTTTTTGGGCATCTTTAAAATTCCCTTCTCCGGTGGCGGCAAAAGCTTTGGAAACGGCAACTGTTATCTTTTTTGGATCAAAAGAAACCACTCTGCCGCTGCGCTTCACTACTTTGTGGATTTGATTCTTAAAGCCAACAGATTTTTTTACTTTTTTTACTTTCTTTGTAGTCTTTCTGGCTACTTTCTTTTTCTTCTTCATTTTTGTATTTGCCATTTTTGTTCCCGCCTTGGGCGGGACTACAAAAATGAGCATCCCGCACCAATTCAGAATTAAAACTTATATATTAAGCTAGTTAAGCCGTACTCGCCTCGAGTAAGGCGTTTCCGAGAGACAAACATACATTTATTATCACCAGACTTACTCGGAATTGGTGCTGGGATAACCTAGTATTACTGTGTAATTTTATCAGCTTCTTTTTTGAAACTTTCCGCGCTACCGAATGATTTATACACACTGGCAAATCTAAGATAAGCAACATCATCTATTTCTTTAAGTTTTTCCAGAACAATTCTTCCTATTTCTTTACTGGTTATTTCGCAATTCCCATCGCCTTTAGGAACATTGCAGGCGGTTTCTCGCGACTGGATTTCATATTCAATATCTCCGATAATTTTCTTTATCTTTTCTTCGCTTACCGGCCTTTTTTCCAATGCTTTTTGAATTCCCGATTCAATTTTTCTCCGGTCATATTCTTCCTTACTTCCATCTTTTTTGATAACCGCCAGCCGCATAATTTCAACCTCTTCATACGTGCTGAAGCGAGCCTGGCATTTTTCACATTCTCTTCTTCTTCTGATTGCTTTCCCGTCATTGGTGTCGCGGGAATCAACTACTTTTGTTTCACTGTTATTGCAAAAAGGGCAATTCATAAAAATCGGAGTCAAAAGCCTAAAGTTCATAAAGTCTTAAAGCAAAATTTTTAAAACTTTAAGCTTTATAGACTTTTAACTTTATGGACTTTATAACTAATTTATACTACATCTTGTATATGATACTACTATTATACCACAAGCCATATTTCAAGCAAATCAAAGTTATCCACAGCCTATAACAAAAACCAGCCTCAAATACAAAAGCCGGTTTTCTAATACTGTCAGTTATATGTTATCAGTTGTTAGTTGTTAGCTAAATATTTACGGCGCCACTTCTTTCCAGTTAGTGTCAGAGCAAGCGGGACAGGTTGTCGTTCCACTACAAGGAGGACTGCAAGAAAAGCTAGTTCCACAATTATTTAGATCTATGCATGTTTGAGAACTTACCGACTTGCCGCAATTAGTTGAACAATCAGGAGTTATCGAGATGCAAGCAGAATTCGGAATGCAGGAAGAATTAAATGTAGCTGTTACAAATTTAGCCGCATCCATAGTTACCACGCAAGCACTATTGCCAGAACAATCTCCTGACCAACCGGTGAAAGTATAACCAGCAGCAGCCGTGGCGGTTAAAGTGACAGAGGTATTGTAATTATATTTTGCCGAACAAGTAAAACCACAATTAATGCCCCACCAATTACTTCTAACAGTACCCGAACCGGTACCATTTTTGGTAACGGTTAAAAAATAAGTATTAATATTAAAATTAGCTCTCACAGACCTAGATACAGTCATGATAACCGTACAATCACCGGTGCCAGGACATTTAATGCCTGTACCTGACCAGCCGGTAAAGGTAGAGCCGGTGTCAGATGCAGCGGTTAAAGTAATGGGAGTGTTGTAATAATACGAAGCTGAACCGCTTTTACCGGACCAAGTTAAAGTTCCAGTTGAAGGAGTAACTGTGCCAGAGCCGGTGCCGGTTTTAGTGACAGTTAAATTATAACTCTTAAAAGTAGCGGTTACAGATCTAGCCGCAATCATCTTAACCGTGCAGGCGCCAGTGCCCGAACAAGCGCCTAACCATCCAGTAAAAGTAGAACCCTCCGAAGGAGTGGCGGTTAAAGTAACGGAAGTACCGTCATTATATGAAGCTGAACAATCAGAACCGCAGTTGATGCCCGCAGGAGTGCTAGTGACAGTACCCGAGCCAGTGCCAGTTTTGTTGACGGTAAGAGTTCGGGTTAAAAGATTAGTTCCGCAAGTAGCGATTGAGTACCCAGGAGATCCAGTACAGGTCCAAGTCCAGGGACCAGAGCCGGATACAGCCGAAGCAGCCCCTGCGCTACAAAGATTAACAGTTGGAGCAACGCCTGAATTTCCACCATTAGAAGAACCACAAACGCCGTCACCAAGAACGCTAGAAGAAAGAGCTGGAAGTTGAACGGTATAGGAGCAGTAGAGAAACCAATCACACTGAGCCCAAATAGCAGCGGAAGAAGAGACCAAATTATTACCTGAGTTATTCGGAGCAGTAAAAGAGAGATAAATAGTAGTATTTGTACCATATCCACCATAATTGCCACTTCGCGTAACGCCATTCATTGAAGCTGTAGCATTCCACATAATAGCGGGTCTAGAGGCAGAAAGATAATAAGACATAGTTTCCCCGGGGGAATACACCTTTTTGTTTAAGCCGTAATTAACTGTAATGCCATAACCAGCAGCATATGTGTCTGCTTTTGCTATTTCGCCCGTAAACATTCCTGCGATAACCAAAAACATAAAGAGAAAAATAAATAAACTGAAATTATTGGATTTATTTAATTTTTTCTTGATAAAGTAAGTTGCAACAATAGCGATTAAAATAATAACTATTAAAATAATGATCATCGCCTGCTTGTTGGCGGCTGTTTTGCCGCCGGTCTCGGATTCTTTTTTTTCTTCATTGAAAAATTTAAAAGTATTTTGGGCCAATACCCGGCTGTCTTTGCCTTTAATAACCACTTCGGCTTGAGGACTCTGACAAGTATTAATAATGGGTATGCCAAAGTTAAAAAAACTTTCTTTTTCGGTTAATTCTTTTTGAAATAGATCGGCGCAGTTTTGATTATTTTGATTTTTAAGATTAATACTAGCAGTCAGAACACCTATATCTGTAATGCCACTGCGGGAACCAGGAAAATTGCTGTCCGACTGGGTGTAGTAAAAAAAGAGTTTAGCAATTTCCCCTTTTTGATAAACCGCTTTGTCCAAAAGAACATTTTGAATGGTGGCGCTGGGTCCTTGAATTATATAATGAGCGATAATTTGATTGGAAATGAGCTGTTTTCGTTCGTTGTAAAAAGTAAGGACAGCGTCGTAAGATTGAGGGTCAACGGCTTTGGGCAGGACAAAAGATTTAACTGTCTTTTCGCCTTTATTAAGAGTGATAGACTCAAAATCTTTGGCGCCGAGGAATTTACCAAAGACGCTACGGTAGTAAGTGGCAACATTAGGAATAACTGTTATGGAAGAATTAAATTTGTTCTCCACTTCGCAATTAAGCAAAATATTTTCTTCCGGTTTTACATCCACCCCCTGCAAGGTATATTTTTTTTGAGTCTCGTCTCCTTCCAAAGTAAGATGGCAAGCGGCTGGATCAAGAAAAAGACCCTGATTATTTCCATTTAGCTGAACGTCTCCAATATAAGCCATAGCCAAAATGAGACCTTCGGGATTTTTAGCTTCAATATAAAGTTTGTAGTCGCCGCTTAAGAAAGCCGGCGGAACATAGGTAATTTTTTTATTGATAGTTTCATTTTCTTTGAGAGAAATTTCTTCCGGATAGATTTTTGTATCAATAATTATCTGACTGTCTTTTTCTTCTTTCGCTAGATTCACTGCATATTTAACTTGTGGCTGAACATTAACGCGATTACTTAAGTCAAAAACAATATGCAATCCGTCAGACGACTGACTGGCTAAAGCGGCGTTGTAGATGTTGACCGTAGCGACAAGAAAACCTTCCTGCAATAATGGTCCTGGTGTCTGAGCATTAACCGCAAACGCAAAGCAAAAAATTCCGACGCCAATTAGCGTTATTAATTTTAATTTTGTTTTCATTTTTTTATTTTCCCCCAGTCGAGTTAACTTCTTGACAACTTTATCATACCACAATTTGTCATTATAACTAAAGCCGAGCTTTGGAAATTCCTAAAGCCCGGTTTTGAAAAGTTGATATTGCTTTGCCTTATTCCCCGATAACAATCTCCGTGGCATTTTTCAGATAATCGTATTTTACCGAGACTCCCCCGTTTATTTTAATATCCGGCAGTCCGGCTTTTGTCTTTTCTGTTCCGGTTAAGGTAAAAACTGGAGTTTGAGCATTGATTCCCAATTGGAAAAGTTCGCTTTCACTTTCCACAAAAATAAAGTTTCCATTAATACCTGTGGCTTTCCCTTTTACTTCCCTGATTTCATCATTTGCCTGCGCTGGTTGTCCTGGCTGAACTGGCTGATTATTTTCTTCAACGCCAGCCGGAGTTTGATTTTTATTCGCGGTTGGAGGAATAACAGAAGGAGTAGGAAAATCAGAAGGCAATTGGCTGAAATTACATGATCTCGCTAGAAGCCTAAAGATATAAAATCCTCCTCCTGCCAAAATAGCCAGGACAACCAGTATAATTATTAATTTTTTAATTCCGCTTTCCATATTTTTTTAAATTAAATTATTAGTTATAAAATAGTTGTGAGTTGCAAATTATTTGTTGTCAGTCGTATGTTGTATGTTGTAAGCTAGAATTCTACGGCGCTATTTCCTTCCAATTCAAATCTCTCTGCGCGCAACATTCCGTATCTGACCCGCCAAGCATTCCAATGCATGTCCAGCACCAACTTTCACCTTCCCTGATTGGTTCCGTATATCCTCCGAATGAATTGCAAAATTCACTATTGGGTGATTTGTCCCAAATTATGTCTTGCGCATCACCACATACTCCTGGTTGTTTCGGAAGACATGATCCATCAACACATGTTTCTATTCCACAATCTATTGTTATATTTCTATAACACCCACTTCCCACAGGAACTTCAGAACAAACTACCCTACTGTTTCCGCTACAGCTGACCGATCCAGGCGGACAATCATTAATTTCGCAACCAAAATTAGCGGTCACATATTTGGCTTCATTCATAGTAACCGTACAGGGACCAGTGCCCGAGCAAGCTCCTGACCAGCCGGCAAAAGCAAAATCAGTAGAAGGAATGGCAGTGGCGGTTAAAGCAATGAGGGTATTGTAATTATATGAAGCCGAACAAGTAGGACCGCAATTGATGCCAGGCGGAATGCTGATAACTGTGCTGGAGCCGGAGCCAGTACCGGTTTTGTCAATGGAAAGAATTGCAGCAACCGTCACTGTTTTTTTATCAGTTGCATTTGGCACACCACTATCCCGCTCCACAATAACTTTTGGAAAGAAAGCGCCGGGGGTTGAATAAGTACAATTGAACGATTTGCTGGTGGCTGATTCACCGTCAAATTTTCCATCAACTGGTTGAGTAATATTAGTGCCATCGTCATTGCGGTTGCAGTAAAATTTGTAATTAATCGTTCCAACGGACGTGCCAGAAACATTAGCCGTTAGAGTGGAAGTTAAAGGCTGACTGCCGGAAGGCGGAGAAGCAGTTAAAGAAACATTAAGGGTTTTGGCATTAAAGTTAGCATTTACTGAATAATTATTTCTCATGAAAACTGTGCAAGAATTAGCGGTACCGTTGCAAGCATTTGACCAGTTAGTAAATTCAGAGCCAGTGAAAGCAGTAGCAGTTAAATTGACAGCAGTATCGTATTTGTACGTTGCCGAACAAGTAGGACCGCAGTTGATGCCAGCAGAACTACAGCCAGCCGGACTACCGGTAACGGTGCCGGAGCCGGTACCGGCTTTGGTTATAGAGAGAGAACGGACAGGCATATTACCCCAAACCCAAATGCAACCATTATAACACTGCTCATTTCCACATATATTATCAGCACAGTTATTTGCCGTACAGGAGCAGCCAAGATTAACACTTTTAGTAATTGATCCGCCAGCACCATAGCATGTCAAACTATAAGTTTGAGAAGAAGTAGGAGAAATTATAGTTTTATTTACTAAAGGAGCTAAATTTGAAGAAGTTGGAAGCTGGGCAGGATTTCCCGGCCAGTTAGTGCCACTAGGAATGCAATAGTTGGCATTCGTAGAACTCCAGGTTAAGCTAGAAGCACCGCCAGACGATGCCCCGCAAGCAACAGCTGACGGGCTGATTGAAAGATTGAGAGCGGGACATGATGGGATATAAATCCAATAAAACAGGGAAGCAGAAGGGCATTGACCAGAATTATAGCAACCATATACTTGATAACCATAAAAAGAACCCGACGAAACATTATTATCATAATATTTATAAAGATGATCGCTCCGATTAGTCCATAGATTATATTGACCATTATAATACCAACCCCACCAGCTGCTATAATACCATTTACGTATTGTATAATAGTCAAACTCATAATTTGAACTTATATAAAGAACTGATTGTCTGCAGCTAGATGTGTAAAGACTAAGATTTACATTAGTACAAGCTGGCACATAAGCTCCGGCAACATTTGTATTATCCGAATCAGCAATTAAATTTGTGGCTCTTACTCGATAGTAATATTGGGTGGTAGCAGCCGCAATAGTGTCAGCGGAAGTAGCATTAGCAGCCGTGGTGGCAATCTGAGTCCAGGGACCATTAGAATTAGCGGAGCGTTCTATTTTAAACCCGGTTTCATTGTCGGAAGTATCGACCCAAGTAAGAGTAACACTAGAACAGGAAGGAGCAGTGGCAGTTAAACCAGTAGGAGCATTGGGTGCTGTTTCAGTAGCAGTAATTGTGGCCGTATCAGTACTCGTAGCACCTTTATTGTCTGTTACAGTTAGGGTACAGGTGAAAACATTGCCGGCTTTAGCATTGTATCCGGTATTGAAATTTGCATTAGGATTAAAAGTAAAACTCTTAAAGCCAACGTATCTCATATTCGCGTATCCTGGGCAATTACCATTATTTCCTCCACCATTAATACATTTATTACAATCCCAATTAAAAGCTAAATTGCTTAATATTTCATCCGGATCGGAAGATTGAGATCCATCAATTGTAACCGTGCCATTGCGCGGAACCGCATATGGTCCTCCGGCTTCAGCCGTAGGCGGAGTATTGATTTTAAAATTAGCCGTCACTGATTTATTAGTATTCATTGTCAAATTGCATGGGCCAGTTCCCGTACAATCTCCGCTCCAACCAGCAAAGGTTGAATTGGCATCGGGAGTGGCGGTAAGAGTTGCCGATGTTCCCTGTACATAAGATTCTGCACAATCCGTTCCGCAATTTATTCCCGCCGGATCGGAGGTTATAGTTCCTGAACCGGTTCCGGCTTTATTGACCGCTAAAATTGGATTGGGAGCCATAACTTTAAAATTTAAATATGCAACTCCTACATTACTCAATGCTTCATAAGCTTCAAACTCAACTTTGTAACTACCTGGAATCATCGGTGCATTATACCAATGAAATGATATATATAAATACCACGGTGATCCATCTGAATAATATACTATATTTGGGAGGAATGACTTTTTTTCACTTATCACTGTATTGTTTGAATCCAATACGGTTGCGTTGACATGAGCTCTTACTACTTCACTATTAGAACATACCAGAGTATATGCTTCTTTAGCACCTATTAGAAATTCTTGCCCGGGACTAAATATTACTTCATCTTCCCCATATATACCCCCTTCTGTTCCCAGAAATCCTGTAACGGGTATAGATGACCAGTCTTCATTTAAGGCGGGTGCGGAGAAATTTACACTGGCTCCATAAGAAACACCTCCCCAAAGAAAGAAAACTCCTGTTGCTGCTAATATACCAATAAGTGTCGCTATGCTTTTATTTTCAGATTTTTTTTTATAAAAAAGATAAGCTAAAACGGAGATTAACAAAATAATCAATATCAAACCAGAAATTAAAATCCATTTATTCATTTTTTTCTCGGCGCTTTTTTCTTTTTCAAGTTCTTTCTTCTCCGCATCATTACTAAAAATATTATAAGTAGCTCGATCCAGCACGTTGCCGTTGCGATCCTTAAATTCCGCTTTTATTTGCGGAAGAGAACAATCCGCAATAATTGGAACTTCTAAACCTTGCTTTTGATTGGTTAATTCTTTAATTGACGTCAACTGTTTTTGGACCGTTTCGGAACATTTTGACCCATCTTTATTGCTTATTGAAATTTCCATCACTCCGCCTTCCAAGCGAGATCCTTGGCCCCTGGCACCCGGAAAATAATCAGCCGATCCGGTCAAATAGAAAGAAATTTTGGCCGTTTCTCCTTTTTGATAGGTAGCTTCATCGGAAAGCAAGTTTTGAATAGTCCCGGAAAATCCTTGAATGACATAATGAAAAACGATTTTATTGGAAATAATTTCTCCATTATTAAAAAGGGATAATACCGCATCATAGGCTTGGGGTTTGGAAATTTTTGGAACAGTAAAGGAAACTTCTCTTGTCTCTCCGGCATTGATATTGACAGAACTTTGTTTCTCGGTGGAAATCAGAGTTCCGAATATTGAACGAAAATAATTCTCAAATTGAGGAGTGAACTCAACCGCTTCGCTAAAATTATTTGAAATTTTACATTTGGCGATTAATTCCTCTTCTGGAGCAAGATCGATTCCAGCATTAATTGGGTATCCATTTGGAAAAAATTCGTTTTTAATTTTATCGTCTTTAACTGACAATAAACATGTGTTTATATTGACATATCCCTCACTTCCTTTTAGGGAAACTTTTCCAATTATATCCGTACCCAATATATTGGCCTTGGAGTTCCTGAAAACGATAAAAATTAAGTAATCTCCATTAAGAAATTCCGGTGCCTGATATTCTATTTCTTTAGATATTTTCTCTTTTTTGCCGATGCTAATCACTTCCGGAAAAACTTTCTCATCAACGAGATATCCATATTCTTTATGAATTAATTGAATCGAATATTGAACTCCTGGTTGAATTACTTCTTCATTATTAATTGCCCCGAAGAGAATTTTTAGTTTGTTTGCTTCTTGAGAAATAATCATTCCACCTCTAGTTTCAAATCCGGATCTGGTTGAATTAGAAACAGTTTCACTGGTTGTCAAATTTTGAGCTTTAACAGAAAATGGCAAGATAGCAAAAATAAAAATGGCAATTAAAGCAACCCTTATTAATTTCATTTTCATTTTTTTTATTTCCCCTATCAAGTTAACTTTTTTACTAGTTTTATTATACCACAAAAGAAATTAAAACTGAATGACCTGCAGATAACGAAAAACCAGTCCCGACAAATCGGGACTGGCTGTCAAATGTTAACTGTCAACTGTCAACTGTCATTTTACGGCGCTACTTCTTTCCAGTTAGCGTCAGAATTAGAGCAAGCGGAGCAGTTAATCGTTTCAGGAGAACAGTTGCTACATTTTGAAGAATCAACATTATTACAAGAATCAATACATATTGCTGTTCCTGTCGCTGTACCTCCGCATCCATTGCAAACAGAATTTATTTTAACACATGAAAATACCCCACAACTGCTGCTAAAAGTAGCCGTAACTTCTTTTGATCTGCTCATGCCAACGTTGCAAGTACCAACACCATTACCATAATTACACCACCCTCCGCTGAATACTCCCGTTAGCGGATTAGCGGTAAGCGTTACGGAAGTATTGAGAGGGTAAGTTGCAGAACAAGTGGTACCGCAATTGATTCCAGTTGGATCCGAAGTTACTGTTCCGGTTCCAGTTTTTTTAACAGTGAGCGTTGGATTATTAGAATTAAAAGTAGCCGTAACTGATTTGGTATTATCCATCGTTAAATTGCATAAGTCAGTCCCGCTGCAATCTCCACTCCAACCCGCAAAAGTTGAACCGGTATCGACAACGGCAGTAAGAACTGTTGATGTTCCATCCACATACGACTCCGTGCAATCCGCTCCGCAATTTATCCCCACTGGATTTGAAGTTATAGTACCAGAGCCTGTTCCTGCCTTGGCAACATAAAGAGTATAATTAAGATCAAACGTACCTGTCACATATTTATTGCAATAATCCATCGTCAAATTGCATAGTTGGCCACTGCAATCTCCTCCCCATCCGGAAAAAACGGTTGGAGGATAGATAGGGCTTCTGCCGACCATAATATTTTCTCCCCGACCATAGGTTGCAGAGCATATACCTGCGCAACCTGTAATTTTACAATTCATAGAATCATTGCACACAGTTATGCTTCCTGCCCCGACACCTAATTTAGCAACAGTGATCGTTGGATTGTCGAATTCTCCTGGAGTATGTTCGTAAGGAGGCGCGGCGTCGCAGGAAGCGGAAAGAGGAGCGCCATTTTGAATGCCGGAAAAGGAAAAAAGTTTCGCTTCAACTGAAAAAGGACTGTTATTTCCAACACCGTGAAACCATAAAAAGAAAAGGGCCATTGAAAACAACATTATTAAAAAGATGGATGAAGATATTATTGATATTTTTTTATTTTTTTTCATAATCTACGGCATTAACAAAAAATAATCTACTGATACCCTTCTGTTATCATCTTCCGGAAGCATAGCTAGATATTCTTCATATTCTTTTTTGGCTTCTTCTTTCCGGTTCATCCGTTTGGAAGCAATAGCGATATTGAGCTGAATCGCCGCTTTCATATCCCGGAGTCCTGATTCGGCAATTCTCGGATCATTTCCCGGGTAAGTCTTTGACCAATCTTGTGCGGTAAGTTTTTCTCCAAAATCTTTGGCCAAAGTTAATTTTTCTTTCGCTTCTTGATATTTTTCTTGATTCAAAAGAGCAGTGCCTAAGTTTGAAAGAAGCCAGGGATTATTTGAACTGTTTTCCAGGCCTTTTCTGGATGATTCTTCGGCCTTTTGATAATCTTTTTTCAGCAAATATACCCAAACCAAATCGTTATATCCTGCCCAAGTTTTTGGATTCCAGGCGATATATTTTTGCAAATCAGAAATCGCTTCATCGTAATTTCCAGCGTAACCGTTTGTCAGCCCTCGCATATAATACGGATGCTTGCTTTCCTGATTGTTTTTCAGTTCTTTGTCGAATTCAGCAATCGCTAAGTCGAATTTTCCGCCTAAAAAATAGATTCTTCCCAGCTGATAATGGGCTATGGGGATATCCGAGTTTATTTTGAGTGAAATTTTATATAATTTTTCCGCCTTATTCAGATTATACTTTCCTCCGTTAAAATAATATTCTGCTCCTATAAAAATCTTCGCGGAAATTAATTTTTTTATATCATTTCCGAACAAACAACTGGACAAAACAAACACCAGCAACAGAATATATATTAGCAACGATTTCCTATTCTTCGATACAAATTTCATTACTTCTAAAAAACAACTTAGAATCCTAGCGAAAACCTGTTTTCATTTTTAGCCACAACCGCCACCGCAACCGCCACAACCGCAACCGCCACAACCGCCACCGCAACCGGCACCGCCACAACCGCCGGCACTGCCGCCGCAACCGGCACCGCCGCCGCCACCGCAACTGCCCCAACCGCCGCAACTGTTGCAACTGCTGCAACTGCCACCGCTAGACGGAATATCTGCTGAGGCTATTTTTACAAAATGACTGCTATTTGCAATTCCTGTTTTTTTAAAAATAAAGCTAAAAAGTCCCAGCACAATAAAAACGGCGCAAAGCAAGACAAAGTTTTTAATTTTATATTTATTCCTGATTTTGCTCATTTGTATTAAAACTTTAATTATTAACCTTGATAGGCGCTATCTCCGCTGGTCCTACTCGACAGAAAAAAGAAAAGCACTAATGAAATAATTGCCGAAAGAAAAAGGGCAATAAACAACCAGTATTGCTTGAAAATATTCTCTTTTTCGGGAATAATGCCTACCAGTTTCTGCGTATTTAAATCAACAATTCCTATCGTATTATTTGCAAAATTAGATATATACATTATATCTTTACTTTCATCAATATTCATATATATAGGGTTAAGCCCTCCCGATGATATGGTTCCGACCACTCTATTTGTTTTTTTATCAAACACAGAAATAGAATTGCTTCCATTATTTAACACGTACACATAATTTTTGCCGATAAACAGATTGATCGGGTTATTTCCAACTTCAACTTCTGAAATTATTCTATTTTCATTAGGAACTGCCATCGTCAAAAAACCATTAGTTTCATCTTCGCTAGAGCTAACTACATATACTAGTTCAGAGTTTTCATCTGCTCTTATTTTTTTAACTCCAGATTTAACCTTTAGTTTTGATATAATATTCCCTGATTCAGCATCTAGTGCTACGAGATTTCCCCCTGCTAAAAAATATATTACTTTGCCTTGCTTCGAGATTACGGAATCTTCTACTTTGACATCACTCTCTAATTGTATTTTTTTGTTTACTTCTTCTTTTCCGCAATCAATAACGAAAAACTCGTTTTTTAAAGGATCGTAAACGAATAATTTCCCGTTTGAAAGGCTGGAAAAGTCAGCTCTAATGCTACTATCTAGCTTGATTACATTGGATATGGAATCTTTTTCCAAATCAATAACTAAAACAGCTCCATTGGGAGATTCTTCATAATTTTCGGCCAGAACAAAAAGTTTTTTATTTTCCGCATCAAATAAAAATGACCTGAATTTCAAATGCATCATTTTGCCGAGAGAAATAGTTTTGGTGCCGGAAGCATCTCCTGGTAGCTTTAAAATACTTACGTTCCCATCAATAAAAGAAGGAGCGTAAATTTTTTGAAATTGAGACGTATAAAAAACTGTAGTAGGTTCGGGGTCAAATTTAATTTTGAGCATCTCTTTGCTATCGCTAGTTCTGATTTTTGTAATTGTTTTATTTCCGCTATTAAAAACATATATATAAGCTCCGTAATTAGTGAGAAAAGTCTTTTGAGGATTATTAAATAAGGTATTGGCATCTGCTTCTTTTTTAGAAAGAAGCTGTTGAAAAAATAAGGGAACAGCTAGCAAAAATAAAGCAAAGCTCAAAAAAAGAAATATTTTCTTTTTATTTCCAAAAATCATAAACTTTAATTTTATCATAATGTTTTTGTTGATAAAATTATACCAAAATTATACCACAAAAAGACAATTATTGAAAAAAGTTATGCACACCTTCATTTTATCCATTTATTGATCTTATTTTTGAAATTTCCTTCAAAAAAATTCCAAAATGATTTGGAAACTTCTTCATATACTAAATTTAGGCGAAATCCCCTGGAAATTGCTGTTTCATAAATTTCAATATTATTTTTTATGGCTCTTTCAAAATTATCTTTTCTAATGATTTCCAGCGATTTTTCTCCAACATCGCGACGTAAATCATTATCTTTTATTATTAATTTCAACTTCTTTCGAAGTTGTTCTTTATCCTGGGGATTGACAGTAAAAACATTTTTTTGATCAACGAGTCCCAGTTTTACCTCATATTTATTGAAAATTTCACTGCTCAAAATAACAGGAGTGCCAACCGAAAATGCTTCCAGCGGCTGTATGGGCATATGAACACTAATGGGAAAATTATTCTCCAGCTGAACGAGGCAATTTGATCTTTTCAGTATAGCCGGAATTTTCCAGGGAGGGACAAAACCCGCTATTAGATACTTTCCTTTTAGCGAAGAAAAGGAAGAAATTTTTTTCTCAAGCAATTCGTTCTGCAAGCCTCCTGCCAAAAGAAGAAGGAAAAAATCGTCATCAATGCCAGAGAGAGCTTCCAAAAGTTCGTTTATTCCTTTATTATTGTCATATTTACCAATATAAGTTATGACTGGCGTTTCCGGAGAAATTTCAATGCTAAATTCTTTTCTAAAATTGATCGGCTCTATGTCGGGATTAAATTCATTTTTATCCACCCCCCAAAGTTTTCCGGTGATTATTTTGTTCTTTTCTATCCTATGCCTCTCCAATATTCTATTTTTAACCGTTTGGTTAGAAATTATAAAATCAGCATTTTTAAAAAGTTCTAAAAAAATAGTGTGAAAATTCTCATTTCCAAAAAGCCGAGTTATGTCACTTCCGGCATGGCGAATGATTAACGGCTTTCCAGAAAGAATTTTAACAAACATCGCCGCTAACCCATAGGGAAGAAAATAGTATGAATCAATAACATCGCAATCATAATCCCTGACAACTTCCAAACCCAGATTAATGAGTCGAGCTAAATATTCTTGGGAATATGGTATATGTTTCGGCGGCCCATAATTTAAGGAATGGACAAACACATTTTGGGGCTGATACTTTTCCAGCTCTTCCGGATTCTCAAAATCCAGCTTTTCTCGATACTCATCCTCAACTTCAAGAGCATTAGTTACGATGTGAATTTCATGTCCAGCCTTGCCCAATCCTTTGGCTAGCCAATACGTTCGAGAGGAAACTCCTCCTTCAATAGGCGGATATTTAGAAAAAAAACATATTTTCATAATTCTTCTGAATATTTATTATTTCTTACTTCTTCTAGATTATCATAAGCTCTCCAGCATTGAACATCAGGAATATTAATTTTTCCAGTATAGGCATAGGTAACACATGGGGCTCCGCCGAAACAATTTTGGTAATTATCGCAATTTTTGCACTGTTTATGTTTATTATTTTTACTTCGCAACTTTTCCATAAAATCGGAATAATAAATTTCCTCCAGCGATTGTTTCAGGACATTTCCTGCTTTAATAGGAAGACGGCGGCAGGGAAGGACGTCTCCATTAGGCATAACGATTATCAACCTTCCGTCAACAATACCGCAATGACTTATACTCATTAAATTATTGGAAACTAGACCATTGAAAATGCCGTTTTCGCATCCGCCCACTACTCTTACATTACATTTTTTTTCTGTCATTCTTTTATTTATCCGCTCGACGCTTTCATAAAAATTTTTCAATTCTAACGGCTCCTGAATGAATTCCTTCATTTCGGAAGCGCTTCCCCATGGAACCATTCTTCGAGCGGCTAAAGTTATATTACCTTTCCCCTTAGCTATAGGTGTTAAAAAATCGGCTAATTTTTCAACATCGCCAGCATTTTTTTTATTCAGGCTTAAAGAAACTCTGATATTTAGAATTTTGTTATCCAATAAAAGCTTAATCGAATTTATCACCTTCAGAAAAGATCCTTTTCCTCTTATTTCATCATTATTTTTTTCCATTCCTTCCAGGCTAACTTGAAAATTATTTACTCCCAGAAATTTAAGTTTTTTTATAATTTCTTTGTCAATAAGGGAACCGTTTGACAAAATTGTATAGTTAAAAAAATTGCCGAATTTATGCATTCTGGCTAAGAGTGAAAAAAAATCGGATCTTATCAGAGGCTCTCCTCCAGTTAACGACATTCGAGCTCTGCTTTTCGGAATATTCCACTTCTTTATTAAAGCCAGATACTGGTCTAAAACGCCATAGAGCTGTTCAAGGCTCATCTCTGGCGTTTTATAACTTTCTTGATAGCAATGTTTGCATCTCCAATTGCATCGTTCCGTTATGTGCCATTGCAGATAAAAACTTTTAGGAATAAACTTTTCTTTCATTATTGTATTCTACAACAGAATCGGGAAATAAAAAAACGGCGGGCATTGTTGCGATAATAACTCGCAACTTTGCTCGCCAATACTCTTTTATAGAGGATCGAGATATGTAAATCTCAATCCTCCTGTGAGCATTAGCCTATTATCAGGCTGAAGCTCACAGGTCATCTCGTACCCTTCAGCATTTACAAAACTGAACTTCAGGGGATTCGTTCCTCTTATTTCAGCTTCAAAAATATCTTTTCTGTCTTCCCTGAAACTTTTTCGGGAATAAGATATTGTCATCCTATTCCTTTCTGCCGAGACGTCTTCTATTTTTACCACGATTTCTGTCCTGATCGAATTGCGAATCGACCCAGTAGATGACCCGGCCCATGACATTCCTTTAACCTGAACCTGAGCAAAAATTGCAGACACAGAAAAAATAAAAAAAACCGCCATTATTACCATTAACGCAATCTTTTTTTTCATAACAATTCCTCCTTTTTTCTCCTTTTCTGGGGATATTTTCTATTTCAGTTATAATATATCACTCTTATAAAATAATGCAACTAAAAAACCGAGCCTGAAACTCGGTTTTTATGAATGAAATATGCAGTAAGCTATGCAATATGCGTATTATAAAAATCTATTTTTCCATCTTCCTTCGAATGAACGCCGGGATTTCCAATTCATCTTCTTCCATTTCCTTGTTTGTCTCTCCTCTCATAGAAATTCCTCTCGGTTGGATTTTTTCTTCGATAATCATCTTTGTTTCAAGTTTCTTTGAGGGAAAGGTTATTCTTTCTTCTTTGCGGTGGTCTTCTTTCTTTTTAGTTTCTACGGAAATTGACGCTCCGGAGAAAGCTCTGGAAATTTTTTCCGAAGTTTCATTTACTTTATTGGTATCGAAACCGGTAGCTATTACGGTAATATGAATATCTCCTTTTCTGATTTGGTCATCGGTCACAGCTCCGAAAATTACTTTAGCATTGGGATCAATATTTTCAGTAATCACATTGGCTGCTTCATTGATTTCTAGCATTGTTAAGTCGTTTGACCCGGAAACATTAAACAGTACTCCTTTGGCTCCGTCAATTGAAAGCTCAAGCAGCGGACTGCTGATAGCGTGCCTGGCTGCTTCAACTGCCCTATTTTCTCCGCTCGCAATCCCGATGCCCATAAGAGCAGAGCCACTATCTTCTAAAATAGCTCTAACATCGGCAAAATCAACATTAACCACTCCTGGCTTGGTAATAAGGTCTGAAATTCCCTGAACGCCTTGTCTAAGCACATCATCAACAATTCTAAAGGCGCTGATTAAGGTTGTTTTTCTGTCAATTATGGAAAGCAGTTTGTCGTTAGGAATTGTGATGAGAGAATCAACTCTGTCTTTCAAATTATCGAGTCCTTCTTCGGCAATCGCTTTTCTTTGTGCTCCTTCGAAGGCAAACGGTTTCGTGACTACTGATACTGTCAGTGCTCCAAGCTCCTTGGCAGTTTCAGCAACAATTGGAGCCGCGCCTGTTCCTGTTCCTCCTCCAAGCCCGCAAGTAACAAAAACCATGTCAGAACCTTTTAGAACTTCTTGAATTTCATCTCTATTTTCTTCAGCCGCTTGTCTTCCAATTTCCGGATTCATTCCTGCTCCCAATCCCTTGGTTAAATTTTTTCCAATATGAACTTTTTCCGAAGCTTTGGAATGATGAAGAGCCTGGGCATCGGTATTGATCGCCACGAATTCAATCCCTTTTATTTTGGATTCTATCATCCGGCTAATCGCGCTGTTTCCGGAACCTCCCACTCCAATCACTTTTATTTTTGCAAAGGTTTCTATATCTGGTTTTATTTCAGCCATAAAATATTTTATTTATTAAGCATTGATCTTTAATCGCCATTTTTGATTATTGACCCCTGAAATACTTAAAAATTTGCAATTTAAGAAACTTATTTTAGTATCTAAATCTAGCACACTAGCTAGATTGGTGTCAAGTTTACCCTGTGGAATCCCGCACAATACCTTACGGCAGAAATTTTTCCATCCATTTTTTCATTTTTTTCACAGTTTCTTCGGTGGTGTTTGAAATATCTCCCAAAACTCCTTTATTCCCCTTCTGCGCATTCAGTTTCTGTTCTTTATTCCAAATAACAAGTCCGATAACAGTTGAAAAAGAAGGATCGTCTACCTTATTCATAATTCCTCCAAGATTTATTGGAAATCCGATTTGGGCTGGAAGTCCTAAAATATTTTTTGCAAGATCAACAATTTGAGGAAGATTGGCCCCTCCTCCAGTAATTACTGCTCCAGCAGGAAGAAGTCCGGCTTTTCCAATGCCCTTGAGTTCTTTGTTTACCATTCCGACTATTTCTTCGAGTCTTGCTTCGATAATTTCCGCGACATGATGGCGTGAAACAAACCCCGATTCTTGGGAATCAATTTGTGATAAATCTATTTCTTCTTTTTTATCAATTTCTTCCGGGATAGCGCTTCCGAATTCTATCTTCACTTTTTCTGCAACTTCAATAGAGGTGCGAAGCCCAATGGCGATATCATTAGTGACGTGCCCGGCTCCTACCGGGAGAACGGCGGTGTGAAGCAAGTCTCCATCTTCAAAAACTGCTATGGAAGTTGTTCCTCCTCCGATATTTATTAAAACGACTCCCAGCTCTTTTTGTTTCTTACTCAAAACTGACGCGGCCGCCGCCAAAGGTTCAAGCACTATTTCATTTATATCGATTCCTGATTGATGGACGCATTTGGTAAGATTTTTGACTTGATTAGAAGAACATTCTATTATCAAAGCATTCATTTCAAGGCGCACTCCTTTCATTCCCAAGGGATCGTTGATGTTTTCCTGATCATCCAGCCTGTAGCTTTTAGGAATAATATAAATTATCTCTTTATTAAGCGGTAGAGCGACATTTTGGGCTTCAACGATTACCCTTTCCAGGTCATCTTCGGTTACTTCTCCGTCGGCCTTGCCAACGGCTATCACTCCTTTGGAATCCTGGAATCCTATTTCTGTCCCTCCAATATTTACATTAGCACTTTTAACTGTGAGCCCAGCCATTCTTTCTGCTTTTTCCACTGATTCGTTTATATTCTTCACAACTTCTTCTAAATCAGTAATAACGCCCCTTCTTATTCCAGAAGAAGGAACTATTCCCACACCTATTATTCTGGGAACTTCCACGTCGGAAAAAGACTGTGCTATCACAGTTTTTACATTGGACGATCCAATATCTATTCCGACTATAATATTTTCTTTAGACATATCCGTTCCCACGAACGGATTCGTGGGCAATTATTTCCGACAATACACAAAAATTGCAACTATATAAAAGGCTTGCTTTATTTAATTATAGTTTAAAAATATCTTTTGAGCAAAATTAGTATATGGGAGATGCGAGATCCTTGAAGTAGGGGTAAAAAATAATTATCCCTATGGCTATTGCAAAAACAACCGAGATCAGAACCACTGCCGCCATCATATCTTTAATGAGCCTTATGTACGGATGAACCCTGGGTTTTAAAATGTCTGCCACCCTTTCGACCACAGTATTAAAAAGTTCCATAGTAAGAACCCATATTATCACGGAAACAAGAACCACTGCTTCCCAATTTTTAACTTTAAAAATCAGGATTAAAGCTATTACGAAAACGGCAATAACAATCTCTGTTTGAAAATTCCTTTCCATAGAAATGGCGTATTTAAGCCCTCTCAAAGCATAGGAAAAACTTTGGTAAAGCTCTTTAGCTTGGTTTTTTGCTTCTTCCATAAATTTTTACGAACTACGAATTATTACAAATGTACGAATGTTTAAATTAACAAATTAACAAAAAAATGATTAGTATATTAGTACAGATTTGCAATTCGTAAAGAATTACAAACTTTATCTTGTATTTCATACATTTTCTTACTGTGCTCCAATCCCAAACAGTGCAATATTCCGTGTGAAACAACATAAGCCATTTCTTTTTCAATTGATACTTTATCTTCTCTAGCTGATTTCTTAATATAAGGATAGCAGATTATCAGCTCGCAGGAAAATTCTCCAGTTTTGTTCTTCAAATAATCCGGGAAAGAAAGAATGTCGGTAGCTTTGTCCTTTTTCCTATATATCTTGTTTATTCTTTTTATTTCTCTTTCAGAAACAATAGCTATGCTTATGCTTAATAATTTAAACTTGTTTAAGCCTATCGATTTTAAGATAACTTTCTTGAAATATTTCTTGGAAAGCGGGCATTTGGCTTTATTATTTATTTCGATAATTAATTTCATTTGATTTTTTATTGGAAATTGGATATTGGATATTATTTATTTAGCTCTTCTTCTAATATCTCTTTAACAACGCTTCCGTCTGCTTGTCCTTGCAATTTCTTCATCGCCACTCCCATTACTTTTCCGAAATCTTTCATGGAAGTTGCTCCGGTCTTGAAAATAACAGCTTTAATTTCTTCGCGCACCTTTTCCTCGTTCATTTGCTCTGGAAGGTATACAGAGATTATTTCCAATTCTTTTTTCTCCTTTTCTGCCAAATCGCTTCTCCCTCCTTTTTCATACTGCTCTATGCTATCGTTTCTCTGCTTGACTGCTTTTTTCAAAACTTCAAGCACTTCCTGGTCATTGAGCCCTTCTTCTTTTTTCATTTTTTCTATTTCTGCATTTTTTATAGCACTGGAAATTAAGCGCAAAGTATCGCGTTTAAGAGCATCTCTCGATTTCAAAGATTTCTTAAGGTCATTTAATATTTTTTCTTTAAGAGACATAAACGCAATTTTAAAATCTAAATTTAAAATTTCCAATATTTATCCTTCCATCTTCCTCTTAATGTTCTTCAAAGCTTCTTCGTCGAATTTTCCTAGCTTTTTGAGCTTGTCGATTTCTTTCCTAATTTTAATCTTATATAGCGCTTCGTTTCTTTTCTCTCTTTTGCTTTTTTCATCTTTGAGAAATCTTGACTTTCTGGCATGCACCAAAACACCGCTTTGTTGAACTCTGCGGGAAAATCTTCTAATTAGGCTTTCTGATGTTTCTTTATCCTTTTTTCTTACTTCGATCACAAAAACCCCCTTTCTATAAACGCAATGCGAAACTACAAATGCATGCGAATCTACGAATTTCTAATTTTTAAATATATTCGTAAATTCGAATTTAATTCGTTGATTCGAATCGGTTATTATTATGCGTGCGAAACTATTATATCGTTCTTAAGTATTTTTTTTACTGCATTGATTATTTTCTCATTTGCCACTGTTTCCTGTGAACCGGTTTTCATATTTTTAACAATCACTGTGTCATCCAAAGCTTCCTTCTGCCCGATAATTAAAGTTATTTCAACCTGAAATTTGTCTGCCACTCTAAGCTGGGATTTGAGGCTTCCTCTTCCAAAACTCTCTGCCACTGGAATTCCATTTTTTTCCAGTTCAGAAAACATATTCAAACTTTTTTTCTTAGCCAATTCTCCTAATTGAGCCAAAAACACTCTCGGAGCCGGAGTTTTATGTATTTTCACATTAGTTCTCTTCATTTCAATAGCAATTCTATCGAGCCCCAGCCCGAAACCGATTGCGGGAGTATCTTCCCCCCCGAGCATTTTAATAAGCCTGTCATATCTTCCTCCTCCGCCCAAAGAAAAATTCTTTCCTCCTTTTTCTCCGGACCAAATTTCAAAAACTGTTCGGGTATAATAATCCAGTCCTCTTACCAATCTATTATTAATAACATACGGCAAATTCAGTTCATCAAGATATTCAAGCAGATTTTTGAAATGCAAATGGCAATCAGCGCACAAATGGTCGACTGTTTGCGGAGCATTTGATCCCACTTGAACACACTTGTCTTCTTTACAGTCAAGAATGCGAAGTGGATTAACTTCCAATCTTCTTTTGCAATTCTGGCAAAGCTTTTGCTTTCTTGATTCAAAGTAGCTCACTAAAAGATTTCGATAGTCTTTTCGGCATTGGGCGCATCCGATGCTGTTTATTTGAAATTCGATATTTTTTATCCCTAGCGACGTCACTAAACGATGAGCAAGCTGGATAAGGTGGGCGTCCATAATGGGATTATCTTCTCCGAAAATGTCAAAATTGGCTTGCCAATGCTCGCGGTATCTTCCCTCCTGGGGCCTGTCATATCGATAAATCTGGCCAATTGAAAATAGCTTGATCGGTTTAGAAAGAACGTTCATCCCGTGCTGGATGTAAGCCCTGCATATCCCAGCTGTCATTTCCGGACGAAGTGCTACTCTATCTCCCCCTCGAGTAGTAAAAGCATACATTTCTTTATCGATAATGTCAGTTCCTTCTCCGATTGAACGATTGAACAAATTGGCATATTCAACCAGAGGAACATCTATTCTCTGAAATCCATATTCATATGAAAGCCTGGATAAATTTTTTCTTATGTGTTCCCAATAAGGCTGGTCTTCTGGCAAAATATCCCGCATACCGCGAGGAGGCTGCAAGAGAATAGTATCAATTACACTTGTTTTAATTACTTTTCCTTTCTTCTTATATTTTTTCTTAATTTTTACTTTCTTAACCATAAAAATAAATTTTATTAATTTCTAATTGACCTAATTGACCTAATCAAACCCCAATTGTCCAACTGAATAAAATTTTGGACATTAGATATTTTGTCATTATAAATTGATTAGAAATTAGAAATTAGGTGAATTAGAAATTTTTAATATACTTCCGCTTTATCGAACGGCCAAGCTCTAACCAAAACCCTTCCGACAATAAATTCTTTTCCTATGGGACCGAAAGCTCTCGAATCATGGCTATATGAACGGTTATCTCCCATTACAAAGTACTGGTCTTCACTAAGCTGTTCCGTCAAATCTCCGGAGGTCTTAGCATTTCCGGATAAATACATACTTTCATCCAAAACAAATCCCTCCGGATTTTCCTTGTTGAAAATAAAAACCTTTCCCTCGCTTATTTTCATTTTCTCTCCGGGAAGAGCAACAATTCTCTTTATGAAAAATTGCTTGGGATCCTTGGGATATCTAAAAACCACTACATCGCCTCTTTTCAGCTCTTTAAATGAGCTCATTGCAAATAACTGCTTGCCGGCAATTCCTATGCTTGTCTCCTTATATCCTAATTCATTGATAATCAGGTATTGTCCATCTTCAAAATTCGGCTCCATGCTGGCTCCTTGGACAAAAAACGGCTGGAAAAGAAAGACTCTTATCGGCACAATTATCACAAAAGCGAGAATGAATACTTTGACAATTTCCAGCAGAAAATTCCCCACTCCCAGGTAAGATTCTTTCTTTCCTTGAAAAACATTGCTTTTTTCGGGATTTTTTTCTTCCATTTATGCAAAAATACTAGCAAACAAAAGCATTGTAGCACAAATTTTCGGCTCTTGCAAGTGTCCCATAAAGTAGGCTAACATAGGGATATGGATATAACAAAAATCAGAAAAAAGGAATCGGAGAATCCTTATTCTTCTTATGAATCATTTATCAACAATAACCGGGATATTTATCTGAAGGAAAGAGAGCTTGTGAAAGAGGCTAAAGAAAAAAAGCCTGCTCGGGCTTTTTTGAAAAAAATAGCAAAGATAATTATTTTTGCCGTGTTAATTCTGGCAATTGCTTGGGGAGGATATTTCGCTTTCAAAATCGGGTTCGTTGGAAAAAAAATAGGAATTGAAAATGAAAAAAGCTCTGTGATTGGAAATGTGAGTTCACTAATCTCATCTTTTATTCCTGACAAAAGAAAGCCATTAAGAGGAGAAGAAAACGGAAGAATAAATATTTTGCTTCTCGGCACCGCCGGTAAAGGAAAACCCGGACAAAATCTTACTGATACGATAATGGTAATGAGTATTGATACAAAAAACAAAAAAAATTCCCTTTTTTCGCTTCCTCGAGATTTCTACGCTAATATTCCCGAAACTTCATATTATACAAAAATAAATTCCATCTACCAATACGGAATAAACCGCAATGAAAGCGTCCAGCCAATCAGAAAAACCATTGAAGATATAATTGGAGCTCCTGTTAATTATTTCGTCATTTTGGACTTTGACGGATTCAAAAAAATAATTGACGACATCGGAGGAATAAATGTTTCCGTAGAAAGAGATATCTACGATCCGAGATATCCGGGACCGAATTACAGCTATGAGACTTTCGAAATTAAAAAAGGAACCTATCTTATGAATGGCGATACGGCACTTAAGTACGTCCGCGAAAGGCACGATGATCCGGAAGGAGATTTCGGAAGAGCTAAGAGGCAGCAGCAAGTCATGCAATCGGCTAAAAATAAAATTTTTTCGCTCAAAATTTTTATAAATCCCTTGAGGCTTAACAGTTTACTCACAGATCTTGGAGACAATATCAAAACTGACATAAAAATAGACGACATTGAAAGCTTTCTCAACCTAAGCAAAGAGCTCGATACTCAAAACATTGCTAATGCGGTAATTGATGCCTGGGAGAAGGACAGCGTCCTCAAGGTTTCCCACGTATTCGCAGGAGGCGTTCAGGCTTTTGTCCTTGTCCCAAGAGTTGGAAATTACAGCGAGATTCAGGATATTTTTGAAAATATTTTTGACTTAGATAGCATTCGACGGAGAAAAGCGGAAATAGAAAAAGAAAATGCTAGCATAATAATTGCCAACCAAAGCGGATATCCCAATTTGCCGCAAAAAATAAAAGAATTGCTCAATGATAAAATGGGGATTAAAAACGTTTCAATAGAATCTTCGGTAAACAACAAAATTTCAGAGAAAACTACGGTGTATGATAATACTCGGGGACAAAAATTATTTACGCTTGATGAAATTGTCAAAAAATTGGACGCAAAGCTGAATAATAATTATCGTGATATAATAGAAAGCGAGAGTGATTTGGTGCTAATTTTAGGAAGTGATCTTGGGAACATTGAATCTTTCGAGGAAGGAAACATTGAAGAGTTCAAGAACGCGGAAGAAAAACAGGAATATTTTGATTTAATAAAAAAATAAAACCATATAACACATAGCATAAAACATGAAACGGCTATTTTGTTCCATGTTCTATGTTCAATGTTCCATGAAGATAATAATCGGACTCGGAAATCCCGGAGAAAAATATAAAAACAATCGCCACAATGCCGGTTTTATAATTCTTGATGAGCTTAAGAGAGAATGGAACTTTCCTGATTTTGAATTTTCCAAAAAATTCAACGCGGATATCTCCGAAGGAAATTTTGAGAACGATAAAATTATTTTAACCAAACCACAAACCTTTATGAATGAATCCGGTGAAGCAGTCCGGAAAATAATCAATTTCTGCAAACTGGTTCCGGAAGATATTACTGTCATCCATGATGACCTGGATATAAACTTAGGCGAATTTAAAATCTCAAACGATTCGGGACCAGCCGGACATAATGGCGTGCAAGACATCATCGATAAACTCGGAACTCGAAATTTCAAAAGAACTCGAATCGGAATTGAAGGAATAGAGCAAAGAAAAAACCGAGTGATTCCCGGCGATGTTTTTGTACTTCAAGATTTTTCAGAAGAAGAATTGGAAACAATAAAAAATCTGGCGAAAAAAATAAAAATAATTTTATAACACATTTACGCGATCGAAGAAAAGTGTTATAGCAATAAATTACGTTGCATAATCTAAATAATATTTTTGTATACTTTATCAACTAGTAGATAATTTACATAGCTACCTATTTTTTTGTTTTTTATTTCTTTTATCAAATCACTAGTCAGCGAAAATTTACTTATAAAAACACTTTTTTGAAGTTTTTTATAATCCAGTAAGTCCAGCTCCCCTCTTAGCCAGTCCCTGATTTTCCTCTTTTCTTCAGGAATATCAAAAATAACCACCCTATATTTCCCATCCCATTTTTTGTTTAGAACTTTTTTTCGGCTGATTATATATTTAGCTAAAATCTTTCCAACCAATGAAAGTGTGAATCTCCCTTCTTTACTTTTCCACAAATCCCAGTTTTTTCAATCTCCAGATACTTTGCCTTATCGCCGGTTCGCTAAATTTTACTTTCTTCTTTTTGGAAGATTTTGATTCCGTAAATAGCATTGCCGAAGTATTTGGAAAGTCGGCATAGTATGAAGGATTAAGAAAAGATTCAATGGTCAATTCTCCCAAATCAATAAGCATAGAAAATGCCCAGGCTGAAGCACTTATAGAATTTTTAATTATTTTTTCCGCAATAAATCTTCCGCTTTTTACTTTTAAATTTTTATTTTTATTCATAAGATAGGACGGATACAATGAAAAATTAACTCATGCAAATAGTATAACACATTTCCGCGATCGAAGAAAAATGTTATACTGAAATTAAATGAAAAATAAGAATCTTTAGAAAAAGAAGCGATTTGGAAAATAAAAAACAGGAGAAGGTTTTTGCCATCGCATTTATTGCAATTATTGCAATGCGACGACGCAAATCTTCTCCCATACTTCATCCTTATTCTCTTTCTTCTCCCACCTCCCTTGTTGTGTTAGGTATTAAACTTATGCCACCTCCAATAATATAAAATGATTTCCGGAATTTAGTCTGCAGTAGTATTTTCCTCTGTATGAATTCTATATTTTTCCCCACCTCAATTTCTTTATCTGCCCATACTTCGTATCTGCCACCACTCTCATTTCTACGATTACTTTTTGAGCGATGCCTGACTTCGGAGTATTTTTTTCTATTTCCTCATAAATTTCCTTGCCTAGCACGATTGCTTTTTCGTTTTCCCTGGATTGATAAACATACTTGCCGAGAAGAATAGAGGCTACGCTGACAACAAAGAACATAAAAATCACAGCTAGCCCCATAAATGTGAAGGAAGTCCCCTCTTTTATATCAGAATAGACTACAGTAGCCAATAAAAATAACACTATCCCCAGCAAAACCCCTAACGCATCTTCAGCCCATCTGTAATATTTTTCCATCTTATCCTCCCTTTATTTTAAAAAAATTGATTTCCGGAATTTCGCCTGCAGTAATATCTTCTCTTGAAATTTCAAGATCAGATATATTTCACCTAACGGACGTAAGGAGGATCGCCGCTTCAGATCTGCGGGCGAAATACCGAAAACCATTTAGTCTTCAAAATGCCAAAAGTAGGCACTTTTTGTATCTTTTTAAATAACTACTATAACGGTCTAATATAGCAAACTATTTGTCTTTTGTCAAGCAATGAAAATCCTGGTATATTCAAAGGAGTATTATGAAATATCTTAATGCTCTCAACAAAATCCAGGGACTTGGCCCCCAGAAGATGAAAATGCTTTTAGATTTTTTCGATTCTTCTGAAAGCATTTGGAAAGCAAATTGCAAGGAACTTATCCAAAGCGGGATTGGAGAAAGCCTATTGAATAAAATAATATCCGAAAGAGAGAAAATAAATCCAGAAGAAGAAATGGAAAAGCTCGCCAAAGAAAATATTAAAGCAATTGATTTTCAAAATCCTGATTATCCTCCGCTTCTTCGTGAAATACCCAGCGCCCCCTACATATTATATATAAAGAGTAGTTTGGAAATCACGGAGTTATTTAAAAATCCCGCCATAGCTATTGTCGGATCGAGAAAAATGACCAGCTATGGGAAACAAGCCGCCTATAGTTTTGCCAGAGATTTAGTGATGGCCGGAATAACCGTGGTGAGTGGAATGGCGTTGGGAGTTGACGCTGAAGCGCATATTGGAGCGCTTGAAGCCAAGGGAAAAACAATTGCTGTACTTGGAAGCAGCTTGGAAGACAATAATATCGGACCGCGCGCCAACTTTCAGCTTTCCAAAAAAATAATTGACAGTGGCGCGCTTTTAAGTGATTTCCCGTTGGGAGTCCAATCGATTCCGGGAAATTTTCCTGCTCGCAATAGACTCATGGCCGGTCTTACTCTTGGAACTTTAGTAATTGAAGCCCAGCTTGACAGCGGAAGTTTGATAACCGCCAATTTGGCTTTGGAATTTAATCGGGAAGTATTTTCCGTTCCCGGACCAATATTTTCCGAAAGTTCGCAAGGGACAAATAAGCTAATCAAAAAAGGCGCAAAATTGGTTTCCGGCGTTCAGGATATTTTAGAAGAGCTTCGACTGGAAAAAAGGGCTGGAATAGAAAAAGCCAGAGAAATAATCCCCGATTCTCCGGAAGAAGAAATTATCCTAAAAAATTTGGGAAATGAACCTATTCACATTGACAAGCTGCTTAAAATAACTAAACTTAAAACAGCAACTTTAAGCTCCGCGCTGGTTATGATGGAAATGAAAGGGATGGTGAAAGATATTGGAGGGCAAAATTATATAATACTATAAAATTATTAAATTAAAGCATTGGCGAATTAAAGAATTAACGAATTGAAAAACAATTCTTTAATACGTTAATCCGTTAATCGTTCAATCCCGCAATATGAAATTAATCATCGTCGAGTCTCCGACTAAAGCCAGAACTATTTCTAAATTCTTAGGCAAGGAATATGTTGTGAAATCATCCTATGGCCACGTTAGGGATCTCCCGACTAGCACCATGGGAGTAGATATTGAAAATGATTTTACTCCTAAATATATCATTCCTAAAAAAGCCAAGGATAAAGTGGCTATTCTTAAGGGTGCGGCTGAAGATGCCAGTGAAATAATTCTTGCGACTGATGAAGATCGGGAAGGAGAAGCAATTGCTTGGCACTTGCTTGAAGCGCTCGGGCTTAATAAGAAAAATGGAAAAAAATACGAGAGAATAGCATTCCATGAGATTACTAAGACTGCTATTGAAAAAGCACTTGAAAGACCGAGGGAGTTGGACATAAATCTGGTAAATGCCCAGCAAGCAAGAAGAATTCTGGACAGATTGGTCGGATATGAACTTTCTCCCTTCCTCTGGAAAAAAATAAAAAGGGGGCTTTCTGCCGGACGGGTGCAATCGGTAGCCTTGAGATTGATAGTGGAAAGAGAGCGCGAAATTGAAAAATTCAAGAAAGAAGAATTCTGGACAATTTCAGCCAGGCTTAAAAAGGACAATGCTGAATTCGATTCAAATTTAATCGAAAAAAATGGAGAAAAAGTCGAACAAATAATAACGTTAAAGCTTTTTGCCGGCGATTACAAGACCAAAAAAACTATTTTAACCGATGAGAAAACGGCTGAAGAAATCGCCTCCGAGCTCAAATCATCTTCTTTCAAGGTAAACGACATTGAGGAAAAAGAGATTTTGCGCTATCCTTCCGCGCCTTTCACGACTTCAACTCTTCAACAAATTGCAATTAATACGCTTGGTTTTTCCGCTAAGACAACAATGATAACTGCCCAAAAACTCTACGAACAGGGATTCATCACCTATATGAGAACTGACAGCGTTAATTTGTCCCTGGAATCAATGCTCAAAGCCAAGAAGGTAATTGAAAAAGAATTTGGAAAGAATTACGCTCTTACTGATCCGAGATTTTTCAAAACTAAAAGCAAAGGAGCCCAGGAAGCTCATGAAGCAATTCGTCCATCATACCCCGAAAAGCTTCCTGAAGAATTGAGAGGAAAATTAGAAGAAAGCCAATACAAATTATACAATCTCATCTGGAAAAGAATGGTTGCTTCCCAAATGCAGCCGGCTATTATGGATTCAGTGCGAGCCGATATTGAAGCAAAAGTGGATAAAAATATTTACCCCCACACCAATAGCAATAACTCTTCACCCTCAATCAATCACAATAATAATATTGGTGTGGGGGCTTATCTTTTGCGAGCTAATGGTTCAACAATAAAATTCGATGGTTTTCTAAAAATATATGGAGATAAGCCTGCTAGCGAGAATATCCTTCCCAAAATGAAAATGGGAGACGGATTGGATTTAATTGATGTTTTGACCCAGCAAAAATCAACCACTCCCCCGCCAAGATACAGCGAAGCGGCATTAGTTAAGGTGCTGGAAGAAAACGGAATCGGACGCCCTTCAACTTATGCTCCCACTATTTCAACTATCATTGACAGGAAATATGTCGATAAAAATGAAGAGAAAAAACTGTATCCCCTGGAGATCGGATTATTAGTGAACGATCTTTTATCGGAACATTTTCCGGAGATAATGGATATCAAATTCACTGCTATTATTGAAGCGGAGTTTGATGAAATCGCTGAAGGGAAAAAAGAATGGGTTCCGGTAATCCGCGAATTCTATGGCCCTTTCCATGAACATTTGGAAAAAAAGACTAAAGAAGTAAAGAAAGAAAATGTTTTAGAGAAACTTGAAAAAAAATGCCCGGAGTGCGGGGGAGACCTTCTGGTCCGCTTTGGAAGATTTGGAAAATTCATTGCCTGCGCTAACTTTCCCAAATGCAAATATACGGAAAAGACCGAGGAAGAAAAGAAAGTAGAAGAAGAAAATTCGGGAATAGCCTGCGAAAAATGCGGAGCGCCGATGGTAGTAAAGCGAGGCCGCTTTGGAGCATTTTTGGGATGTTCCAGATATCCCGATTGCAAGGGCATCCAAAAAATTGAAAATAAGACCGGAATCAAATGTCCGAAGTGTCACCCTACGGCTGATCACCCGCAGGGTGACATAGTAGAACGCAAGTCCAAGAGGGGTAAACTATTTTATGGATGCAACACTTATCCGAAATGTGATTTCGCGCTTTGGAGCAAACCGACAGGAGAAAAATGTCCGGATTGCGGTTCGCTTTTAATTTACGCGGCAAAGGGAGTGGTTAAATGTTCAAGTAAAGAATGCAAGTTTGAGAAATAATTATAAAATTTCAAATTTCCAATTTTATGGTTTCCATTCAAGACATTTTAAAAAACTTCAAATCCAACCTTACTCGGGAACGAAAGCAAAGGATTCTTGATGCGTATGAGTTCGCCAAAAAAGCCCACGAAGGACAAAAAAGAAAATCAGGAGAAGATTACGTTCAGCATTCATTAGAAACAGCTTTAATTATTGCCAAAGTTGGCATGCGTTCCAAAACCATTGCGGCTGGGCTTCTTCATGACGTTCCGGAAGATACAAAAGTAACTACTGAAGAAATAAAGGAAAGATTCGGAGAGGAAATCGCTTTTTTGGTGGACGGCGTGACCAAAGTTGGACGAATAAGGCTTCGCGGTTCAAGGGAAGAATACTTTCTGGAAAACATCAGAAAAATGTTTCTGGCCATGGCTGCTGATATCAGGGTCGTTATTATCAAGCTTGCCGACCGGCTTCATAACATGAAAACGCTGGAGCACGTTCCCAAGGAAAAACAAAAAAGAATAGCCCAGGAAACAATGGAAGTATTTGTTCCCATTGCCGATCGGCTGGGAATTGGAGAAATAAAAGGAGAACTTGAAGATCTGTCCTTCAAATTTATGGATCCCGAAAACTATACTAAGGTGAAAGCTGTTGAAGAAAAACAATACCAGGAAATTGAAAAATATGTCACTAGAGCCATAAAAGAACTTGAGAAAGACCTGAAAAAAGAAGGAATAAAAATTATTGAGATAAAAGGAAGGGCTAAGAGGCTACATAGTTTGTTTTTAAAACTAAACCAGCATGATATGGATGTCAATCGGATTTATGATCTTGCAGCGGTAAGAATAATCGTTCAAGGTATCGCCGATTGCTATGAAACTTTGGGAATCGTGCATAAAAAATACCATCCGCTGGTTGGAAGGATAAAAGATTACATTTCCCTTCCTAAGCCAAATGGATATCAATCGATTCATACTACTGTTTTTGGACCGGAAGGAAGAATCCTCGAAGTTCAGATACGAACCAATAAAATGGATAATGAAGCTGAATTCGGAATCGCTTCCCATTGGATTTATAGCGAACAAGAAAAAAAAGGATGGAAAAAATTTCTTCTTTTTGGCGAAAAATCAAAGTCTCCGGAAAAAGAATTAGCTTGGATAAAACAGCTTCGCGAATGGCAAGCTGAAATCGGAAGAGATGACGAAGAATTCTTGGCTGGAATAAAAATAGATTTCTTAAAAAGCCGAATTTTTGCTTTTACTCCGCGCGGAGACATCATCAATCTTCCCGAAGGAGCGACACCGGTAGATTTCGCCTATATGATTCACAGCGCGATCGGAAACAAGACCATGGGAGCGAAAGTCGACGGAAAGATTGTTCCTTTGAGCTACAAAATTCAAAATGGACAAAGAGTTGAAATACTCACTTCCAAGGAAAATAAAAAACCCAGCCAGGACTGGCTGAACTTTGTTCGCACTTCCAACGCCAAAGCGCATATTCGAAAAGAGCTTCGAAAAGATGAGGAATAAATTCACTTAATATCAACCCGAAATCCTTCCCAATATTCCATTTAATTCTTCTTCCGAATAATATTCAATGATAATTCTTCCGCCTCGGCCGGATTTGGAAAGTTTTACTTTGGTTCCGAAAATTCCCATCAGCTTGTTTTCCAATTCTTTTATCGCCGGATCGATATTGACTATTCTTTTGTGCGCATGAACGGAAACTTCCTTAGTTTTTTCTTCCACTTGCCGAACGGTTAGCCCATTCTTTTTGATCAGCTCAAACAAAGCTCTTTGTTTTTCTGAATTAGGCATTGCTAAAATCGCTTTGGCATGCCCTTCGGTTATTTCTCCCATCATTAGGGCTTTTTGAATTTCCACCGGAAGTCCCAGCAGCCTGATTTTATTCGCTACCACGCTTCGGCTTTTCCCAATTTTTTTAGCTACTTCTTCCTGGTTCATTTCAAAATCATTAATAAGTTTTTGATAGGCTTTAGCTTCTTCAATGGGATTCAAATCGTGCCTCTGCACATTTTCCGTAACAGCCAGTTCTAATTTTTCTTTTTCTCCTGCTTCGCGGACAATTACCGGAATTTTTTGAAGTCCCGCTCTTCTTGAAGCTTCGAATCTCCTTTCGCCGGCCACTAATTCAAACTTTGACCCGTTTTGAGTAACAATTAGTGGCTGGATCACTCCGTGTTCTTTGATAGAATCGGAAAGTTCTTGAAGTTTCGCCTCATCGAAGTTAAGCCGCGGTTGATGCGGATTGGGTATTATCTGGTTAATATCCGCTTCGATTATGCTCCTGCCTTTCAGAATAAATTTAGCGCCCGCGCTTTCATTATTGCCAGAATTGCTAACAGCAGAGCCAGAAGATGGATTTGGTGAAACGTTAGAATAATTTTTTTTAGGAATCAGGGATGAAAGTCCCCGACCAAGACCATAGTTTTGAGGCATAAAACATTTTGAATTATTTAATTAACGAATTAAAGGATTAACGGATTAAAAATAATTCGTTAATTTGCTAATCCGTTAATTCACTAATTTACTAATTAAAAACTAAACAGTAAATCCCCTATTTTCTTTTTCCATTTCTATTATTTCTCTCGCCAAATTTTTGTAAGCCCGTGCTCCTTTGGAAAAAGCGTCGAACTGCAGGATTGATTTTCCAAAGCTTGGCGCTTCAGCCAGCCTGACGCTTCTGGGAATCACGCTGTCAAAAACTTTTCCCGGAAAATGATCGCGCATTTCTCGAACCACTTGGCGCGCCAACCTGTTTCTTTTGTCATACATCGTCAGCACTGCTCCCATCACTTTCAGTTCCGGCTGAAGATTTTCTTTTACTAAATTTATTGTTTCCAGCAGCTGGCTCAATCCTTCCAGAGCATAATATTCAGTTTGAACCGGAATGATAACTTCGTCGCTCGCTACCAATCCATTAATAGTGAGCAGTCCCAAGCTTGGCGGGCTATCGATGATAATGTAATCATAATCAGTTCGAATCTGGCGAAGAACATCATATAATCTGAACTCCCGATTATCAAAATGAACCAATTCTATTCCCGCTCCGGCCAGATCTTGTGATGAAGGGATTAGATCATGGCCGAAAACTTCGGTTTTTATTATCACATTTTTTGGATGCTCTCCGGCTATCATCGCGTGATACAGCCCCTTTTCCAAATTTCTGATATCTACTCCGAGTCCTGAAGAAGCATTTCCCTGCGGATCCAGATCCACCAGCAAAACAAATTTTCCTGTCTGTGCCAAATACGACGCCAGATTTGTTGCCGTCGTCGTCTTTCCTACTCCGCCTTTCTGATTGACTAAAGAGATAATTTTCGCCATAATTATTTATAGTATACAATATAATCCTGATATTAAAAAGTCATGCACCATGTAAGGTGCATGACCATACACCCCACGTGGTGTATGGCAAAAACCAATACCATGCACTACGCATATATTCTAAAAAGCTTGAAAGACACCGAATTATATATCGGCAGTACAGGTAATTTAAAGAGGCGCTTCCTTGAACATCAACAAGGAAGAGCAACCTCAACTAAACATAGAAGACCTCTGAAGTTAATATTCTATGAAGCATTTTCTAGCAAAAAGGATGCTGAAAGGAGAGAGTTGTATTTCAAAACTAGCAAGGGAAAAAGCACATTGAAAATGATGTTAAGAGAATCGTTAAAATAAATTATGCCGAGGCATAGGATAAGTTGGCATACTAAATAATGGGCGTGTGGCGGAATTGGTTTACGCGTACGACTCAAAATCGTATAGAGGAAACTCTGTGTGGGTTCGAGTCCCACCACGCCCACTAAACTTGTAGCCACGGGTCTCACCCCGAACTACGTAGAGTTCAGGGTAGCTATGCACCCTGCGTGGTGCATAGCAAAAACCTGTGATGGCAACATCATGAGAGTTCGAATCTCTCCCGTGGCACGTATTAAAAGTTATTGGAATAACAACGGATTTAATAGCCTTTGCATTTCCGGCTGGAGCGGAAGGCCGCGGCGAGCGATTTCTCCGGCGTACAAAGCCGCTTCCTTGAAATTTTTCTCTTCGTAATAATAAACAGCCAGGTTATAAAGGGCGTTGTCATAATTGGGATTTATTGCTAAAGTCATTTTCCAGTCTTTTTCTGCCCCCTCCTTCCTGCCCATTTTGTAATAAAGAAGCCCACGATTAAAATAAGCATTGTCGTAAGAGGGATTTATTTCTATTTCTTTATTGTATTCCTCTTCCGCTTTTTCAAAATTTCCCTCGTCCATATAAATAAGCCCCAGATTATTATGAGCCATTTTCTCTCTCGGATTAAGCTCTAGCGCTTTTTTGAATTCCGGTTCCGCCGCATTTAAATTTTTATCCAAATAATACATCGCGCCGAGATTATTATGATTAAAAGCGAAGCTCGGAGAAGTTTCCACCGCGTTGTTCCAAAAACTAAGCCTGTCTTTATAATACTTATTGCGGTAAATTGTCACGGAAGAAAAAACAATTATCAGCAGTAAGCTGATTATAAATATGGCGTTTTCCTGAACGCGTTGATTGCCTTCTTTATTTCCCGATGCTCCGGGAAATTTAATTTTCCCCAGTCCCAGAAAAACAAAAATAAATCCGAACATAGGCAGATATATCCTATTTTCGGAAAAATCAGGGACGGTATCCGCCGGTTTTATGAGCGTGAGCAAAATAAAAAGAAAGAACCAGGAAGCGCCGAAAAAAATCATTTTGTAATTTTTATTCTTAGCCAGAATAAACCAGATTGCCAATAAAATCAGGGATATCGTTCCGTAAATCATCGCCATATCTTTCATGGCTGGAAAAACTGACAAACTGAAAGGCAAGATAATTTTGCCTATGGCGGGAAGAAGCGAGGGCAGATTTTTAATAATAGAAGGAACGATGTGATAATCCGCGTTGCCGATAAAATTATTGAGAACCGCGCGCCTTACGAGAAACCAGAAAAGCAAAACGCTTCCCCATCCGGCTAAAAGATACAGATATTTTTTGCGATCCGCTATAATTTTCCCGATGCCTGAAAAAATGAGGATATAAACTCCGCAAATGAGAGGCAAAACGGCGGCCGTTTCCTTGGTAAATAAAGCTAAAGCAAAAAATATTAAATGCCAGAGATAATATTTTCTTTTTGGATTTCTTAAAAAATTCATAAAAAATATCAAAGCGGGAAAAACAAACACGGCCAGAAGGGAATCATTCCGGCCCGGTATGAAAGAAACGGTCTGGGCGGTTAAGGGATGAACAGAAAATATCAAAGAAAGAAGCAGGGCTGTTTCTTTTTTAATATTGAGTTTAACAAGAAAAACGAAGAGAAGAAAAACAGACGCGATATGCAAAAGCACGTTTGTGAAATGAGACATGAAGACAAGCGCCCCTTCGCCGAGCTGGGCATCAAGTATGAATGTAATCCTCTCAATCGGACGGTAGAAAGAGCCTCCTTGATGGGGCATACGAAATATGTCTTCGCCAAAAGCCTGAAAAATATTTGATAGGTTCTTATCATATTGATAGTCGTTTTTTACCAAAACATTATCGTCCAGATAAACAAGGCCGTAAAACAAGGTTGAAAAATAGGCTATCGAAATAATTAAAGTTATCCAAAAAAACGGATGGCCGAACGGCCTTGAAAAAAAAATTTTTAGCCAGTTTTGCGAATCATTAGTGTTCATTGTTTTTTCGCTATAATATTTATTATCTCGCCTCTATTTGAAAAATAAAGCGCCAGATTAATTAGAAAGCAGGCCGGAAACAAAATTAAAAAAAGCAGAGTGTGAAAAATTATTTTGATGTTAAACCCCCACACCAAAAGTTTATTTTCCTCGCTGTCAGATAAGAGACTGGAACTTTTTGGTGTGGGGGTGAATCCTCCTTTTCGAAGCCAGTCAAAGAAATAACCATTTGTTCCGGTGATGAGATTAACCAGGCTTTGCACGGATGTGAACGCCGAATATTCCAGAGAAAAAGTGCTGCTCTGTTTAATTTTTAAATTATATTTTTCAAGAAGAAGCTTTAGCGAATCCTGCGTGAAAAAAGTCAGGTGATGCGTTGGATCCAAGGCTAGCCAGTAGCTTTTTGACAATATTCTGGACCAGGAATTAAAGTTGGGAACTTCGATAAGCAGTATTCCATTGTTTTCAAGCATTTCACTTATCTTTTCGATATACGCTTCCGGATCAGCAATATGTTCCAGCACATGCCAAAGAGTTATAACTTCAAAGTTTCTTCCAAAATCAAGCTCGAGCAGATCTTGATTATAAATTTCTAATTTTAATTTTTCTTTTGAGAATTTATAGGCGTTTTCGGAAATTTGAGTGCCGGCAGCGACTTGGTATTTAAAATATTTTTTCAGGAAATAAAGCATCCATCCTCGTCCGCTTCCGATGTCCAAAACGCTCTTGGCATTTGGAGCTATAAAAAATATTTTCAATGCCCTCAAAAAGCGAAAGAACTTAACCAAATATTCAATTCCGAAATTAAATCGTCCGCCGGTTTCTTTTTGATAATAATTTTTGTAGCTTAAATTACAATTTTTACTGTTAACGGCAAAAATCAAGCCGCAAAAATGGCATTTATAAAGTTTTACGCCTTTTACTTCTAAAACTACTTCTGATTTATCATGCTGGCATTTCATATTTTCCCGCACCTAAAATATATTTCGTATGCAATTTTACGCATACGCGATAAATTACATACCATTATATAATCGATTTTTTAATCCAATCTTCTTTTGAAAATCGCAAACTTAAAAAGCTCTATTCTTTGAAAAAAATATTTTATTAAAGTTAAAATTGTTTCTGCCACGTATTTCCCGCCTTTTGCATACTTAATTTGGGAAGAATCATTGTTATATACGGTTGGAACCGGAACATCTCCAATCCTAAATCCGTGATACGACGCTGCTATTAAAAATTCTGAATCAAAAACAAAATCATTGGAAAATTTTTCAAAATTTAAAGTTTCCAGAACTTTTCTGGTATAAGCCCGGTATCCGGTCAAAAATTCTCCCAAATTTTGGCTCAAGATAATATTTTGCAAGATAGTCAATATCCTGTTAAACGCATATTTGACTATCGGCATACCATTTTTCAGCGTTTCTCTTCTCGATCTTATCCTGTTTCCCAGAGCGATATCGCAGATATCCAATTCCAATGGCATCAGAAGTCCTTTTACCATTCTAGGATCATATTGCCCGTCCGGGTGCAGCATAATCACAATATCGGCTCCTCTTTTCAGCGCTTCCGAATAACAAGTTTTTTGGTTTCCTCCATAACCAATATTTTTATTATGTTTCAGTGTGATTATTTTTAGGCTTTCCGCAATTTTTGATGTATCGTCGGTGCTATTGTCATCAACTAAAATTATTTCCGCCTCTAGATCCTTTGGCAGGCTGCTAATGGTTTTTTCCAGCGTTTTTCCGGCATTATAGGCCGGAAGAACAATAATTATTTTCCTGTTTTCCATATGCCTTGATTATACAACAAAAAAACGGATTTTGGACAATCCGTTATATGTTTTTTCCAATTTCGCCTAACGTATCGGCATCATCTGAAGTTTTTGTTTCTCCTCATTATTATATTATAAATGACAAAGAGAAATAAAAATTTGTGCGAGGACTTTCGGAAAAGTCCGAGCCAGATATGCCGTGTTATCGGATGTATTGCTCTTTTAGGCGATAGCCCTTTGGCGATTAGCCAAAATACAAAATGCTTTTAGAAAAAATGGGGATAGTTTTCTATCCCCCCGCAAGGCCTAAGGATTCTTTAAGGCCATGCATTAAGTTAAAGTTCTGGACAGCTTGCCCCGCTCCTCCTTTCAGTAAATTATCAAGCGTTGAGATAATCAGCACTTCATCCGCAAATTTCATAATTTTGATATCGCATAGATTTGTGCCGATGACATTTTTTGTTTCTATGCCATCGCAGATTCTCACGAATTGACAATTCTTGTATGCATCTTGGTATAATTCATGTGCATTCGGTATTTTTTTATTCGTGTGCACAAAAATTGTGGATATAATACCTCTTTCCGTGGAATCTATCCTTTGAGGAACAAATAAAATATCATCAATGCCGATAAACCGCGATACTTCTTTAATTTGCGGATGCTGGTCGCCCTCCTTGTAGGATACAAAATTATCTTCTTTTTTCTGCGCCATGCCAGCGCCAGACATCCCGCTCGTTGAAGATATTCTGATTGATATTATCTTATCCTTGAGTGGATAAAGGGCGATCAGTATTGATGTGGCGTAGCACCCTGGGTTCGCAACCTTTTTTGCGTTTTTAATTTCATCTCCAAAAATTTCAGGCAAGCCATACGCCCAACTACTGTCATCCCGATGATCAATACTGAGATCGATTATCCTTTTTCCGCTCAATTTCTTAAGATAATTTACACTCTCGCCGTATGGCAGGGCAAGAAATACATTTTCAGCTTCCGAAAGCGCTCCACAACATCCTTCATTTCTGCTTTCAGTATAGACGATTTCTATAGATGGATGTTTTTGCAAAATCTCAACCAGCGGTTTTCCGAGTCTTCCCGTATGACCAATTATTCCAACTTTAACTTTTTTCATTTCGTTTTTCCTCCTTTAAATTTTTTCTAAAAGTATTTGTTTTTAAAGAGCAATATTTCCGATAACGTATCGGGATAAGCGAAATTTTTACGGAGCAAAGCGCAGTAAAAATTTGGGTGAAGGGCAAGTGCAACTCATTATTGTAAGTAATAAATCGCATTTGCCCTGAACCGTTTATCCCGTGTTATACGCCGTCATAAAAAGCCGCATTTCTTATACTGCATTTGTATTTAATAATTTTGGCAATTTATTTATCTTTTTTGCTAATCTTGGTCTGCGTTTGACAATAATGTCCCATCTTCTAATTTAAAAGCGATAATTCCAATTTTCGCGTGAATCATTTGTTCTGTGTGAAAAAGTTTATCAAAATCATCAGCCGACATTTCGGAAAAGTTTGTTTTTTCTCTCACTGTTTCCATCTGTTTAATAATCCTATCCATTTGTTCTTTAATTACTTTCATTCCTAACTCCATCATTCTTTGACGATCCGCTTTAGGTATTTCTCGTCTTTGACTAAACTTGGAAATGTCTTCGTCTTCTTTAAATTCTCCGCTAGGCGAGGGGGGCATTTTTGGTCCTTTTTCCATATTTTTGTTGTTATTATGGCAAAATTAATTGCCAAAATTATTAATTAATTGTATTTAAGGCTTTTTATTATGGCGTATAACGTATCGCTATATCCGAAGTTCTGCGGAGCAAAGCGGAGCAGAATTTAGGCGGAGGCTTCCGTGAAGCCGTAGCCGGATATAGCGTGTTAGCTGATGTATATGTTTTTCTTTGATTTGCAATAGCAAATCACTCTTAAAAAGAATTCCATTTTTGTTTTTTGGACTTGGGGTAGAGGTCGGGGTGAATATCTTGGAGTCATGATTCCCTATTCATAATTATAGTTAGTATTTAAGAGAATGGCAAATAAAAAAGGAGCTCTGAATTGTAGCGCGAAGAGCTCCTATCTCCTATGTTTAATTAATTTTTTATGTCACTTTTTTTGCTTACCCAAGTGATGAAAATGTAGAGGGTGGTGACAAGAATTATTATTGTCACAAAGATAAGTATACCAAACAAAAACGGCGATATTATATTACTTTTCTCATATTCCATTAACTTGTACTGCGTGTAGCTAAATAGTACTATACAAATTGCCGTTGCAAACAAACGCGCTAGCCGTTCTTTCCACATAATTTTCTCCTTTAGGTTGAATTTTAAAAGAGCCACGTCGCATGCAGCAATGTGGCTCTCGGGTTATAGAGACAAAAAATCCTCTCTAATAAAATCCCTCAAGCAATTATCACATTGCTGTCGGAAAGTTTTTTAGAGAGGCTTACCATATCCTCTTTTAAAGAAGTATACACTGATATTAATTTTTGTCAATAGTACAGACATTTGCCGCTTAAAAAACAGGCAAATCAATATTTCTAATTAAAAAAACAAAATGGGATTTTTTTTAAGAGTTAGGGCGTTAGTCCTAAAAGAAAAACATATATTTCAGCTAACTAGTTATTATGCGAGTTTACTTCGTAATTAGTGGATTAAATTGTATATTGTGCGAATATATACTATAATAATTCCGTTGGTTCGATATTGTTAATTTTAGCATAAATTTTATGCAATTAAAAGAGCTTCTGGAAAAA
>JAZDKA010000033.1:0-7540 GCA_043803385.1 Patescibacteria group bacterium | reverse complement strand
ATCTATTGAAGGGGGTTATACAAACGAGCAAATTAGCTCAGCTCTCTTGCAACAAGGCTGGAGCAATGATGATATCAATGAAGCTATAGCAAAAGCCCAAGAAATTATTAATCAGAAAACAAACGCACCAATCGCACCACCAGCTCCTAAAAAATCTGAGTGGAATATTGACTTTAAAAGTTTAACTGCTTCTCAAATTTTACTTTATCTTGGCGGTCTTATTGTTTTCCTTGCTGGAGTAATTTATATCGGCATAAACTGGAAGGAATGGGGTTCTGGCGCAAGAATTTTTGCGATTTTACTACCGATGCTAGTGGTATATGGAGTTGGTATTCCCTTATGGTTTGGCGGACAATATCGAAAACAATCCATTGTTTTTATATTTACTGGGTCGCTTATTTTTACTCAATTTTTATAGGTAAACATTAAATAGCTAAATATATTTTCCGAAACGTGGAGTAATAATTTTGGTTTAACGGTTTAGCATTTAGCCCTTGGGCTGTATCTGCTGTTGAGCTTTATATTCCGTTATCCTATCTGGTCATTTCTTTGTCCGGCCACGGGATTATTTGTCTACTATTACCTCTTGAAAGTTTTAGGAATAGAAAATTTATTTGAAAAAGAAACAATGGCTTGGGCATTTTTGTTGCCAGGCGTTTTATATCTTTTCCTCGGATACTTTTATGAAAAGACACAAAAAAGAGATTACAGCAAATACCCTTATTTTCTTGGCGTCCTTACTATTTTCTTTTCGTTGTCGCGGTTAGCTATGGACGG
This sequence comes from Patescibacteria group bacterium, assembly GCA_043803385.1. GTDB lineage: Bacteria > Patescibacteriota > Minisyncoccia > Moranbacterales > JAKLHP01 > JAKLHP01. The sequence continues at coordinate 6,763 of JAZDKA010000033.1, read as the reverse complement.
GAGTTTACTGAAAACATTTACTGGTGATGCTGGTGGTTATTCTGCAAGACAATCACTAGTTGGTTGGTCAACTATTGTTGTAGGAATAATCTATTTGGCATTAGCTTGGCTTTCCGAAAAACTTAAAAATTTAAAGCTTGACGAAGCAGGAAGATATAAAGTTTTCTTTGATCTTGTTGGCACTTTTGCAATTCTTGGCGCAATATTTTATTTAAGCACTGATGGGAAAAAACCTGTCTATGAAACACTATTATTGCTCTCCAGTCTTGGATTTATATTCGCAAGCATTCCGAAACTTTCAAGACAATTTTTATACATCGGAACTTTATTTTTGGTGGTTTATATTTTCGATATTGGTGGCGAATATTTCCAAAATCAAGTTGGCTGGCCAATTACGTTGTTTATTGCTGGACTTATTTCAATGGGAATTGGCTTTGGAATTGAAAAATTACGCCGACAATATTTTCTAACAAAAACCTAAATTTATTGCGGCGCGCCAGTTTCACTGGCACGAAATTCGGCGACGGCGGAAAGCGAGGGCGGGCAAAAATTCCTTCCCCCCAACCCCCTTCCTTTTTGCCCGCCCGAGCGTTCAGTTTGGCGCGCGAAGCGCGCCGTCAGTTCTGTTCAAAAAAGGTTCGGATTTCGTCAAACAAACGCACCAAAATAATTCAGGGCTATTTTAAAGCCTTGTTTTTTATAATTCAAAGTAAAAAAATTAAACTTTTTCTAGATATAAAATGGTTCTTACTAGACAAAAAGTAATTTTTAGAATATGATTTAAGTTGTTAATTTTAATGATATTTTGATGCAAAGTTTGTCAAAACGGATATTTTTTTGGGTATTAGTAGCGCTATTTTTTGCTAGCGCCCCTTTGGTTATATTTTATTCTATGGGATATAGATTCAACCCTCAAAGAGGGATTTTTGTATTTACCGGCTCAATATCTATAAAGTCTAACCCCTTAACTGTGCAGATTTTCATAGACCAAAAAGAGGAAAGCAAGAGTCTTAACAGGATAAACAATTCTTATCATGTCGGAGGAATAAAACCAGGAGAGCATCTGATTGAAATAAAAGCCCCGGGATTTAAGCCTTGGTCGAAAAAAATATCCGTTAGTAGCGGAACAACTACCGAATTTTGGAATGTCGCGCTGGCAAGGGATGAATATCCAAAAACGGATTATCAAACATCCGGAACGGGAAGGTTTTTCTTTGATCCCGGAAAAAAACTGATCGCCTACATCGATACTTCTTTCCAGGGGCTTTCAGTGAATGTCCTTGATGTTGGCGCTGTGCAATCGGAAAATGTTTTCAGTTCCCAAGAATTCCAGTTTACTGGCGACAAAAAGGAGAATATTGAATGGTCTCCTCAATCAAAAAAAATAATAATCCCGGCGCTAAAAAATAACAGCGGAGAAAAAACTTATTTTATCGTGGACACCAAGACCAAAGAACCGATAAATTTAAAAGATCTCGCGAAAAAAGACGATATCAAAAAAGTAAGATGGGATCAGGAAAACAAGAACTTTATTTACTATATTTCTGAAGGAAATCTTTACCATCTTGACACGGAAAATCCGGATACCAACAACATTATTGCCCAAAATATTGCCGACTATGACTTATCTTCCGGTTATGCCTATTATTTCCAGCTTCCCGGCGGAATCGTGTACCGCACCAATTCAGACGGAACAAGCAGTCCAGAACAAATCACCACGTCTTCACCTGATAGAATGACTGATTCGGAATACCAAATTACAGTTTACGACCAAGACCGGATAGCGATCCTGAACAAAAGCGGAGATCTGTATATTTACAACAACGGGAAAAACGACCAGTATTTCAAAAACCTGGCTTCCGGAATATACGACGTCCAGTTCTCTAATGACGGCAAAAAAATGCTTTATTTCGGCGAAAAAGAAGCATCCGTATATTTCCTGAGAGACTGGGAAGTCCAGCCCTGGAGAAGCGAAAATGACATCAAAGAGATCGTCCGTTTTTCAGAAAAAATTGATAATGTGCAGTGGTCGAAAGACTATGAACATATCCTTTTCACTTTCGGAGGAAAATTAAAAATGGCCGAGATTGACAATCGCAGCCAAAACAATATGGTAGATGTTTTTGACATTGGCCAGAAAGATACGGAAGTTGTCGGGGATTTTGGAGGAGACAAAATATACTTCACGGATAACGACGCCAATACAACCAAGCTTTATTCAATCGACTTTCCGGAAAAGACAGGTTTATTTGGATTTTAAACCAGAAAAATTTTAAAAGCAAAAATAGCCCAAAGAGCTGTTTTTTTATCTTTTTGCCCACTGTGGCGCACGCCTTTCCCGCGCACCAAAGCATAGCTTGGTGCGGGACTGCGGCTTTGTCTTAATAAATTTTTAAAGCAAGGAGTATAAAAAAGTCTGGGATTTATCTCTTCGCCCACTGCGGCGCACGCCTTGCTTTCTTGAGTCCTGGTTTCTTTCTTTCTACCACTCTTGAATCTCTGGTCAAAAATCCGAGATCCTTGAGCGTTTTTCTGAATTCCTCATTATATTTTACCAAAGCTCTTGAGATTCCAAGTTTGGTCGCTTCCGCCTGTCCTTTTATTCCTCCGCCTTTTGCTAAAACGGAAAATTTGAATTTCCCTTGCGTTCCTACTGATTTGAAAGGAGCAAAAATTACATTTTGAAGGGAACTGGTCGGAAAATATTCCTTTGCTTTCTTATTATTAACAATAAAATCAGAATCGCCGGCTTTTTCAGAAAGATAAATCCTAACTTGAGCCACGGAAGATTTTCTCCTTCCGACAGCATAAAAATATTTCTCAATCTCTTTTTTTGGTTCTTCTTTCACTTTTTCTTCAGTTTTCTTAGTTTTTTTTGCCATTTATTATCGTAGAGCGTAAAGCATGGAGCGTAGAACGTTCCACGTTTCACGTTATGCGATTAGTGTATTATATCAATTTTATGATTATGCTTTTCGTCTTTATAAATAAATAATCGCTTGATCACTTTGTCTCGAAGCTTGTTCTTAGGAAGCATCCCGTAAACAGCTTCCCTGATTATTTTTCTCGAATCTTTTTTCCTCATCTGTTCGAGTGTTAGAGTTTTAATTCCTCCTGGATAACCGCTGAAATTATGATACAATTTCTTCTTTTCCTTTCCTCCGGTAACGACCAGCTCTTCGGAATTTACTACAACAACAAAATCCCCGCTATCTATGTTGGGAGTATAATCAACTTTATTCCTGCCTGTGAGCAGTCTGGCAATCTGGGTCGAGATTCTTCCCAGCTTATTCTCTTTCAAATTAAATAAATGATACTTTGCCATTTTTGTTCCCGCCTGGGCGGGACTACAAAAATGAGCACCCGCACCAGTTCTATATTATAAACTCTATATTTATCGCCTGTTAAGCCGTAGGCGTTTTCCGCGCTTCCAGTCATAAATTAGTTACTAAACTAATTCGGAACTGGTGCTGGGATTGTCCACCTACACAAACTCTATTACCGCCATTTTAGCGCTGTCGCCTTTTCTTCTTCCGAGCCTGGAAACCCTGGTATAGCCGCTTTTCCTTCCTTCAAATCTTTTTATTAGGTCTCCCGAAAGCCTTTTTATGGACTTTTGGGAAACAGTCTTGGACAAATTTCGGATTACTGAAACTTTACTTCCGCCTTCAATTTTTTTGGCTTTGTTGATTATTTTATCAATTATCCCCTTCATTTCCTTGGCCTTGGCTTCAGTAGTAGTAATTTTTTCATGCATAACCAAACCGTCAACAAGCGACTTCAAAAGCGCTTTTCTTTGTTTTCTGATTCTGCTAAATTTTCTTCCAGCTTTTTGATGATTCATGCTATTTTAATGTGAAACCGAACTCTCCAATGGCTTTTCTGATTTCTTTTATTCCCTTATCTCCCATCCCCTTAAGTTCTTTGACTTCCCCTTCGGTCATTTTTACAATATCTTTTACTTTTTCTATCTTATTTTCCTCGAGAACATTAATAGTCCTATTGGAAAGCCCTTTGAGTTTTTCAACTTTCATTTTCATCGGATCTTCTGGAGCTTCTTCTTTCTTTTCAATTTCTTTTTCTTCTTTTTCTGAAGCTTTCTTTTCTTTTCCGGCTTCTTCTTCATCTTCGCTTGAAATTTCAGCTAAAGATGAGAATTGGCTAACGAGAATTTCAATTGCTTTTTTAAATGCGTCTTCGGGAGAAATGCTCCCGTCTGTTTCTATTTCCAAAGTAATTTTGTTGAAATCTGTCCTTTTCCCGACGCGCATATCTTCAACGAGATAGTTCACCCTTCGAAGCGGAGTATAGATTGCATCAATTGCAATAACTCCGATTTCTTTAGTTTCTCTCTCTTGCTGTTCAACCGGAATATACCCCAGACCCCTATTTATTTCCATTTCCATGTTAAGTTCGGTCTTTTTGTCGGTGATTGTGGCTATAATCTGGTCCCCATTCACAACCTCGATATCAGAAGAGCATTTTATGCTTTTCGCAAGCACTTTTCCTTCTCCCTTGGAAACTAAAGAAACTTCAATCGGTTCGTCTCCTTCCATTTTGAAACGAACCTTTTTCAAATTAAGAATTATCTGGACTGCGTCTTCCAAAACGCCGGAAATCGTTGAAAATTCATGGGATATTCCCTTTATTTTTACTGAAGTTATTGCTGCTCCGGAAAGCGAAGAAAGCAATGCTCTTCGAAGAGCATTTCCCAAAGTCGTTCCGTATCCTGGATAGCATCCAAAAATTTCAAATCTTCCGCTATTTTCACCTGTTTTTGAGTACTTAGGTTTTTGGGGAAGAGTTATCGATTGCATAATATTATTCATATTAACTAATTAGCGGATTAACGCATTAACGAGTTAATATTTAAAAACTAAAATAAATAATCGAATTAAAAAATTCGTTAATTCTTTAATCCGTTAATCGAACAATTTTTTCAATTATCGTGAGTAATATTCAACGACCATCTGCGGATCAATTACGGATCCAGCATCCCCTCTTTGAGGAATTGCTATTACTTTTCCTTCCATCTTTTCTGCATCAAATTGGACCCAAGCCGGAAAATCTTTTTTATTTTTCAAAACTTGAGAATGATTTTTGAAATAATTTTTTCCAATTTTTGTTTCATTTATGCTCACCGCGTCTCCCACTTTTACTTCAAAAGAAGGGACGTCGACTTTTCTTCCATTGACTTTTATTGATCCGTGGCTAATCAGCTGTCTGGCTCCGGATCTTGAAGGAGAAAATCCCATTCTGTAGGCGACATTGTCAAGCCGAAGCTCGAGCCTCGCGACAAACAAATCTCCCGTCACGCCCTGCTTATTTTTTATTTCCTCAAAATGCTTTCTAAACTGCCTCTCGAATATTCCATAAATTCTTTTTATTCTCTGTTTCATTGCCAGCTGCTTTCCATATTCACTTTGCCCTCTTGAAACTTTCTTTCCATGGGCTCCGGGAGCATACGGCTTTCTAATCATGGCGCATTTAGGCGAACCACAGCGATCACCTTTAAGAAAAAGCTTTTCTCCGGCTCTTCGGCATTTCTTGCATTTTGAATCTGTGCTTCGTGCCATAATAACTACTCGCTAATTAAGTGCGAATTTTAGCTAATAATTGCTAATAATTTTAATCATTCGCTCTAAATTCGCTTTTTATTCGCTCACTATTCGCGAGTTATTTAGACTCTTCTCGGTCTCCTTGGCCTGCATCCATTATGGGGAATAGGAGTAACATCTTTTATTAAAACCAAATCAAATCCCCTATTGGATAAAGCTCTAATTGACGCTTCTCTCCCTGATCCAACTCCTTTGACATAGACTTCCAGCTCTCCGGTTCCGTATTTTTTCACTTTTTCAGCCACATCTCCCGCCACTTGAGTAGCGGCAAATGGAGTGGATTTTTTCGCTCCCTTAAATCCAAGAAGTCCGGAACTTGACCAGCTCAAAACTTCTCCGTTCATATCGGTGATAGTAATAAGCGTGTTGTTATATGAACATTGGATATGAGCTTGCCCTTTTTGAATTTGCTTTTTTATCTTCTTTTTTTTCTTCACAACCACAGCTTCAATATTGGCGGACTTCTTTTCTTTAGAAACATTAAAATCGTCAGCCTTTGGATCTGTTTGTTCTGTCTTATTTTTAGTTTTTTTAGTATCTGTCATAAAAATATTATAATATTCCAATTTTTAAATATTCGTACATTCGTATATCTGTATAAAATTCGTAATTCGTAAAGATTACGTCTTTTCCGAAGCCGATTTTCTTCCGCTTCCCATTGTTCTTCGGACATTTCCTCTTACGGTTCTGGTGTTTGTTTTGGTTCTTTGCCCTCTTACTGGAAGCCCTCTCATGTGCCTTATCCCGCGATAGCTTTTGATTTCCTTCAGCCTCTTTACATTCATCTTTACCTCATGCTTAAGCTCTCCTTCAATCCTGTATTTTTTTTCTATTTCCTCCCGAAGCTTGTTGAGTTCTTCTGAATTCAGATCTTTTGCCCTTTTATTTTTGTCTATCTTCAAGCCTTCGAGAATTTTATTGCTCGTTGAAATGCCTATTCCAAAAATGTAGGTCAGTGCGATTTCTATTCTTTTTTCATCGGGAATATTTATTCCAGCGATTCGTGCCATTTTTGTCTTCGAGCGAAGCGAGAAGCTACAAAAATGAGCATCCCGCACCAGTTCTATATTAAAACTTTATCTTATCACTTGTTAAGCCGTAGGCGATTCCGTGCTACCAGTTATAAATATCACAAAAACTAAATT
>JAZDKA010000032.1:0-5317 GCA_043803385.1 Patescibacteria group bacterium | reverse complement strand
GGGCATACGATAATTTTAATAACTCACGAAGTGGATGTGGCTGATTGCGCTAACAGGATAATCCATATCCGGGACGGAAAAATAGAAAAGGATGAAAAAAATTATTGACACAGATATAAATTCCATGCTTTTGGATTTGCTTAAAGAAACAATTCGTTCGCTTACGGGAAATAAAGTGAGGTCAGGACTCACTATTTTGGGCATTGTTATCGGCATCGCTTCGGTTATTGCCATGATTTCAATCGGGCAAGGAGCCAAAAATACTATTGAGAGCAGCATTGAAGCCATCGGCTCCAATCTTATTATTGTTATGCCGGGCTCTCAGCGCGGAGGAGCGGTAAGCGCGGGAAGAGGAAGCGCTCAAACGCTGACACTCGAAGATGCCACTGCGATAGAAACTGAAGTGCAAAATATCAAAGGCGTGGCTCCCGAAGTTTCCCGGCGTTATCAAATTACCGCCAAAGGAAACAATACCAATACTCAAGTAGCAGGGACAGTTCCCGCCTATCTTGATGTGCGAAACGTTAAAATTGATTCCGGCACTTTTATTACCGATCAGCAAATCAAGGTTTCAGCCAAAGTAGCGGTTTTAGGGCCGACAGCCAGGGATGATTTATTCGGAGCCGGAGTTGATCCGACCGGGCAGATGATTCGCATTAAGAATGTTGATTTTCAAGTTATCGGTGTAACCCAGTTAAAAGGAGGAGCCGGTTTTAGCAATCCGGATGATTATGCTTATGTTCCGATTTCTTCTGCCCAGCATTTCTTATCCGGTGATAATTTTGTCAGCGACATAAGCGTGGCGGCCCAAGACCAGAATTCAATGGCTTCAGTCCAAGATGGCATTACGGAACTTCTCTTGAGGAGGCATAAGATTTCTGATCCGGCAGAAGCTGATTTTAGCACTATGAATCAAGCTGATATTATTGCCACTGCTTCAAGTATCACAGACACATTTACAATGCTTCTGGCATCAATTGCTGGAATTTCACTTTTGGTCGGAGGGATTGGAATTATGAATATGATGCTGACGACAGTAACGGAACGAACCAGGGAAATAGGGCTTCGCAAAGCGGTAGGCATAAGAAAAATTTATATTAATATGCAATTTCTGGCCGAAGCGGTAATGCTTACTTTTTTCGGCGGCGCAATAGGAGTTTTTCTCGGGTGGATTACTTCAATCGTAATTTCAAGTTTGGTCAGCGCTCTCAAAACTCAAGTTTCTATTTCGTCGGTCCTTTTAGCTTTTGGTGTTTCGGCCGGGGTGGGAATCGTATTTGGATTTTACCCGGCGAGAAGAGCGGCGAATTTAAGCCCGATAGAAGCGTTGAGGTATGAATAATAATAAATATGAATAGCAAGGAAACTTACATAGTTTTATTCTTAATCGCTATTTCGCTATTCGGAGTATTTTTATTTAAATATAATACGCAGAAAAATAGCGCGCCTAGTTCTTCAGTAGACCAGCTACCAGCTCAAGATAATGTCTTTCGGGATCAAAATATTTCAGAAATTTCAGTTGCTTCAAAAAACGGTTTTGGTGTCCCGCTGGACAGAACTTCCGAAAAAATTACCAAAAAACCATTCGGAATTTATATAACTCCAGCTACTTCTCCGGTCCAGCCGGAAAAATTTCAAGGTTATCACGCGGGAACTGATTTTGAAATTTTTCCCGAGGAACTTAATATTAATGTTCCCGTGAAAGCGGTTTGTTCGGGAAAATTATTATTGAAAGAATATGCCAGCGGTTATGGCGGCGTAGCAGTGGAATCATGCGAACTTAACGGAAATCCGATAACAGTAATTTATGGCCATTTAAAACTGGCAAGTATAACTTCAAAAATAGATGGCAATTTAAATGCCGGAGATACGATTGGAATTTTAGGAAGAGATAAAAGCATTGAAACAGACGGAGAACGAAAGCATTTACATCTGGGTTTTCACAAAGGAACGGCGATAAATATTAAAGGGTATGTCGCTTCGCAATCAGAACTTTCCGGCTGGATTGACCCGTGCCTGTATGTATGTTAGGGCCGTATTTTTTACTGGACAAGCTTGATTTTTTATGCTATAATTACAATATATGCAATAAAAGGCGGGTGAATTCCCGCCCTTTTTTATTTGTTTTTTACTTTAAATAAGCGTATGTGGACGATCATTTATTCCAAAACAAAAGAGTACCAGCTGTCTGAAGTTTATTTATATAAAATAAAGAATTTTTTATCTTGCCTTGAAAGAATCCTTACCAGAGAAATAAAAGAAGAAGACTTTAAGGCAATCTGGAGAAAAATAAAAAATGAAGCAACGGGCTTTACTTTTGAAGAAAAAAAAGTTTTTGCCATGTCATTTATGGTTTTGCTCACTTTGCTTTGGATTAATGGAAATGGGTTTGTCCTTATAGCCCATTCCGAAGAGGGGAGTATCACCAATGCCCAATCAAAAGAAAATGATTCTAATTATTCTTTGAAAGAAGAAAATAATTCCGGCAGCCATAATGTGGGAAAACTTAATGGATATGAATTAAAATCACCCGGCGAGCAGTGCAAAGATGATAAGTCCAATAAGCAAGCATCAGAACTTTGCGGAAAAGATGATGAAGATGAAATAAAAAGGCAGAAAGCCGAAGAAACGAGAAAGGCCTCGATAGCTGTAACTACAAAACCCAGGGCAGTGAAAGTTTCTTGCAGGGAAGGCAGTAATGGGCATCCTTCCAAAAGCGATAACAAAGGAAAGCATACAGACGAAGACTGTTGCCCCGACCCGGACGAATGGCCAAAGTCGGGATGTGTCTATGATGCCAAAGGATATAGCATAATGCTTAGCGGTCCTGCTAAAAAAAAGTAATATAGCGGATCAAGCAGCGAGATAATCGCTGCTTTTTTTAATTGCGTAAATTGTGATATACTGGAAGTATTAAAAGTTGTGATACATAATATAATAAGATGAAACTTAGCAAATTTGATAATAGCAAAAATATTTCTGGAGGGCTGGCGTTGTTGATAATAATGATTTTAAGCGTATTTGTCGCTTGGTTTTCGCTGGAAACCGCCAGAAAAATAATAGACAGTGCTCCCGATCTGCCAGCATTGAATACAAGTAAAAGAATTGATTAATTTTTTTAAAAGATAATAATATGGAACAAGAAAATTCTATAAATCAATGCCAATGGAAAACTCCCAAAAATATTCTGATTTTTTCTTCCGTAATCCTTCTTTCGGCTATAATTATAGTTTCGATTCTGCGGGAGAGGATCGTCCAGGATTCTAATGACATAACAACAATAACCGGAAGGGGGAAAGTTTCCTATCAGCCGGATATCGCGGTAATAACCCTGGGAGTCCAAATCGACAAATCTCCAACTGCGGGAGAAGCGCTCAATCAATTGAATAATTCAATGCTGAAAATTATTGATTCCGCGAAAGCGCTGGGAATTTCCGAAGAAGATATCCAAACGCAATCCTATTCTTTGTATCCGCATTATGATTATCAAATTCAAAGCGGAGGAAATGCAGTTCCGTCCGGATATGATGCCAATCAGCAAGTTTCCATCAAAGTGAAAGAGGTTAACAAAAATCCAAATTCAGTCGGAAATGTTATTGAAAACGCAAGCTCTGCCGGGGCTAATCAAGTTGTCGGAGTGGCATTTGATATTTCAAATTTGGAAGAAATGAAACAGAAAGCCAGAATCGAAGCAATTACTGATGCCAGGCAGAAATCAGGAGCTTTGGCTAAAGCGGCGGGAATTAGAAAATTGGGCAAAGTTGTAAGCTGGTATGAAAATATAATCAAATCTCCGGATATTCAGAACAGCAATTACGGGTTGGGAGTAGGAGGAGCGGAAAAATCTTCAGCTTCGACGGCTGCACAAATCAATTCCGGAACCGAAGAAATAATTATCGAGGTGGGATTGAATTATAGGATAAGGTAGTTTACAAAGTCTATAAAGTTAGGACTTACGCATTTGTCTCTGTCAAGGCCGTAACTCCGGCGTAATGTCGGACAATTCTGTAATCGCGCCTCCGGGAACGGCTTGCCATAGCCAAACGCGTAAGTCATGAAAGTTTTTAAAGTCCCGCTTAGGCGGGATTTTATTTTCCTGTTGACACAGAAGCTGGATTGAACATAGAATAAACTGCTAAGGAGGAGTCAGTCCTTTGACATAAATGGGAAAAACAGCCAAAAAGGCTGCAAAGATTATAAAAAGAGGAGAGGAGGGGAAAATGAATATATCAGAAAGAATCGATAGATTTTTTGATTTCATCTGGAAGTTCTCATTTAATGCGGATGAATTCAGATGGAAGCAACAATGGTATCAGAAAAATGTTGTCAGGAGATGGGCATATATCCATGAAGATATCTGGACATCAACCAGATATTTAGCATATCCAATATTCAAGTTGCTATGGACAATTAATCCGTGGTTGGCTCTCTTTGTTTCGATATATGTAATCGGGGCAAGCGATTATATTGACGGAGAAGTGGCCAGATACAGGGAGAAAGAAAGAAAACGTCTAGGTATAAATATTTCGGGAGGCAAGTGGTATCTCTGGATAAGAAAAAATTTCGGACACATAAATGATGGTTTCGCTGACAGATGCATGGCCGTTCTTACTATTGATTTTCTGGCTAGCTCCTATGTTCACAGCTATGCAATAGCAGCTCTCTATGTAGTTGAGTTTGGGGGATATCCATTAGTATGTATCCTGGAAAAGATAGGAATCGTAAAAGCGGATTATTTTCACAGTTGGACAGGAAAAACCAAATTCAACCTGGAGATTGTGCTGATTACTTTTCTGGTTGTTGCGGAAAAGTTGTTTCCCGGCTGGATATTTATTCCACTTTGGACAAGTGTATTTCTCGGAGTAGTTTATCTTTTTGCTGTTTTTTCAATCGGATGCAAGATCAATCCAATGTTCTTGTGTTTTCTTCCGCACGCCATTACAGCTGGAAGCGTTGTAGCCGCCGGTTGGGGAGTTTATGAAGCAGTAGCTCATAAGAATTTCTATTTAGCGGCGCCACTTATGATGATTTCCGCCATTTGTGATGTTCTTGACGGACCGATAGCCAGGAAAATAAGAGAAATATTTAAGGCAAAAAAAACTAACTTCGGAGTGCTTGCTGACGACACCGCGGACTGGTTGAATTATGCGCTTGGTTTGGCTATCATACTCTTCATGGCATCAATCAACTTTTTCGTATGTCTGTTTTACGTGTTATGTACGACCGTAAGACTGATATATTTTTATCGGCAGAGCAAGAAAGAAGGCGAAAAAAAAGAAGGGAAAAGCCGGGCTATTTTCAACGGTATTCCTTCTAC
>JAZDKA010000031.1:0-9477 GCA_043803385.1 Patescibacteria group bacterium | reverse complement strand
GAATTCAGGACATTTGAAGAAATAATGTATGCAAATAGTTTAGAATAGACATCCCAGCAAGGACTCCCCTTGCTGGAATTAGTCGAAGTAGTTTTTTAAGCGAGCGATTTTTTCGTGCTGGCGGAGTTTTTCGTGAACTTTTGCTTCAATTTGACGAATCCGCTCACGAGTCACTCCAAATTCTTCCCCTACCCGCTCCAGAGTGTGCTGAATACCGTCCAGCAGTCCATAACGCATTTCTAAAATTTTGCGTTCTTTTGGATTAAGCTCGCTCAAAACTTCACGAATCTGATCCGAGAGAATTCGGCGAGAGGATTCTTGATCGGGACGCAAAATTTTATCGTCGGGAATAAAATTTTCCAAAGTTGATTTATCGTCATCATCCCCGACCGGCTGTTCAAGTGACACTGTTTCTTGAGAAATATTCTCAATTACATGAATCTTTTCAACTGGAATACCCATTTCCGTGGCAATCTCTTCGGCAAGCGGTTCCCTACCCAAATCCTGACTCAGTCGGCGATGAGTTTGTTTATATTTAGAAATTGTCTCCACCATATGGACTGGAATACGAATAGTTCTTGATTGATCAGCCAAGGCGCGGGTAATAGATTGACGAATCCACCAAGTAGCATAAGTAGAAAATTTATATCCTTTAGTCCAATCAAATTTTTCAACCGCTTTAAACAGTCCGAGATTCCCTTCTTGAATTAAATCAAGTAAGGTTAAATTCGCGCTACGGCCTACATATTTTTTAGCGATGGAAACCACTAGACGCAGATTGGCCCGGGCCAATAAATTTTTTGCTTCCATGTCTCCATGTTCAATACGCTTAGCTAGATCTTTTTCATCGCTCGCGTGAATTAAAGGGTACTGCCCTATTTCTTTTAAATACATCTGAATAGAATCATGCATACTTCCCTTGTTCAAATCTTTATCATTCAAATCAATATCTAAATTGAGCAAGTTTCCGCCTTCTAGTATATCAATAGAAGCAATCGCAAACTTTTCATAAAGCTCATCTAGGAATAAAATATTGTTTTCTATATTAGGAAAAGTTTTTAATATCTCATCATAAGTAATAAAACCACGTTTGCGTCCTTTTTCTATGAGTTCATTCGCTAGGCGAACCAATGTTTCTGTCTTTTTTTCAGCATAAGATAATTTTTTTATAGTTTTTTTCCCCGACGCTTTTAGTCGAGATTTTGACCTATTTGGCTGTTGGGACTTAATTTTTTTACTTTTTTTCTTTTTTACAACCTTATTTTTCTTTTTTAATTTTATGTTTTTCTTCATATATTTTATTTCCTTAAGCGACTATTTTTAATATTTTCTTTTATTTTATTTATCTCATTTATCTTTTTTAAAATTTCTATCTCTTCTTGTTTGCCTTTTAAATTTCGTAATTCTATTATTTTTTTTATTAACTCTTCATTTAAATATTCTTCCTCTATGCTCAACATCATCTCATTTACATCCTTATTTAAATCCTCATTATTTGAATAAAATTCTTCTACTTCATAAATCAAATCTTCTTTAATGTCTTTATATTTTTCTTTTACTTTTTCTAATTTTTTAAAAATTAATTCCGGGTCTATTTTTCTGACCTTTAGTCCCTCTTGCCAAAAAGCGATGCCTAAAAGCCTACGCTCAATCGGGTCTTTTCTTAATTTTTTTTCTACATTTTCTATCGCAATTTTTGTATCTTCTCTTTCGTATTTTAATTCGACTTCAACCTTTTTTAAATCTTCCATCAAAGCACTTTCAGATATTCCGGATTTGTTACTAATTAACCCAATAAAGTGCGATTTTTCTATAGAACTTTCCAAATCATTTACAAAAGGAAGCAGGCGTTCTTTTATTTCCCTACCTGCTTTTCGCCTGTCCTCATGAGTGTCTTTTAAGATTCTGGCAAGTATAAATTCAATAAAGTGTTTTGAATTTTTTATTGATTCCCGCCAAGCATCTACTCCAACTTTTGAAATCAAATCTGCTGGATCCATGCCTTCTCTTATGTCTGCCACTTTTACATCCATCCCCAAAGATAGAGCAATCTTCGCAAAACGATTTGAAGCATTTACCCCTGCTTTGTCGGCATCGTAAGCTAGGACAATATTTTTTGATAATCTGGTAATAAGCCCGAGATTGTTTATAATGTTTTCTTTTGACAAGATTGAGTCTGTCATGGCTGTACCCGATGAGGCAACAGTATTTTTGAATCCTGCCTGATGGGCTAAAATTAAATCCATTTGGCCCTCCACCAGAATAGAAAAATTATTTTTGCGGATTGCTTCTTTTGCTTTATCTATGCCAAAAAGGACGGAAGATTTATTGAAGATAAGGGTTTCTGGGCTATTTAAATATTTCGCCGATTTTCCATCATCCGCAAAAATTCTACCTGAAAAAGCAATAATGCGTCCACTTGAATCAGAAATTGGAAACATTATCCGTCCACGAAATCTATCATAAAAACCTTGCCCGTTGGCAGGCGTGGCTTTCTCTGTTTTTTTAACCAACCCGGCTTTTTCCAATTCATTATCACGAAAACCTTTATTGGTAAGAAAAGAATACAATTCTCTCCAGTCGTTTTTCACAAAACCAATACGAAAAATTTTTATACTTTCTTCGTTTAATCCTCTGTTTTCAAGATAAGTTAAAACTTCTGTATTTTCTTTTAAATTTTTTTCAAAAAACAGAGTCGCTTCTTCCATTATTCTATGTAATTTTTCTTTTTCGCTTTCTTCTTTTGGATTATAGGTTTCCAGAATAACTCCTGCCCTGTCGGCGAGTAATTTAAGCGCCCCCCGAAAATCAAGACCTTCAAATTCTTCCACAAAAGTAAAAATGTCACCTTTAGCCCCGCAACCAAAACAATAATAAGTCCCGCGGTCAGGAGAAATAAAAAATGAGGGTGTCTTTTCATTGTGAAATGGGCATTTTGCCTTGAGGTTGGCGCCTGCCTTTTCGAGCTTTATATAAGAAGAGACTACTTCTTCAATTGACAATCTCTCCTTAATTTTTTGAACGGGAGAATTCATCTTGTTTTTAGTTAAATTGTTAATAAACAAAAAACTATTCTATTATTCTTTCTTTGTCAAAACAAATTTATTTTTGAACCCAGTTCCTGCTGGAATTAACCGTCCAATGATAACATTTTCTTTCAAACCCCTGAGAGTGTCTACTCCACCCTTGATTGCATTTTCAATGAGAACACGATTAGTATTTTGGAAGGAGGCCGCCGAGAGCCAACTTTTAGTGCGGAGAGAAACTTCAGTAATCCCAAGCACTACTATTTCTGCTTTTGCTTCTTTTCTATTGATTTCTTTGACTCTGGTATTTTCTTCTATAAAAGCAGTATTTTCAACAATGTCGCCTACTGAAAAATTGGTTTCCCCGGCATCTTTTATCTTCCGGCGAGAAAACATCTGACGAACAATAATCTCCGTATGTTTTCTAGAAATTGAAGCGCTCTGCAGTTCATAAACCTTATTAATTTCTTCAATAATATATTCTTCCACTAATTCTTTATTACCCAATCGGAACATTTCAGCAATATCCGCCGATCCATCTGTTAGAAGTTGACCTTTTTTTACCTTGTCCCCCGCTTTCACTATCGGAGTTCTGCGAAAAGCCACATTGTATTCAATTTCATTGCTCTTGCCATCAACTTTGGAGTCAGATAGAACCTTAATTATTTTTTCTTTATCATCTTTTGTTTTGATTTCCGATACTTCACCATCTGTTTCTGAAATAATTGCTGGATTTTTTGGAATGCGTCTTTCAAAAATTTCTTCAACGCGCGGAAGGCCCGTGGTAATGTCCGTTCCGGCCACCCCTCCAGCGTGGAAAGTGCGGAGCGTCAATTGAGTACCTGGCTCTCCGATTGCTTGGGCGGCTATTATTCCAACGGCTTCACCTTCTTCCACCAAATGATTCCTGCCTAGATCGAGACCATAACACATGACACAAAGACCGTGTACTGTTTTACAATTAAGAGGAGAGCGAACAAACACTTCCGCGAAACCTGCTCCCTCAATGTTGTAGGCTTCTTCTTTGGTGATTAAAAATCCCCGCTTGTAGACCACTTTGCCATCTTTATCTTTTAAATCTCCTGCCAAGATTCGCCCCCGAATATTTTTAGAAAGTGGAATTTCAATTCCAGAAATATTTTCTCTAGTAACTATTTTACCTTCTTTGGTGCCGCAATCCTCTTCGGTGACAACTACATCTTGAGCCACATCCACCAATCTGCGTGTCAAATATCCAGCTTTGGCAGTATTGAGAGCTGTGTCGGAAGCGCCTTTACGAGCCCCGTGAGTAATCACGAAATACTCAATCGGAGAAAGTCCTTCTTGATAACAAGGAATAATTGGGAATTCTAGAATTTTTCCTTGATTATTTTGAATCAGACCGATCATGCCAGTCATTTGCATAAGGCTGGACATCGTACCTCTAGCTTTAGAGGTAAATAAATCATAAGTGGAACCTTTTTTATCAAGGGTATGGGGTAGAACTTTTTCTAAATTTTTCTTAACCTGTGTCCAAATTTCAATAATTTTTTGATATTTTTCATCTAAAGAAAGAAGGCCCTCGCTCCACTGCGATATCGTATCTTCTTCCAGTTTTTTGCCTTCTCCTATAATTTTTTTCTTTTCTTCTGGAACTTTGATATTGTCCAATCCCCAGGTAGTGCCAGAAACAGTAGAATACTTAAATCCGAATTCTTTAATTTTATCGAGTATAGGAGGAGTATTTTCTACTCCAGAGTGGATAATGAGCTCGTCTAAAAGAGAAGACAATCTGTCTTGAGTCATTTCATCATTCACATAAGAGAAATCGTTCGGCAAAATACTGTTAAAAAGAAGTTTTCCCACAGAGGTCTCAAAAATTTCTCCCCCAAATTTTTTGTATTTGTGCGTATCAGTAGCGAGAACTTTTATTTTAGATTGCAAAGACACAACTCCATAATCATAAGCAGTGATAGCGGTGTTGGGACTTGAAAAATATTTACCCTCGCCTTTTTCTCCGTCAACTATTTTAGTCATCCAATAACTTCCGAGCACTATATCCTTGCTAGGATGCACTATTAAATCTCCATTCTGCGGTTTCAGCAAATTTTTATTTGAAGCCATTAATTCTTTTGCTTCCAATTGCGCTTCTTCCAGTAATGGTACATATACGGCCATTTGGTCTCCATCAAAATCAGCATTGAAAGCCTGACAAACAAGAGGATGGACTTGAATAGCATTTCCCTCAATCAAAATCGGATTAAAAGCTTGAATACCTAAACGGTGCAAAGTCGGCGCGCGGTTCAGCAGTACATATTTACCTTGAATAACTTCTTCCAAGATTGCCCAGACCTCAGGAGAACGTTCTTCGATGAGTTTATTAGCCCCCCGAATATTAAAAGCGAGTTCCGCCTGTAAAATTTTTGAAATTACAAATGGTCGAAAAAGTTCCAGAGCCATGTGTTTCGGCAGTCCGCATTGATTGAGCTTCAGTTCAGGACCAACCACGATAACGCTGCGACCTGAATAATCCACTCGTTTCCCTAACAAATTTTGACGAAAAAGACCTTGCTTGGATTTTAGATTATCAGAGAGTGATTTAAGTGGACGTTTTTGAGATTGGCTCATGGCTGCAGAATCATTTTGTTTGGCAATCGAGTTATCAATCAGAGCATCAACCGCTTCTTGAATAATTCTTTTTTCATTTCTCAAAATAACATCCGGAGCATTAATTTCTTTCAATTTCTTTAAACGATTATTGCGATTTATCACCCGACGATAAAGATCATTTAGGTCGCTGGTGGCATGTCGTCCGCCATCTAGGGCTACCATCGGACGCAAGACTGGAGGAATAACCGGAACAACAGTCAAAAACATCCATTCTGGTCGAATGCCGGCATAAGTCATCGCCCGGATAAGGGAAAGTCTTTTTTGTAATTTCTCTTTTTCTGCTACGCTAGCCTGAAGAAGCATCTTCTCGGTTAGATGTTTCAATTTGTTTAAATCAAGATTTTTAAAAATAGAGTAGATAGCTTCGGCGCCAATATTAGCTTCAAAACAAGTCCCGTATTTCAAAGAAAAATGATGGAAGGAAATTTCATTTAAAACTTTTCCTTCATAAATTTCTCCGATTTCTTTTTTAGTGGCAGAAAGTAAAGTTTTTAATTTCTCTCGAGTGTCCGCATCAACCGAATTTTTCAATTTAGTTTTATATTCTTTGTCTAAATTAGACAGAATAAATTTTTTTTCTTCTTCCAGAACTTTAGTAATAATGTATCCAGCAAAATAAATTACCTTTTCAAGGTCCGTTACAGATATGTTCAGAAGAATGCTCATGCGGGAAGGGACTCCGCGTAAAAACCAAATATGGGAAACCGGAGTAGAAAGTTCAATGTGCCCCATGCGTTCTCGACGCACGATTGAACGCGTAACTTCGACTCCGCATTTCTCGCAAATAATATCCTTATAACGAATGCGGCGATATTTTCCACAATAACATTCGTAATCTTTTTCCGGACCAAAAATTTTCTCATCAAAGAGACCTCCTCGCTCGCTTCTGCCGGTACGATAGTTTATCGTTTCTGGCTTGGTGACTTCTCCAAAGGACCACTCTTTTATTTGATCTGGAGAGGCCAGTCGCAAGGCAATGGAATCAAATTCAGTTGTGTTTAGAGTTTTCATATTATTTATTTCCTTTTCTTAAATCCACATCTAAGGCCAGACCTCGCAAATAATTTAATAATACATTAAATGAGGCGGGAGAATTGGGTGGTCTAATCGTTTCATTTTTGATAATAGAATCAAAGGTTGCAGATCGACCGAGGATATCGTCAGACTTAATAGTCAGCATTTCACGAAGCGTATAGGCTGCGCCGTAGCCTTCCAGAGCCCAAACTTCCATTTCTCCAAATCTCTGTCCTCCACCTTGAGCTTTTCCACCAAGAGGCTGTTGGGTAATAAGAGAATAAGGACCGACTGAACGCATATGAATCTTATCTTCTACCATATGATGAAGTTTAAGCATATACATATATCCAACGGCTACATCTTGAGCAAAAGCTTCCCCGTTTCGTCCATCAAAAAGTTTTAATTTGCCATTTTCTGGCAATCCAGCTTTTTTTAATTCTTCTTTTATTTCTTCTTGTTTGGCTCCTAAGAACGGGGGCACGATTGCCTGATAACCAAGACTGTTGGCAGCCATTCCTAAGTGTATTTCTAAAATTTGTCCCAAATTCATACGGGAAGGAACACCGAGTGGTGAGAGAATAACATCCACCGGCATACCATCAGCCAGATAAGGCATATCTTCTTCTGGAAGAATGGTTGAAATAATTCCCTTATTTCCATGTCTGCCTGAGATTTTGTCTCCAACTGAAATATTGCGAATTTGAGCAACCTCAATAACAATCTTTTTAATAATACCTGCTTCGAGGGTATGGCCTAAGTCACGAGAAAAAATCTTTACACCAATAATGCGTCCGCGCTTGCCATGCTCCATCCGTAGAGATGTATCTTTTACATCGCGCGCTTTCTCGGCAAAAATTGAACGAAGAAGTCGTTCTTCTGGGGTAAGTTCAGTTTCACCTTTGGGGGTAATTTTACCAACAAGAATATCGTTTTCTCTCACTTCCGCTCCAATCCGGACAATGCCGTCTTCATCCAAATCTTTCAATCGAAGCTCTCCAACATTTGGAATATCACGCGTTGTAATTTCAGGCCCAAGCTTAGTGTCACGAACGGCACAAGTAAATTCCTCAACATAGACTGATGTAAATTTACTCTTTTTTACCAGGCGTTCAGAAATAACAATCGCATCTTCGTAAGTTGACCCAGACCAGGACAAAAAAGCTACCAAAATATTTTGGCCAATGGAAACCTGCCCATTTACGGTACTGCTTGTATCTGCCAGCACATCACCCTTTTTTATTTTATCTCCAATATTTACCAAGGGACGCTGATGAAAAACAGCAAAATTGTTATTTCTTAGAAAATTAATTAAGGTATAAGTCTTTTCAAATTCGGACGTCCGACGTCCGGATTCCGGACGTCGGACGTCCGAATTACTTTTAATAATTATTTTTTTAGCATCCAAATAGGAAACGACACCATCTTCTTCCGCTATCACTAATCTGCCTGAATCCCGGGCTGCTAATTCTTCAACACCAGTAGCTACAAGTGGCATTTCTGGCAAGACGCAAGGCACAGCTTGTTTCTGCATATTGCTTCCCATCAGTGCGCGATTGGCGTTATTATGTTCCAAAAACGGAATCATGGAAGTAGCTATAGAAAAAGCTTGGTTCGGAGCAACATCAATAAAATCAACTTCATGACGAGAGACTGTTCCCGGTTCTGTTTTGACTCTCGCTTCTACTTTTTCTTCGGTGATTTTGCCATTTTCGTCATAAGGAATTCCGGCATGGGCAATGTTATATTTTTCTTCTTCCAGCGCGTTTAAATAAACCATTTCACTGGTTATTTTACCATTTTTAACTTTCATGTAAGGAGTTTCAATAATTCCAAAATCATTTATCTTGGCATAAGTTGAAAGGTGTAGGATAAGTCCAATGTTCGGACCTTCTGGCGTATGAATCGGACAGACTCTTCCATAGTGTGAAGGATGCACATCGCGGACTTCCAACCCGGCTCGCTCACGAGTCAAACCCCCAGGCCCGAGAGCTGAGAGAGTGCGTAAATGTTCCATTTCGCAAAGCACATTTTCTTGCGCCATAAATTGTGAAAGTTGGTTAGTGGTGAAAAATTCTTTAATGCGAGCTTGGAGCGGTCGTTGATTGATAATCGCGATGGGCATGGCCGTATCCACATCAATAATAGACATGCGGTCTTGAATATTTCTTTTAATCTGCATCATCCCGGTACGCACTTTTTGTTGCAGTATTTCTCCAACAAAACGCACCCGTCTCTGGCCCAAATGGTCTATGTCGTCAGCTTTGGCGAGCGGAGTGTTATTTAAAAGAATAATATGAGAAATGACCGTCACCAAATCTTCTTTAGAAATTATTCGGCGATCCATCTCTTCCTTTTCCATAGATTTTTGAAATCGTTGATTGAATCTGAATCGTCCCACTGGAGAAAGGTCGTAACGTTCCGCCGTAAATAAAGAATTAATAAATTCTTTGGCGTTTTCAGCCGTGGCCATATCGCCATCTCGGAGACGCTTATAAATCTCAATACAAGAATCATTTAGGCTTTTTACTCCCTCTTTGGCTAAAGATGCTTTGATTATTTCTTCGGCTGCAGAATTACCGGCAAAAGCTTTCAAAATCATTTCATTGGTTCCATAACCCATAGCCCGCAATAACGCTATCGCTGGAAATTTTCTCTTTTTGTCTATGCGAATGTAAATTCCTCCGTCCGCTTCTGATTCTATCTCGATCCAGACGCCCCGGGCTGGAATAATTTTTGCGCCAAAATATCTATTGCCTTTATTTTCAGATTCTGTAAAAAATACTCC
>JAZDKA010000030.1:0-11332 GCA_043803385.1 Patescibacteria group bacterium | reverse complement strand
GATTCCACTCTGCTTACCGCTTCTCTGACTTCAACTCTTGGCGAATCTTCAATACCCAGAAAGCCGATAAAATCAAGCGATGATAACGTTTCAGGAATTCTATTTTCCCTTTCCAACTTTTTCATTCCCAAAGCCACCACTCGCAGTCCTCTTTCTGACATTTTTATAAAAACATCCTTCAATTTTTCTCTTTTGTCATTAACGAGGACGTAAGTTTTGAAATGACTCCAAATTTTTTCTGAAATATCCAAAATTTCCTCAGGTGCACCGATTACCATCAATAGATGTTTTCCTTTTTCATTATAGAGCGTCGTGTGATACTTCAATTTATAATCAAACGGCTTTTCTTCAACTTTCACAAATTCTTTTTCCAAGTCAGACTTGCGATAGCCTATCTTTTCCGCCATTATCAAAGTCGCTCCCTCTGTTGGGTCGCCAGATATTTTCCAAGTTCCCAGATTATTATCAAAGGCAAGATGAGCACCGCTACATAAAGCACTGATTTTGCCAGCCAGCAATAATTCTGGGTGATTGAGCGGTTCGATATTTTTTCCGTCCAATTTAATTTCTCCCTTCGGTTCATAGCCGATTCCTCCCACTGAAAACAGTTTTCCATCGACATACACCTCCTTGACCACCAGTTCATTTTTAGTTACCGTGCCTGTTTTGTCTACCGCAATTATATTCGTCTGCCCCAACGCTTCCACCGCCTGAAGTCTTTTCACCAGCACATTGCGTTTGCCCATTCGCCAAACGCCCGTTGCCAGAACTAGCGTCACCACAATCGGCAATCCTTCTGGAATAATGGAAACGGAAATAGCCACGATAGTGGTAAACACTTCTTTTACAGCGTGCCCGTAAAGCATTCCGATTCCAAACAAGATAAGTCCTATAGTAAAAACTGTAGCGATTATAAAGTGGGAAAGACGGCGGATATTTTTTTTAAGAGGCAATTCTTCGTCAATGTCGGATATTTTCTTCGCAATGCTACCAATGAATGTATCAATTCCTGTTGCTACCACAACCGCTTTCCCGTTTCCAGAAACAACATTAGTTCCCTTAAAAACTATGTTTTTTTGTTCTGAAATAGAAATATTGGCTTTTTTTATGGAAGTTGCTAGTTTGAATTTTGGATTTGATTCTCCTGTGAGAGTAGATTCGTCAACTTGGAGAGATTCAGAATACAAAAGTCTGGCATCAGAGGGAACTTTTTCTCCTTCACGAAGAACAATAATGTCTCCTGGCACCACCTCCTCGTCTGGAATAATGTATTCTTCATTCTCACGGATTACTGAAGCGTTTGTTTTAATGAAATTTTTAAGAGCTGCAAAGATATTTTGGGCTTTTCCTTCTTGGACAGTTCCGACTATGGCGTTGAAAAGAAGAACGGACAAGATGACAAAACCATCAGTGCTTTCGCCTGTCAAAAAAACAACGGCTGTCGCAAGAAGCAAGATAAAAATGAGAGAGCTTTGAAATTGGCGGAGGAATATAACCGCCAAATTGTCAGCTTTGGCTTCTGGCAGTTTATTGAGTCCGTACTCTAAAAGGCGATTTTTTACCTCGTTTTCTTCCAATCCGTGTTCACTCGTGTTTAATTCCTGAAAAACTTCGTTCAGCTCCTTATTATAATAGCTTGTTGAGAGTTCCTTTCCCATTTTTTAATTATACCACAAAAATACTGAAAAAACTCTCCCTGGAAATGACTCATTCCTGTCAACGCAACGCAAAAAACGCCTAAAATAAGCGTTTTTTATGTATTCAGCAAATCGTAATCTTTTGCGATTCCCCGAACCACTGAAGGGTTCAGGGTCCGCCGTTGAGGCGGAAGTCCTTTTTGAGTCTATCCGTGCCCTTGTACAAGAGGCACTAGCAGAATTCGCTCTGCTGGGCTAGATGTTTTTCTTAATTAGATTCAAGAATTAATTGCAACTAATTTGTTAAATGTTTCTTGTGGAGTTTCCCAATTTAATGTTTTTCTGGGGCGAGTATTCAGGAGATGTTGAGCTTTTTTAACTTCTCTCTTGCTCACCTTGTTGAAATCCGTACCCTTAGGAAAAAATTGTCTGATTAAGCCATTGGTATTTTCATTAGTGCCTCGTTCCCATGGACTGCCCGGATGAGCGAAATAGACTCGCATGTTAGTGTCCATTGTAAATTGTTTATGCTCTGACATTTCTTTTCCTTGATCGTATGTCAATGATAATTTCATTTGTTCAGGTAGCGTTTTCATCTCCCGGGCATAGGCCCTGCGGACGCTTGTAGCGTCTCTGCCGGTGAGGTGAACCAATATGACCGACCGAGTTGTTCTTTCCACTAATGTACCGAGCGCTGTGCGTTTGTATTTGCCTAGTATCAGGTCGCCTTCCCAGTGTCCGGGAACTATTCTGTCGGCCACCTCTGCTGGACGCTCCTCGATGCTTAACATATCAGCAATCTTGCCCCGTTTTTCTTCAGGATTACCCTTTTTCGATCTTTTCTGACGATATTTGCGCTGTTGTCTTAGACACGCTAGAATCTCTTTCTTGAGAGCACCTCTCGGCAGGACATACACATAGGAATAGATTGTTTCGTGTGATACTTGCATAGTAGTATCATCAGCATAGTCGGTTTTGAGGGTACTGGCAATTTGCATCGGCGACCATTTTTTCCTGAGTTTCTCTAAAACAATTTTCTCAAGTTCCAAGTTATGAATTATCTTACATTTTCTGCATCGTTTCTCTTTCTGTTTTCTGGCATGTTTCTCGGCTCGGCAAGCCCGATAAGTAAATCTATTCATGCCTTTTCTGCCAACCTCCCTGGAAATCGTGCCCTTATCCCTGCCAATTGCTTGCCCAATATCTTTAAAAGTTAATCCTAATGGTAGCAGCCGACTAATCTCCTCTCTGTCTTCAAAAACTAATTCCTTAATTTTCATAGTAACTATTGTTTAATTATGATGACCTATATGGTATCATAATGTTGCAATAGAAACTTTAATCTAAGAATGAAAAAAAATAAAATCAATAAAATAATCGTTGCTCTGTTATTATCAGCAATAATAATTTTTGTTCCGCTGGAGAGCGTGAGGGCCGATGCTTGGGGGGCTAATTATTCGGCTGCTATTTTAAAGCAGACGATGGAGCAAATCGCCCAGCAGATCCACGGCGCTATCATGGGCGCGCTTAAGCAAGCGGCTGTGCAAACAATTAATAGTTCAGTGAGTGCTATGATCTCGGGAGGAGGCGGGAGTGGAGGAGCTTTATTTATCACCAATTGGAATGATTATCTTGTCAGCCAACCACTGAAAAAAACAGAGCTATATATGAATGATTTTTTCACTTTGACTACCCGGGGATCCGGCTCGTCGTCTAATTATCTTTCTTCTTCCAGAAGCGGAGAGGGAATTTCCGGAAATTACACCAACTATTTAGTTGAACAAGCGAAAAAAGCGACTACCGGGAGCTCCATTCCGCAAACCAACATTTCGGAGTATGTCAGTGATCCGTCGGAGATGTTTTCCGCAGGCAACTGGAGAGGATTTTCTGCTTTTGTTTCTAATCCAGCTAATAATCCCTTCGGCTATACATTGATGGCCCAAAGCGCTTATCAGGAAAAACTGGAGCAGGAGAAAGACGAGGCCAGAATAAGAGCTATGTCCTATCAGGGATACACGGCCAAGGAAAGCAACGGCAATGTTATTACCCCGGGATCAGCTATCGCCTCCATGCAGGCTGGGGTTCAAGATTTGGGAAATAAAATTATCGCCAGCGCCCAGAATATTCCGGAAGTGATAACGGCAGTAGTAACCCGAATCGCCACCAATGCCATCCGGCAGGGCATCGGCAACGCCCAAAGGAATGTCCAGCGGGAAATAAATAATGTTGTCGGCGGAGTAAGAAGGGATGTTAACGAGGCAGTCCGGCAAAGCGGCCCAGGAACGATTTTCAAGCCGAGTTATTAAGACTGGTAATAAATTTGTAAATTTTTTAAATATAAAACGCCAGATTCCATCTGGCTTTTTTTGGTGGGTGCGAGAGGACTCGAACCTCTGAAACCTCTTCCATGTCAAGGAAGCGCTCTAACCAGCTGAGCTACGCACCCGAATTTTTAGATATTATTTTTTTACAAAATAATTCGGCTAATAATATTAATTTTCTTTGGATAGCCACATTGCCGCATCTTAAATTACACACGCCTTTATAGTAAGAATAAGTTATAGTACCTTTGGTTCTTTTATCAATATTAACTTGTTTGAAATTATTTAAAGGAATGTTTAGTGTCTTTGACCAATAGACTTTTATTTTATTGGGATCTTGATCGGCTCTTAAATACAACTCGCACCTTATCTTGTTAATATCTATTCCATAAATCTTATCCAATCCCGCTAGAAAAAAATTCAATATTTCAGGATTGGAACTGCCAATGGATGTTTCTGAGTTTTTTTTGGATCCCTCGCCCAGATAAAGAAAAGCCAGCGCTAGCTCAAGAAAGGCGGTATTCTTTAAATTTATATTAACTAAAGTTTTTTTTGCATCCCTTTCCGCCTCCTTTAATCTTTTGAGTTTTTGGTTGTTATGCCAAATTACTGCTTTCTTTCGAGCTTTTTTCAGATCATTTTTCCACTCTTTATCAATCTTCTCTAGTTGTTTTTTTGTAAGTCTAATGCCCTTGAACCACCCACTAAGAGTAGAGCGTGGTATGCCCAAATGTTTTTCAACTTTACCAATAGAAAGACCGCTTTTTCTTAATCTAATCGCATTTTCTTTTAATTCGTACCACCTGGATTTCATGTATAAATTATAACATCAGTAATGCGAATTGGCAAATATGTAGACTATAAACTAAAAAAGCTCTAACCAACTGAGCTATATGCCTGTTTATGCTTCTCCTGCATCCAGAACCTTTTCGGAAACCTTAATAGTTTCTTTTTCTTTGACAGTTTCTTCGCTTTTTATCGCGGCGATTTCCTGAAAAAACAAAATCCAAGCTGTCTGGCGGAAAACCGCGAAAATGGACTGAACCGCCAGGCCAACAGCTATAATTGCCAGTATGCCGGGTATCGCAACCATCACCACGCCGACCCATTTAAGAAGAAGATAGGCGGCTAAGCCAAATATAAAAAACACGGCGGCAATAATGATAACGGAAAATAAAATTGCCAAGCCAACGAT
The DNA here is from genome assembly GCA_043803385.1 of Patescibacteria group bacterium. GTDB lineage: Bacteria > Patescibacteriota > Minisyncoccia > Moranbacterales > JAKLHP01 > JAKLHP01. The sequence goes on along the minus strand of JAZDKA010000030.1, from coordinate 6,179 downwards.
CATTCCGATTGCCACAAGGAGCAAAGAAAAAATAACGCTCGGCAGGATATTTTTCCGGAAAACAAGATAGCCGTTCTCCAATGAATTCTTAACATTAAGGTTGGACAGAACCAGATAAAGGCGCGAGTATTCTTTGATGAAAGAAATAATTATTCCTAAAACGATAATAAGAAGAACGGCAAAGACGCCGAGGATCGCCGCCCAAATATAAGACTTAAGATAAACAAGAAAAATAACCGGCGTGAGAAGAGCGAGAATAATTCCCATAATAAACAAAAAAATCATCAGCCCTAAAAAAAACAATTTCCAGAAGTATTTTTTTCCTTCATTAAAGCCTTTTTTGAAAGTAGCGGTTTTACCTAAAATTATTTCGGAAATAGATTTTATAAGTCCTGCTCGGCTGATTATTTTAAGAACGGCTATAATAATTATTAAAATAAAAAGCAAGATAGCGCCGGCAGCTATCCATTGCCAATAACGGTCAAGAAATGCGCTTGCCGCCTGAATAAATTTTTCGTTGTCAATTTTTTCGTTGTTCGTGCTAAGCGGAAAATTGAGATTGAAGCCTCCGCCTCCGATGACCAGAATAAGGCCGAACCACCATAAAAAACGGTTGTGCCAGGTAAGATGCCAGGAGTTTTTTAGGATGTTTATGTAATCTATTTTTGGCATAAGCTCTAATAAATTTCTAATTTTCAATGAAATGCAAAAGTGAATTAATTTTTTAAATTATTTTGAATTACGAAACTTTTTCTTTATGTCATTCCGCACTTGATGCGGAATCCAGAAATCTTTATTTAAGCATTTTTACTAGATTCCTGGTCAAGCCAGGAATGACATTTGGTTAGTTTCATAGTTCAAGGTGAATTAAATATTTGGATTTTTATTGGAAATTAGAAATTGGTAATTGGAAATTTTAACCGACAAAAATATCTGTCAGGTTTTATTTCTTGGCATTTTGTAAGCCAGTTTCAGATTTTATTAGGCCTTCAAACTCTTCCTTCTCAATCGTTTCTTTCTCCAGTAAAACCTTGACAATCTTTTCCAGTGTTTCTTTCTTTTCCTTAATTACTTTTTCCGCCGTGTTTTGGGCTTCATTAATAAACCGAAAAACTTCCTTGTCAATTTCCCGGGCGGTATCTTCTGAATAGTCTTTCTCTTCGCCCAGCTCTTTGCCCAGAAATACCAGTTCTTCTTTCTTGCCGAAAGTTCTCGGCCCCAGTTCGCTCATTCCGTAGCGGGTAACCAGGTTTCTTGCCATATGGGTAGCCCGTTCCAAGTCATTGGAAGCCCCGGTAGTCACGTCGCCAAAATTAATTTCCTCGCTCACGTAACCTCCGAGAAGAACAGCCAGTTCATCCACAAAATAAGCCTTTGAGTAAAGCCTTTTGTCCTCCGTCGGAACGGCGAGAGTATATCCGCCGGCTTGGCCGCGCGAAATGATGGAAACTTTCTGCACCGGATCGGTATTGGGAAGGCTGGACGCCACCAAGGCATGGCCGGCTTCGTGATAAGCGATTATTTTCTTTTCTTCTTCGCGGATAACCCGGCTTTTTCTTTCCGGACCAAGCATCACCTTTTCAATTGATTCGGTAAGCTCCCGCATGCTGATAATTTTCTTGTTTCTCCGAGCCGCCAGTATCGCCGCTTCATTGACCAAATTAGCCAAGTCCGCTCCGGAAAATATGGGCGTTCTTTGAGCCAAAATTTTCAGGTTCACGCTTTTTTCCAAAGGCTTGTTTTTGGTATGAATTTTGAGAATTTTTTCACGTTCGTTGATATCCGGCAAATCCAGCACTACCCGACGATCAAATCTTCCCGGCCGCAGAAGCGCCGGATCCAGAATATCCGGACGGTTGGTAGCGGCTACAACTATTACATTGGTATCCGTTTCAAAGCCGTCCATTTCAACCAGAATTTGGTTTAAAGTTTGCTCCCGTTCATCATGCCCTCCGCCAAGACCGGCGCCCCTGTGTCTTCCGACTGCGTCAATTTCGTCAATAAAAACTATGGACGGCGCGTTTTTCTTGGCTTGCTTAAAAAGATCACGGACGCGGCTGGCTCCCACGCCTACGAACATTTCCACGAATTCCGAACCGCTGATGTTGAAAAAGGGAACTCCGGCTTCCCCAGCCACCGCTTTGGCCATCAAGGTTTTTCCGGTTCCCGGCGGACCGAGAAGCAGAACTCCTTTGGGAATTTTAGCGCCAATGCTTAAAAACTTTTTAGGGTGTTTCAAAAATTCAACTATTTCTTTCAATTCTTCTTTGGCTTCTTCCGCTCCGGCTACATCGGTAAATGTTACTCTTTTCTTTTTGTCTTTGGGATCAATCATCCGCGCCCGGCTCATTCCGAAAGAAAGGGCCTGGGTGTTTCCCCTTTGCGCCTGTCTCATCATAAACCAGATGAAAGCGGCAATTAGAATGAAGGGGAGAAGAATCGGAATAATGTACGCCAGCCAAATCCCCGAGCCCGAGGGCTTTTTTACTTCAATGTTAACAGCCAAAAGTTTTTGTTTATCCACGCCATAGCTGTCCAAAACGTCAAAAATAGTGCCGTTCGGCTCTTTTATGGTCTTTTCTTTCGTCCCGTCTTTAAGTTCAATATTAACATCATTGTCTTCCACCGTGATTTTGACCACTTTTTCATCGTTGATCTGATTTGCCAGTTCATTAAGAGAAATCTCCGCCGGCTTTTGGGCGGGAGAGTTGTAGAGAATTATCATTCCGGAGATAAAAAGAAAAACCAGAATAATGATGGCGATGTTTTTGAGTAATTTATCCATGAAATTCTTTACTAATTACTAATTTTTGTACGAATATACGAATATTCTGTTAAGGAATTAGTATATTCGTAAGAGATTAGTAATTCGTAAATTATTTAATCAAAGATATGGTTATTTTATCACCTTTGCGGGTAATTTTCAAGCCCTGAAACTTCACGACTTGCCTTTTGCTTTTGGCGCTTTTGAGGATTTTTAAAACTTCGTTGATATGGGCTGATTCAATATCTTTTAGATCCGGCTTAACATTTTCAATCGCTTTAAAAATTACTCTTTTTTGCAAAGCTGGATGGAGTTTCAATATTGCGCTGGCTTTCAATTTCTTATTTTTTCTGTAAAAATCTTCTGCGATTTCAGAAATTAAATCATAATCCTTGGCGATATTGAGAGAAGATTTATACAAAGTTTCTTTGATATTAGGATTATATTTTTTTTCCAGAAGCGGGATTAATTCGTTTCTGATTTTATTTCGCAAAAATGGAATTTCCTTATTGGTCTTATCTATCCTATAAGTCCTATCCGTCCTATCCAGATATTCCAAAATTTCTTTTTTAGCAATACCTAAAAGCGGCCTGATAATGCAATTAGTTTTATGCTTCATGGCAGACATTCCAGCCATTCCCGAGCCTCTAATAATTCTCATGAGATAAGTTTCTGCCTGATCGTCAAGCGTGTGGCCCACGGCAATATAGTCAAATTTATTTTTCGCGCGGATTTTTTCAAAGAAATCATAGCGAATTTCCCGCAACTGATTTTCGGAAGGCAACTTGCGACTAGAGAAGCTCGGCTTCTTTTGGTCGTTTCGGCTGATAGAAGCCGAGCTTCTACTAAAAACTTTCGGTTTAAAAACAACCAATTTCAATTTATTTCGCGAAGCGTATTTCTCAACTAATTTCTGGTCTAAATCACTATCCTTCCCCCTCAATCCATAATTTACATGGGCAATGATTAATTTTAGACCATATTTCGGCGCTAATTTTGCGAAAATATCCAACATACAAATACTATCCGGCCCGCCCGACACGCCCAAAACAATCTTTGAACCTTTTGCCCAAAGATTATATTGATGGGAAATGTCTTGGAATTTTTTGATGAGATTTGACATAAAACTTTATTTCAAAGACTTCCAGATTTGCTTAAAGACTTCTCTTAAATTGTGAGTCATGACTGGATTGTAAATTTCAATTAGGTAAAAGGGTCGATTTTTAGTATATATCATAATAATATAATCTCCGCCAATCCAAAAGGAGGAAGAAAAATCAGCATCTTTATTCCAAAAAACAACCTCTCTTCCACTAATTAACTTATCTGCCACTTGCTTTTCAACTTCAGATTGATTACCTATCACTTTTTCTAGAATGTTTTGTGATGACTCAAATTTTTTCCAATAATCAAGAGTCCATTTTTTGTAGTGGTCAATAAAAGTATGATCTTGAAATCCCCACCATGTATTGTCATATTGTTTTATGCTTTTATTCCACTCGTCAGTTCTTTTATAAAGAAAATCTTCCAGATCTAATTCTTCTACAAATCTGATTTTTGGCATAGCATATTGAATATTGGTCGGCAGATTTGAGATTTCAACTAACACTTGATTGATAAGATTTTCTTCTTCTCTAAGACGTTTCTTTCGCTGTTCTAAAATAGCATGGAGAGAGTCTGGTGGAAGCGCAATGAGGTAAACATATTTACTTTCCAGATCTTCTGCTAAAACTCCTTTTTTAACAAGACCTTTGTAAGCACTATAAATAGTTGTTCTGTGAATTCCGGTATTTTTAGAAATGCGGGCAGGTGTTGCGCGCCCTAGTTTTAAAACTTCAAGATATATATCAATTTCCTTTTCATTGAAGCCTAATTTTTTGAGAATGTCCTGAACCATAATTAAATTATAGCAATTTGTTTGATGTTAGTCAACACTTTTTTATTGCTTAATTAAAGCAATTAAATCCTATCTTGTATTACTTTAGTTTAAACATTATTGACAAATGAAAAATTTTTTGATATACTGAACAGTTCAAACATGAACATTTTAGAAACTTAAAAACAAGGAGGTTGAAAAATGAGTAACTTGGTAAAAGTATTTTTAGTGAAGTCTTTGACAGGATATGCCGTAATTCCTTATGATGCTGAACCAGAAGAACTTGCTGGGAATACCATTATGTTGACATTCGATATCGCCGAGGATGACAGATGCCTTCTGAAAAATTTTGCTGTACTACGGCGCATAATCGATCGGGTTGCTGTTGGAATTGAAAAATTCTTTTATAGGAAGCCGGAGCAAACGACAGAAAAAAATCATTCTATTGCATATAATGATTTTGTGGGTAGAGGCAGAAAATATTTTCGCAAGGTATTTTACAACAGAAATGATGAAAGCCAGCGATTACTGCTTAAAAGAGTTATCGAAGAAGGCTGGAAGTTAGGAAGGAATACCATAGACATAGCTATAGATTTTCAAATGAATTATAAAACTCTTAATGGCATTCTTGTTGAATGGGGTATCCGATCAAACAGTGAATTCTATTCTGGAAAGGGACCTTCGAGAAAAAGGGTATACAAAAAGAGGTGACTTAAATCAAAAAGGCAGGTGTCAAACGACCCTGCCTCTTTATTTTATAAATGGGAGATTTTTGGTATTATTGTAATAATCAATTTTTAATGATAAAGTAATGTCATAAGTAAAATTTTATAGATTATGGGACTTGAAAATTTTAGCGACGCAAAAGAGAAAAAAGAGTTGACTCAAGAAGAATTGAATGAAGCCAAAGACAGGGAATTTGACGAAAAAATAAAACGTAGAAGATTTTTATCTGTTAATGAAAAACAGGAATTACTTAAAGAAATAAAAGAGCGAAATTTTAGTCGCGGATTATTAGTGGGAGCTACCAAGGAGGAAGTTGAAATTGAAACTGAACTTAATAAAAAAAGTGAAAATTCAGAATTGCAATCCGAGAAAAAAACCGAAACAAGCAAGATAAATGACGCGAGCGAAGATTTAGACAAAGAATTAGATGAAGAATTACATAAATATACTCAAGCTGAAAAAGAAAAACGAGAGAAAGAGCTTGAAAGTGAAATGCATGAGGTTCATGAGGGAATAATGGAAAAGCTTGGAACAACGGAAAGTTTTGAAAAACTACAAAAAAACGAAACAGACAATAAAATTCAGGAAGAAAAAGAGCAATTCTTGCTTGATAATATCGCGGAAAGAAAACAGGCACTGGAAGAGGTAAAGAAACTTGGAGAATCAGCAGACATTGATGTTTCTGACGCGCTCTCAGATATTCAAAAACAAATCGAGGAACTTAAGAAGCAAGCTGGATAAATTTCATTTTCTGATAAAAATGGCAAGATTAAATCTAATTCTCTTGCTTTTTTCTTTTTCTAAGGCAGGCGT
>JAZDKA010000029.1:0-13364 GCA_043803385.1 Patescibacteria group bacterium | reverse complement strand
GCCAAGGTTGATGGTGGCCGCTCCCCCGGTATCTATAGTAAGGATATTGGCTCCGCCGCTAGTTAAAGAAACTGCTCCGGCTCCGGTATATGATTGGTTGGCGGCAATGGATACTCCTCCGGTATCGGTGGTAAGGTTGTCCGTATTTAAAGTATCCTGGACATCTACATTACCGGCGGCATTAATGACTAAGGGATTAGCCGAGGAAGAAAGGATGCCGCCATTAAGATTTAAGTTGGAAGCGGTGGTAATGAGACCCGCTCCGGTAATGCTCCATTGCCCGTCAGTGATAGCCACATCGGCTAAAACGTTGCCGATGCTTACCGTGCCGGTAGAGGTGCCGGTATTAATGTTGGTATTGAAGTTGGAAGAAACGTTGAGATTGATATCTCCATCGGAAGAAGTGAGAGTGCCGGTGATATCGGTGTCTCCGGTAATGGAGGAGTTTCCGATAGCGGTTATTCCGCCGGCATTAACATTTATTCCGCCGGAAGAAATTGTTAAGTTATTGGCTAAGACTAATCCTCCCACATTGGTGAAATCAGTGCCGGCATTGCCGATATTCTGGATGATATTGGTTTGCATATCGAGATTGCCAAAAAGAGTAGTTGAGCCGGCGATGAGAGTTCCGGTGGTGAGCTGATTGTTAATAGTAGCATTGTCCACTATCAGCCCATCGATTGTTACATCAGCTTCTGTGTTGATATTTCTCCCTTCAATGGTGTAATCCGCTATAGTTCTGGCCGTTACTGAATTAGAATCAATATCTACTGCTTCAATGGCATGCCAGGATATTTTTTTTGAATCTATGGCATTGGGCTTAACTCTAAAAACTCCATTATAATCAACTGCCAAATCTCCATTTATGAATTTGAATTTTTCAAAAGAAGGCGACGGTTCTTGGATTCTCTGGAATTCCAACTCGCCCAAAACTCTTCCTTTGTTATTTTTCGCTTCTAGAATGTTTTCCTCGCCTATTATTTTCTCCGATTCATTACCGGAAATTTTTCCTTTTTCCGTTTCACTTTGGTAATTATTTCTCAAAAGATTTCCTATGCCCAATTTTTCGATGATATAATCTTTATCGCCCTTATATAAAAAAAGTGCCCCAAGAAGAAGCATCATTAAGAACGATGCTTGAAAAAATGAAAATTCCTTTTTCGGTTTTTGAATCAGCCTGGGCAATTCATTCGCCAAGCTTTCTTTTATGAGAGAAAATATTTTTTTCTCCAAAATATTTTCCCTGTCTGCTGGCAGGCAGGTTTTCGGCTGAAGCTGAATTTTGACTTTTTCTTTTTTAACTTCGGCGCACGGGGCATCGCTGGATTTTTTTCGAAGAAAATTCAAATTGAATTTTGAAATGAAGTACTTTTTCTTTCCCTGTTTCATCAATTCGGACTTTCGAATAATCTCCGCTCCTTTTTCTATTTTTTTTCTTTCGACTAATTCTTCCGCTTGCTCCCGCGTCGTATACCAGTTTCTTCCCACCTTGCTGGCTTTGAGTTCTCCGTTTCTTGACAACAAGTTTAGATGGCCCTGGACATACCCGGAAATCTTGGCCGCTTCCGCCAAAGTAATCAGATTTTCTTCGGACTCTTTCGGCTTTTCCAGTTCATTTAGCCAAGCCCTGGTCGTATGCCAATTTCGGCCAAGCTTTTCCGCTTTAAGTTTTCCAGTTCTTGAAAGAAAATTCAAATGCCCCCGGGTTATTCCGGAAATTTTTGCCGCTTCTGATAGGGTGATCAGTTTTTCTTTTATTTTTATTTCCATTCTTGTTTTTTCAATACTTGAATTATACAATTTTAACCCAGGCACTGCAAGGGGTTTCTTGCCGAAAAAAGGCTTGACAAAGATAAATATGCGATATCACATATGTGATATCGCATAGAAATAAATTTACTTTATTTTTTAGCACCAGCCGAACCTGCAAGATTATTTTTCCCTGCTGAAATCTTGCCTCTATAAAGCCAAAAATGTCTCCTAAATAGATTTTTTATTTCTAATTTGGGCCGCCGGGAAATATTTTTTTAACTTTACTTTTGAAGAATTGCTGAAAACCCTAAAACCGGGTAAAAAATAAGTCAAGAAAAAAATTATCCTACTTATCCACAGCCCTCGATTGCACTGCGGCAAAACAAAACCGGATGTTAGGAACTCCCTAACATCCGGTTTTAAGAAAATTATTATCTTAGTTTTTTGAGCTTGGCAAATTCCATGGACAATTTTTTAATTCCAAATTTTTTAAACGCCACTGTTATAATTTCTCCCTGCGAAGCGATTATCATTCCTTCTCCAAAATCCGGATGCTTGACATGATCACCATCCTTGAATTTAGTATTTCGTATATTGTATTTTGTATCTTGTATTTTATTTTTGTCATTTATATTTTGAGATTTGGAATTTTTTTGGAAATTGCCACCGCCTTGGCGGGGTCCCGACTTGGCGGGAGAAATTGGAAATTCCGCACAAGGTGCGGGGGGATTTCATCCAGGAATCTTGACGGCGGATTGACTTGCGTCGTGCCAAAAATATTTCTCTGTCTGGTAAAACACAGGTATACCTTTTCTTTGGCCCTGGTGATCCCAACATACATCAGGCGCCTCTCCTCTTCCATTTCCATTTGGCTAAGCATACTTCGGGAATGAGGAAGGATTCCTTCTTCAAGTCCGGCGATGAAAACTACGGGAAATTCTAATCCTTTGGCGCTATGAAGAGTCATAAGCATAACAGAATCTTTGTTCTTCTTCACTGTATCTGCATCTGTCGCTAAGGCTATTTCTTCAAGAAAAGAAACCAGCTTTTGGGAAGTAGAAATATTTTCCTTGTCATACTTCTGGGCTACGGTGATAAGCTCCCTAACATTTTCCCATCTTATTTCCCCTTCCATCGTTCCGTCCATAAAATATTTTTCATATCCGCTTTCGGAAAAAACTTTTTGGACAAAATCGGCTAAACTCATTCTATCTATCGCTTCAACCATTCTTTGAATAAATTCGCAAAACTTAGATATCGCATCCAGCTTTCCCTTGAGCTGCGAATTATCATCTTTTATTTTGATGCCAGAAGTTATGAGGTCTAGCTTATTGTCTTTAGAAAATTTATTCCAACTTATTAATGTTTTCTCTCCTAAGCCTCTTCTGGGCTCATTCGCAATCCTTTCCAGGGCGATAAAATCATTCGGATTTTGGATTAGGCGGAGATATGAAATAACATCCTTGACCTCTTTTCTCTGGTAAAATTTTATTCCGCCGACGATTTGATACGGAATAGAGTGCTTCAAAAATATTTCCTCCAGAATTCTTGACTGGGCATTGGTGCGATAAAGCACGACAAAATCGGAAAACTTTAGCTTTCCGTCCCGGACTTGCTTGTCCGCCTTTGGCGGAATCCGGGACCCCGACCGATTTTCTTCCAGTTCCTTAATAATTTCATTGGCCACAAATTCCGCTTCGTCTGTTTCATCATCCGCTTCGTAGGATGTTATCAAATGGCCTTTTTCTTTTTCGGTCCAAAGTTTTTTGTCCTTCCGGAAAACATTTTGGGAAATGACCCCATAAGCAGCGTCCAAAATGACCTGAGTGGAACGATAGTTCTGCTCGAGCGATATCACTTTCGCCTCGGGATAATCTTTTTCGAACTCAAGAATATTCCGAATGTCAGCCTGCCTCCACCCATAGATCGATTGCCAGTCGTCCCCGCAAACACATAGATTCCGGTGTTTTTTGGCTAAAAGATTGACCAATAGATATTGAGTATGATTGGTGTCTTGGTATTCATCCACCAAAATGTAACGGAACTTTTTTTGGTATTTTTCCAAAACTTCCGGAAATTCCTGAAATATTTTCACCGTTAGCATTATTAGATCATCAAAATCCAAAGCATTGTTTTTTTTAAGTTCTTTTTGATATTCAAAATAGGCTTTGGCTGCCACCTCTTCGAAAAATCCGCCCACTCCCAGCACAAATTTTTCCGCTGTTATCATATCGTCTTTGGCTTTACTTATCGCTTCCAGAAACGCCCTGGGATTAAATTGATCCCTGCTGATGCTCAACCGCTCAAAAATCTTTTTCATCAGCGACAACTGGTCATAATCATCAATTATATTAAACGATCTTTCATATCCCAGCTTATTGATTTCTTTTCTCAATATCTTGGCGCAGATGCTATGAAAAGTCCCAACCAGCGGCAACTCATATATTGTTAGTTGTTCGTTGTCAGTTGTCAGTAGCTTGGCAATCCTTTCTTTCATTTCCCCAGCCGCTTTATTCGTGAAAGTAACCGCCAAAATATTTTGGGGACTGATATTTTTTTCTTTTATAAGATACGCCACCTTATGGGTGAGTGTTCTTGTTTTCCCGGATCCGGCTCCGGCGATAATTAAAAGCGGGCCATCGGTAATGGCCACAGCTTCTTTTTGTTTATCATTTAAGGAATTCGATACGCTAGTCATATCTGAATTATACCACATCGATGTAAAATAAATTGGTACTAAACCAATTTGATGTCATCACTCGCTCGGAAATGGAAACAAGTTTCCATTTCACTCGCTTCGTTTGACAATAAAATTCGTAAAGACAAAAGATTGACTTTCTACCTAAAATCTGCTATAATTAGTACATAACCCTGAAAATAGGCTTCTATCCAGGGGAAAACAAACGGGTGTCGACCCGTTTTTTTAATTATTAAGAAAAACAAAATGGAGGAACCAACAAAACCATGCGAATGTCCAAAATGCATAAAAAGAGAGGAGCAAGATAAATCGTATGAAGAAATGAGCCTAGCATTTCTTTTGGCGCTTACGCCAATGCTAGTAATCACTCTTTTTGGGCAAATGGGACTCTTCTAAAAAATATCAGGAGGGACTCTTCTAAAAACTATAAACCGGGAATCAGCTCCCGGTTTTTAGTTTGCAATCCTCCCCTTTTTGATGATAATCTAACTACATGGGAAAAGTCATTATGCGGTTGGAAAAAATAGCCCGAAAAATAGAAGAAAGCCCGGCCGGATTTTGGTCTTTGCTGGCTTCTTTTGTCGGTTTGATGATACTCCGAATACTTATTGAAAACTGGGCTTCCGGAGAAAACGCCCACTATAGTTTTTTTATTTTCTATGAATTTTTCGATTCTTTTCTCATTGCCTATTTAGCCTCTCTTTATATTATCCATAAAATACTGAAAGTCGAGTTCAGAAAAGCAGCCAATATACTCATCTTTGGATATTCTGTAATTATCATTCCCCCGATAGTGGATTACATTATATCTCATGGGAAAGGTTTCTTAAGTTTCTACGCTTTTGACAGCCTCATGGGGCTCTTAAAAAGATTTATTACTTTTTTTGGCGATCGGCCAGATGTCGGAATTACCTATGGAGTAAGAGTGGAAATATTTATTGCTGTGATGCTAATTCTTGTTTACTCGTACCTAAAATCAAAAAACATTTTAAAATCAGTTTTAACCTCTTTTCTGGTATATTCAGTTTTGTTTGTTCTGGGAACATTTCCCTCCTGGATTACGATAGCAGTCAAGGGAATATCAAAAGGATTCCTTAAAATAACGGATATTGACGCGGTACAAATGTTCTTTTCCCCGTTCAGCCTGTTTTCCAGAGAAATTCCCAGGGTAAACGACGCCCTTATCGTAAAAGTAAATTTGATCTATCTTCTAATTATCACGGCTTTGGTTCTTCTCGGACTTTTCAAATACCAAAAAGAAAAATTTTGTTCTTTCCTGAAAAATGCAAGGTTTCCGCAAATTTTCTATCATGGAGGATTACTGGTTTTGGGAATAGGAATAGGATTAGCATTTTCCCAAAAAACAGTTCCCATTAATTTTTTTAATGCCCTTGGATTTTTAGTTGTCTTGGAAGCTGTTATTTTTTCCTGGCTGGCATCGGTAGTCGTGAATGATATTGTTGATGAAAAAATAGATGTGCGCACTAATCCCAACCGCCCGCTGATAAAAAAGGTATTTTCGCTTTCCCAGTACAGGGCTATGGGGCTGATATTTTTTGCTTTTTCCATTTATCTCGCTTCTTTGGTAAATCTTAAGATATCTTTTCTCTTAATCGCCTACCAGGGAATCGCTTGGCTTTATTCATCCTGGCTGATGAGGCTCAAGCGCTTTGCCTTTGTTTCCACTTTCGTGAGCGCTATCGCTTCGCTTATGATTTTCTTTTCCGGATATGCTTTACTTTCCGACAGCCAGAATTTTTTGGAAATTCCGGCTAGAATAATAATTCTGCTTATCACAGCTTATACATTATCCATCCCCATAAAAGATTTTAAAGACATTGAAGGCGACAAACAAGATGGGGTTTACACTGTGCCGGTTGTTTTTGGAGAGTATTGGGGAAAAATAATAGTAGGATCGGGAATATTTTTTTCATTTCTCTTAAGTACTATACTTTTGAATGAATCGAGGCTTTTTTGGTGGGCCTTGATTTTTGGAGGAATTTCTTTTTGGCTGGTTAATAAAATGTCCGCAAAAAGCAGAATTAATTATCACAATATTTTTTGGTGGATATTGGGATTAGTCGCGATTTACGGAATTATTTTGATAAAAATAATTTTCCTTAAATGAACAGACATCTTATATGTTTGACTATGACAATCCGCTTTTCGGAGGCACGATTATAAAATTGTCCGTCATCGTGCCGCAGCAAGCGGATTGGAAGAGGCAAATATATAAGTCATGCAATTAATCGCACTAGTTTCTTCCAATCTTCAACGCTTAATTCCTGCGCCCGGGCGGTTGGCGAGATACCAGCCGCTTTTAATTTTTCTTCTACTTTTTTCTTATCCAGGTGAAAACTGTTGGCTAAATTATTGGCCAGCATTTTTCTTTTGGCGCAAAATCCCGCCCGTACGACTCGAAAAAAATCACTAGATTTTTCACTGTTCACTGTTCTCTGCTCACTGTTCACTGATATCCTAATCACCGCTGAATCAACCTCCGGGACTGGATCAAAATTTTCCTTATTCACATAGAATAACAATTCCGGCTGGGCATAATATTGCACCGAAACCGCTAAAATGCTCATCTCCTCTGGTTTTGCCACAATTCTTTCCGCTACTTCTTTTTGCACCATTAAAATCATTTCCCGAGGAGGGAGATCCGATTCCAAAAACATCCTGATGATTGGAGAAGTAATATAATAAGGCAAATTGGCGACTAGCTTGTATTTGGTATCCAGTATATTGTATTTTGTATTTTGTGATTTAGAATTTGGAACTTTATTGGAAATTAAATCAATTAATTTGATTTTTAATATATCTTTATTTATTATTCCTACTTTTTCATTCCCCTTAAATTTATTTCTAAGAATTTCTGCTAAATTTTTATCTATTTCCACAGCTATCACTTTTTTGGCAACTTTCACCAATTCTTCAGTCAGTACTCCCTTTCCCGGTCCAATTTCCAAAACTACATCCTCCGCGCTCAAATCAGCCGATTCAATAATCTTTTTCACTATCTCTTTGTTCTTCAAAAAATTTTGTCCTAAAGATTTTTTGGCTAAAAATTTACCCATTATAGAGTTAACGGATTAACGGATTAACGGATTTAAACAATTCGTTAATTCTTTAACTCGTTAATAAAATAATAAACTAATTCAAAACTTGTTCCACTTTTACCCCGATAACTCCCGCGCCTAGATCAGCGATTTTCTCAAAAGCCACTTTGTCCAAGTCGATAATCCTTCCTTTGCCATATGGGCCAGCGTCATTTATCTGGACGACTACCGTTTTTCCGTTTTCCGTGTTGGTAACTTTGGCATATCCGCCTCTCGGTATTGTTAGACTGGCCGCAAATAATCCGCCTTTGAATGCATACCAGGTTCCCTGCCCAGTTTTAGCTTTTCCCAGTTTCATAAAAGTCCCCTGGACTGATATCTCCGGAACCGGGTCTTTAGTTCTTTCTTTTGACAATAATTTTCGGGAAATTTCTTTGCCATTATGCGAAACTACCCTATATTTATATTCATCAATTCCCTTTATTCCTTTTTGGCTTATTTTCTTTATCCTCCAGCTTAACTTATCATCTTCGGTAGAAATTTTCTCAAAATTAACTTCTTTGTTTGCTGTCTCTTTCCTGATATCTACCCTGATCACTTCTATTTTGCTCTTATCTTTTATTGGAACATCGAACAAAGGGCTGGAAAAATCATCCTCTCCTAATTTTACATTATTATCCCAAAGCGCCATAGCTACATTATTTCCTAAAGTTTTTCCTTCTATTTTCTTGCCGTCAACTAAAATTGAAATATTTTTATTTCTCTCAATGATAACTTGCGAATTATCATAGATTTTCGAATCAAGCGAGGGAAAAACATAATCCTTTTCTCCCAGCATTATTTTTTTCTCGCTGATAAAATCCTTAACCGCACTGCTTGATACATTGGGAATTTGGTAATTCATTCCGTCGTCAACAAGAATTATTTTTTTGTTATTATTTTCGAAATTAAAATCAACTGGTTTTTTTTCTTTAAATATGAAGTAAAAAACAACTCCTAGGATGAGGAGCAGAAATAAATATGATTTTAAATGTTTTATCTTAAGCGACATGCTATTTCTAATTCTAATCTGTTTTAAATCGGTACTGCAATGCTTCTGCCAAATGCCCTGAATTGATGTTTTCCATTTCTGCCAAATCGGCAATTGTCCTTGATATTTTGATGATGCGATAATAAGCTCTAGCGCTTAGCCTCATTGAGGAAACAGCATTTCTTAAAAGGTTTATGCTTGCTTCATCTAATTTGCAGAATTTTTTAATTTGATTGGAACTCATCTCGCTATTTGTTATAATTCCAAGACTTTTAAATCTTTCTTCCTGAATTTTTCTGGCTTTTTCCACCCTTTCCCTGATATCAGCGCTTTTTTCTCCAACTTCTTCGCTTTCCAGTTTCTCAAATTTCATCCTGGGAACTTCCACGTGGAGATCAATCCTGTCCATAATCGGACCTGATATTTTCCGCTGATACTTCACTATCTGGGCTGGGGTACAGGAGCATATTCTTTCCGGATCGGTCGCATTCCCACAGGGACAAGGGTTCATCGCCGCAACCAAAATAAACCTAGCTGGAAATTCAAGCGAGCCTTTGGCTCGTGAGACTGTTATAGTACCATCTTCCAAAGGCTGGCGCAAACTCTCAAGAACAGGGCGAGTAAACTCCGCAAATTCATCCAAAAACAGTACTCCTCGATGAGAAAGGCTTATTTCTCCCGGTTTTGGAAACGTTCCTCCGCCGACTAAAGACACGGAACTGGCGCTATGATGAGGAGAACGGAACGGCCTGGTGGTAATCAAAGCGTCTCCTTTAGGAAGTTTTCCGGAAATAGAAAATATTTTGGTAATTTCAAGGATTTCTTCCAATGTCATCTTGGGAAGTATTGTTGGCATCGTTTTGGCAAGAAGCGTTTTCCCTGAACCCGGAGGACCATTAAAAAGAACGTTATGCCCGCCGGCGGCCGCAATTTCCAAAGCTCTTTTGGCATGCTCCTGCCCTCGAATATGGGACATATCCATTTCATATTCGCTTTTTTGAACCAGGGAATCAATTTTTATTTGGGGATGCAAAGGAATGTTTTGCTGTCCGGTGAGATGGGCAACGAGAAAATAAAGGCTGTCGACTGGAATAACATCAATATCCTTTACTACGCTAGCTTCTGAAGCATTGGCAGTTGGAACATAAATTTCTTTTATTTTTTCGTCCCTGGCTAAAAGCGTAATGGGAAGAACTCCGTGCACCGGCCTCACTTTTCCGTCAAGTGCTAGTTCTCCAATAAACAATTTGTCCTTGAAATTAAAATCAACTTGTCCGGTCGCCAAAAGAAATCCCAGAGCCATCGGGAGGTCATAAATTGGAGTAAGCTTGGGAAGATCAGCGGGAGCTAAATTAACCGTAATTCTTCCACACCGATGAATAGGTTTAAAACCGCTGTTTTTAACAGCGGAGCTCACTCGATCGCGCGATTCTTTAATGGAGGTATCCGGAAGGCCGACTATGGTAAAGTTATGAAGGCCCTGGCCGAGAACATCCACTTCAACTTCAACTATCTCACTATTTAATCCAATAGTAGCTGCTGAAAAAACCTTCGAAGGCAAAAACTTAAAAATCCAAATGTCAAAATCCCAATTTCCAATCAAATCAAAAGCTCAAAATCCAAAATTTTTATCATTTGGATTTGGGATTTTATTCGACATTGGAAATTTGGATTTGGGATTTAATTAGAAATTAGAAATTAGAAATTAGAAATTTACAACTATGCTGCTTCTTATGATTCTTCATTGCTTTCATTTCCAACAGTTTCTCTATTTTTTCTAGCAGCTAGCGCAAAGGCATAGACTGCCAGTGCAACAGCTGTTTCCCAAGGAACAAAATTTAAGCCAAACAGCAATTCTGCCAGAGTTCCAACAATTATTATTGCATAACGTATTATGGTTTTTTGAAAAATAGTCCGGTCTTTTTCCAGAGTATTGGCTAAAAGTATCGCAAATCCTATCGTGATAGAGACGCAAAAAGTTATGACTGTTCCAATTACTGGCAAAGAACCTATTCCTGCGAAATCTAAAATATCCTTCAAGATAGCAAAAAATATGGCGAAAGCATATATCCAATCAATTAGCGGATTGATATGGGATAATAATGAAAATACTCCCCATGGAGTAACGGATTTTGCCAGAGTTTTTGCTTCTTTAGCAAGCTTTTGAGTATCTTTATACTTTTCTTTCAAATCTTTCAATGTTTTGCTATGGGAATCTCTGGCTTCCTGCAAATTCATCGATCTTTGAAATTCTTCTTCATTCATAAGACAATTTTTCTAAGCAACGAACTAAAAATTAAGATTCGCTTTCTTCAAACTCTTTCTTTGCCTGTTCAATTTCAAGAAGCTGGTTGGGATCGGTAGTAATTACCTGATCTTCGCTGTAAGAAGCGATTACTTTTATCGCCGCGTGCTTTGCTCCGGCAAAGAAAATTCCTTCTCCGACATTGCTTTCGAGGAGCAAAAATTTTTCTTGGTCGGTAAGATAAAAAGTTTCCACGATAGTATCTACCGCCGCTGGAGATTGGCGGAGCAAAAGCTGAAGCGAAGAGTTGGTAATAATCGGTTTTCCGTATCTGGAAGCCATAAAGTCAGCGATATCCTGGGTAATGGTAGTGAGCCCGGTAAAATATTTCCGGCATCTTTTGGCAATTCCAAAAAGAAAAGAAGCGGCATCGTCATGCTTCATCATTACCCAGGCTTCATCGACAATTACCAATCGCTTCTTCATATTGGAGCGCATTTCATTCCAAATAAATTGGAGTACTATGAACATGGCAATTGGACGAAGTTCATCTTCCAAATCCCTGATGTTAAAAACCACCATTTGGTTGTCTATTTTCACGTTAGTAGGATGGTTCAAAAATCCGGAGAATATTCCTTCAGTATATTTTTCCAGCCTCACTGACAAAGATTCGGCTCCTTCCATATTGCTCAAAACTTCGTATAAATCAGACATAGTGGGAAAAGAGTTGGAAGTGAAAGAAGCAAAATTGCTTTGAGCGGTAATATCACGCAAGGAATATGTTTCGCGGATCGCTTTGTCCAGTATAGAATCTTCTTCCGGAGTGACGGAACCTAGCATGATATGAAGCAATCCGATAAGATTTGCTATGTTGTTTCTGATGACGTCTTCCGGATCCTCATCTTCCCCTATTTTCGGAAGATCGAAAGGATTGAGCCTAGAATCGGAATTTAAAGATATTTTTATAAATGTTCCTCCGACGGTTTCGCACAAATATTTATACTCATTTTCAGGATCGATGATGATTACATTGGTGCCCATCATCATTGACCTAAGAGCTTCGAGCTTTATCGTATAGCTTTTTCCGGCTCCGGACTTGGCAAAAACAACCATATTGGCATTTTCCATTTTAAATCTGTCAAAAAGAATCAGACTGTTGTTATGCCTGTTAATGCCGTAGAGAATCCCATCATTGGATGAAAGATCCGAGGAAACAAAAGGAAAAGTTGTTGAAAGTGGAGAAGTGTTGAGATTATTGGCAATGTCTAATTCATCATTAGCCAGCGGAAGAGTGGAAGAAAATCCCTGTTCTTGGCGCAAGATAGCCGGCTTTATATATACCATTTGGGCTTCCATAATAGCCTCTATTTCTTTGCTTAATTTTTCTATTTCCTTGGCGTCGGAACCGTAAACGGTAATATAAATTCCAAAACGGAAGAATTTTTCCGTTCCCTGCATCAGCTGATCGCGCAGCTCTTCGATATTTTGCATGGCAGTTTCCAGCATTGGATCGCGAATTTTTCCTTCTTCCCGTTCCATCTGCTCCCGTGATTCCACTTGAGTGGCGCTTTTTCGAAGAGTCTTTAGTATTTCACGGGTATCAACCGGATGCATAAACATTGCGATATCCATCGGGAAATCGATATTTATAATCGGAGAAAACCAGCTAGTATGCAGATATTTGGGATAAGCTATGACAAAAACAGTCTTGGCAAAAGTATCGCCTATCTGAATATTATTAGCAGTTACTTTCATTGCTGCCGGAGCAATAAGATCTTTTATGGTAGCCAGCCCTTCCTGATAGATCTTTTCACTTTCAAGAACCTCGTCTGGTTTTGCATTTTTATTTGTATTTTTTCCAAAAAACATACTCTATTATTAAACGAATAATTATCTTTCCAATTCTATTTTTTCAACATCTTTAATGATAACATTCTTAAATGCATTTGGATTATATGAATTATACAGGAGTTCTATTATTTCTTGCGTTTCGAGGGGAATAATTTTCAGCCCTATCCCGCTAAGCCCCGCTATTATGTGGTCAACTCTCTGCCAAAGCTGGTTTTTGAAGGTTTCAAAATTTTCCCGCTTATTCAAAACTTGCTGGCGCGGAGAAAAAATAGCTGAAAATTTATTAAAAATTCCCCCCTCTTTGCTTTCTACCGGAGAAAAAGGAACAACAATATAGAATGATTTTGTCATTATGTTCGAAACTTCCGTCAAGTTTTTAATGAAGTTTCGATACTCGGAAATTTGAAGGCGCAAAAGTTCATTCGTCTGCTTTTTTTCCTTCTCTCCCAAAAAATCCAAATATGGATCAACGTTTAGCCTTCTTGAACTTATTAAAATCTGTGTTGGAAAATCAAGCGAATTAAGAAAGCTTTGGTATTGCTGGATGATTGCGTCTTGTTCTTCAGTTGATTTCAGGTCGAAATTAATTGAAGAAACCAAAAGAATAGAGCGAATTGATCCGCTTTTAAGAACAACGACTCCATCTCTTATTTCCTCAACATCAACATATTTCTGGGTGCTTTCGCCGGAACCTCCGGAAGATATTTTTTTTGAATGTAATTTTTCCAT
>JAZDKA010000028.1:0-14814 GCA_043803385.1 Patescibacteria group bacterium | reverse complement strand
AATTCCAATCCCCGCCAAAAATATTTTCTGGTTTCGGAAAATTTATCAGCCATCAAATCATATCCTGATTCTATCTCGTTTAATATTTTTTGAGCCATTTCTTTATTCATAATTCATATTTCATAAAAATAAATTCTAACTTAAATTCTAACTTAAAAATATCCACAC
Organism: Patescibacteria group bacterium; assembly: GCA_043803385.1. Lineage (GTDB taxonomy): Bacteria > Patescibacteriota > Minisyncoccia > Moranbacterales > JAKLHP01 > JAKLHP01. Next base: position 14,646 of record JAZDKA010000028.1, on the reverse strand, counting down.
CGTATTTTTATTGCGACCGCAATGAATGTTCACTATTGCAATTTTTAATAAAAATTATTTTAACCCGAAAAACACTCTTGCGTCTTTGTCGTTTTCTATTTCAAAGGCGGTAATAACTTGTATTTCCCTGTCGGTAAGCCCGAAAAAATTTCGAAGTAATTCTATTTCCTTTTGAAAATCATAAGGATAAATCCAAACGCTTTTTTGAAGCTGAAAAAACCCAAGTTCTATTATTTTCCCCCGAAGTGCTTCCCTTTTAATCTTCTTTTTTTCTTCTATATCGAATATTAGAATTCTCCACTTTCTGTCCCATTTTCTTGGCTTTTTTATTTCCAAATCGTCAACTTGATATTTTTTCGCCAGATTTTTCCCCTCTTCTGAAAGATGAATATATAGTTGCTTTCCTTGGTATTCCATTTCTAGCAGTCCTCTATTTCGAAGATACCTGAAAGAATCATAAAATCTCTTTTTATCCTTTTTCTTGTTTCTAATTTTATATAATCCATACTTGATAATTTTCGGCAAAACCTTTGTCACAAAATACGGCGATGGCTGGCTAACCATTAACAATGAGATCCCGCCAGCTATCAAAAGGCTTTTTAGGATTATCTTGGCTATTTCCTTGCTTTTGTTATTTTTCATATTTCATAATAAACCCCTATATATTAACTATATATCAACATATCAACAACTTCATTATACCGTAATTTTATTGCGTACGCAATAAATGTTCACTATTGATAAGACAATAAAAAAACAACCAAAAAAATAATAATCGAATCAAAAGTAGATACCGTAATTTTATTGCGATAGCATAAAATGTTCACTATCAAAAAATTGTGTGAAAAAAGCAGGTTTTAAATACCTGCTTTCTTTGAAATTAAAATTTTTCATTGCGCTACTTATCCCAAAAAGCGGTGTCAAATTTCACATCCTATCAAAGTCCGATCTTGATAGAACTAAATTAAGATAATTATTTTTATTTAATGAACCTGCTTGCTTTTAGATATTACACTTTTGGTTCAAAATACATCTCTTTATTTCGCATAGAAACCTTCACTATTCCACTGACAGCGTTAGCCGCCTTTTCCATAAAGTTTTTATCATTCATCAAACTCCAACGCTCGCCACCCGAAGTGGAACCATCTCTGACTTTGAAATCAGGCACCATCGCATAGCCACCACTTTTTCTTTTAGCAAATTCTTCCGCTTGCTCAACCAATTCTGAAATTCCTTCTTGTACCACAGCTTCATAAATATCTTTATCCTTAAGCATTTCAACTCGCATACTTCCAAGCCTCCCTCTATGGTCATCATTTCTTTCAATCAATGCCATGGCTGCATCTTTATCATATAAAAGCTCCGGTGTTTCTCGTTCAATTTCATAAAAATCAATTCGATGATAGTTTACTTTGTCTGTTTCTGCTCTTGGTTGAGATTTCATCAATTTGATTATGAATTCCTTGTTGTGCTTAAGTTCTTCTAATGCACCTTGATAAGCAGCGGCAGGATTAACTTCTGCAACTTTCAATAGAAATTTTTCATTTCCCATTAATTCTTTGGGCACATCAAATTGCAAATAATTACTCATATAAGTGCCGGATTCCACCGGCATACTATCTATATATTTTTGAACTTCTGGCGAAAAGGCTTCCTGGTTTTTTTCAGCCACTGATTCTTTCTTGATAGGAATTTCTGGGTTGTCTTCTTGCTTTACATTTTTTCCACTAGTTCCTTGTATTTTTTTTAAAACTTCTTCCGCTTTTATGGCATCTTCTTTTGCTTGTATTTCGGCGGCTTCAGTGAGTTTAACTTTTCCCCTGGCAACGTCTTCTTTTTTTGCTTCGTCATACATCGTCCTTTCGTTGTCTTCCGCTTTGGCTTCGTCATACACTTTTCTTTCTGCGTCTTCCACATTAGCTTCTTCTTTATCTTCACCTCCAAATTGTTCCTTCTTGCCTTTAAGCGTTTTCATCTGTCCCCCCAGTTCTATGATTTTATCCGCGTCTCCTGCAGCCATTGCTTCCTGAAGCTGTTTTTTAACATCTTCTGCGCTTTCCTCATTCTTATCAAATCTTTCTCTATTCGGACTTGTAGGTTGTTCTCCAAAATTTGACATATTTTTGTAATAAAAAATTATTTATTAATTTAAAAGTTTTGATTTCTGCTTCTATCTTACCTCCCCCAGCTGCTTACTGTCAAATTGAAAATAAGCTATTAAAATTAAATTAATAAAGCATAAGCTGACACCGTAATTTTATTGCGTACGCAATAAATGTTCACTATAAAAAATACTTATAATAATCAAATAATTGCTAAAAACTGAAAATTATAATACGCTTATAAAATGCCGAAAAATTATGAACAATTCATCAAATTAGCAATGAAAAAGCTGCCGAAAGATGCAGTTGGTTTTCAGCAGCTTAAAAAAGAGATATGCAAGAAAATCGGCGGATTTCCTCCAACCAATGCCGACCTTCGGGATGCATATGACAAACTAGTGAAAAACAAAAAAATAAAACGCAATGAAAAATTGGAAAAACTTTTGAAGAGCCGGGGAATCCGGACCGAATCGGGAGTAGCCGTGATTGCCGTCCTTACCAAATCTTATCCTTGCCCCGGAAAATGCCTCTATTGTCCGACGGAAAAAGGTATGCCGAAAAGTTATCTTTCCAACGAACCGGCAGTAATGCGGGCCATTAAAGTTAACTTTGATCCATACAAGCAAGTCCAGACTCGAATAAAATCTTTGGAATTAAATGGGCATAATACCGATAAAATTGAACTTATTGTGATGGGAGGAACGTTCAGCGCGTTGCCGAAGCCATACCAGAAAAAATTTATTTATGAGTGCTTTAGGGCGGGTAACGAATACGGAAGAGTTCATAAAATTCATAAAGTTGGAAAGTCCATAAAGTTAAACTTGGATAAGTTATTATTAAAAGAACAGAAGAAGAATGAGAAGGCAAAGCATCGGATTATTGGATTAACTTTGGAAACCAGGCCGGATTTTATCAACGAAAAAGAAATTATTAATTTCAGAAATTTGGGATGCACGAGAGTGGAGCTCGGGGTGCAGAGTATTTTTGATGATGTGCTTGAGAAAAACAAGCGCGGACATTTAGTTAAAGATACAATAAAAGCGACGAAATTATTAAAAGACGCAGGATTTAAAATAAATTATCATATTATGCCGGGACTTTATGGATCCAGTATCAAAAAAGATTATTTGATGTTTGAGGAATTATTTAATAATAGCGATTTTCAGCCCGATATGCTAAAAATTTATCCAACTATCGTCACCAAAAACAGCGCTTTATACAAATTATGGAGAGCTGAAAAATACAAGCCGCTTACCGATAAGCAATTTGAAAAATTTATCATTAAGGTTAAAAATAATCTTATTCCGCCTTATGTCCGAATTGCGAGATTGGTTCGCGACGTTCCGGAAATTTCCATTGTCGCCGGGCCAAAAATTTCCAATCTTCGCCAGCTTATTAAAAAAGAATCCGGATGCCAATGCATCCGCTGCCGGGAAGTAGGAGCAAATTACCATATTAGTGATACTATATCACTAAGCAGAATCGACTACCCTGCTTCAGGCGGAAAGGAAATTTTTTTGCAATTCATATCCAAAGATAAGAAAAAATTATTCGCCCTTCTGCGCCTTAGGATTCCATCGGAAGTCGGACTTCCGAATAATTCTATACCTGCATTAACAAACTCCGCTATTATCCGCGAAGTGCATACTTACGGAAAACTTGCTAAAATAAGCAAGAAGGATAAAACCTCTCCCCAGCATATCGGACTTGGAAAAAAATTAATCCAAGAAGCGGAAAAAATCGCCAAAAAAGAATTTAATTTGAGTAAAATTGTAGTAATATCAGGAGTGGGTGTTCGGGATTATTATCGGAAACTGGGATATAAACTGGAAAATACTTATATGGTAAAAAAAATATGAACAAGATAATAATAGCATCTGGTCCGGTAATAGTTGAAGATAATAAGGTTTTATTAAATCAACATGGAGATACGAATTTCTGGAAGTTTTGCGGAGGAAGGGTTGAGGATTATGAAACAGATCTGATAGAAAACGCAAAGCGTGAAGTTAAAGAGGAAATGGGAATTGATATTGAAATTCTGGACGAAAATCCATTCATAACTTTTACCAGAAAAGAAACGCTGGAAGGAAATATTGATGTCATCTTGGCTCACTTTCTGACCAAAAGAATTGGTGAGGTCGAGCCAGGACCAGATATCCGGGAATGGAAATGGTTTGATATCAATAATCTTCCAGAAAACCTTGGACCAAACATAATCCCCGCCTTAAAACATTTTAACTTTATGAAATAAGCGCTAAAAATAAGACCCTTGACAAGGGTTTTTATTTTTATTCCAAAAAGAGATATAATATCAAGGTTGCTATTAATAAACAAAATGATCATGAAAATTATCAACAAAATTATCGAACTCAAGACCGCCACTACTTTGGACTTTATTGATATCACCGACAAAATTCAGAAGAAAATAAAAGAAGCCGGAATTAAAAACGGAGTGATTAATATCCAAAGCCTCCATACCACAATGGCCGTAATTGTAAATGAATCCGAACCGCTTCTTATTGAAGATATGAAAAAACTGCTGGAAAAAATGGCTCCCAGAACCTACAAATACATGCATGATAATTTTAAAATCAGAACGGTGAATATGTGCGACGGAGAATGCAAAAACGGGCATTCGCATAATAAAGCGCTTCACCTTCCCACTTCTACAATGATGAATATCATCAAAAACGGGCTTCAACTGGGAAAGTGGCAAAGAGTTTTCGCCGTTGAGCTGGACCGATCCCGCCCCCGCCAAATCGCTCTTCAGATTATCGGAGAATAATAAAATTGACAATATCATCTTTAAGATATATAAAAATAGTACCGAGTAATTCGGTACTATTTTCGTGAAAAGGAGGAGTTATGATAGTTCTTTATTTTTTCAGAGTTATTAGTTTAGGAATACTCGTGATTATTGGAGGTATCGTAGTAATTGTTTCTGCTATGATCATAAACATATTGAATTTATCAGATCATGGGTATATTATTAACCGTCCAAGAGAAATTTTTAGCAAGATGAAAGAGTTTTTCAAAGACGACTACAAAGAATTTAAAATTTTGATGACTTGCAAAATAAAAGACCACTTATGGGAACATAAAACTTATGGCCGTTGTTTAAGAGATTGTGGTCGGCATAAAGTGCGATCCGCGTCGCAAAAGGGTTAATTTCCTGCAAGTTGCCCACAAGAGCCTCGGATCTCTGATCCTTGGCTTTTTCTTATGGTCGCGTTAATTTTATTTTGAAGAAGATAATTTCTAAATTTTTCTATCTGATTTTTTTCAGATGATTTAAATAAATTTTTGTTATATGCTTGCCCCGTAGGAAACTTATTCTCCTTCGGGGTTCCATATTCCATGTTATATGAAATAAGATTAACATGCAATAAATAACTATTTCCAATTGAATTTAAATACTTTATTAATTTATCCGCGTCTTTAATATCATCATTCAGGCCATCGAACATAATATATTCAATAAAAACTTTTCTTTTGCTTTTTTTGAAATAATTTTGCAAATCTTTTTTTATATCTTCCAAATTATAGGCTTTATTCGCCGGCATATACTTACTCCGCATTTCATCGTCCGTAAAATGAAGCGAGATCGCCAGATTAACTTGCGGAAATTCTTCCAAAAATTTTTCAATTCCGCCTTTTACTCCGGCGGTAGAAATCGAAATGCTTCTGGAACCGAAATTAAATAATTTTGGATTAATCAAATCTTCCACGCTTTTTTTCACATTTTCCCAATTCAAAAATGGCTCGCCCATGCCCATATAGACGATATTTGATAATTCAGAGGTTCGACCTCGTATCGAGGTCGAACCTCGATAAAGATACTGTTTCCAAAACAAAACTTGGTCTGTTATTTCTTCAGCAGTTAAATTTCTTTTAAATCCGCCTTTCCCCGTCGCGCAAAACGCGCATCCTAAAGGACAGCCAATTTGGGAAGAGATACAGGCCGTCCAAGTATCTGGTCGCGGGGAAAGTAAAACTGTTTCTATACAACTGTTATCTAATAATTTCAGAAGCGCCTTTATTGATTTTTTATCATCCGAAATTAAAACTTTTTCTGCTTTAAAAGACAAAATTTTTATTTCCTTATCCAATAACTCACGCAAATCCTTTGAAATGGTGTAAATTTCTGAAAACAAGGAAACACCGTCTGCATAGACGGCTTTTCTGATCTGATCCAACCGAAATTTCGGCTGATTATTTTCTTTTAAAAAATTTTCTAACTTATTCAAATCCATAGTTATAACTCTACATTATTTATAGATAAAATTAAAGGGCGAGTTCCTCCAGGCTCACCCTATTGACCATATTTTTTATTTCCTTTAGCACTACGGCTGTTAGTGTCCAAAGAAGCCGCGCCCTTTTTTGTCCGGAATCATGTAAAGCGCTATTCCCTTTTTGATGCAGAACTCAATGACTTTCTCATCCCGGACCGAGCCACTGCTCGTTACAATAGCTTTTATTCCTGAATCTGACAGAGCTTCAACTCCGTCCAATTCCGGAAAAAAACTGTCGCTGGCAGCCGATGCGCCAAAGACAGTATGCTTCGATACTGCTGCTCGACTCAAAGCTAACCGGGAACCGTATACTCTGGCCTGTTGACCCACTCCATTACCGACGAGAGTGAAATCGTTCACTAAGGTTATTGTGTTGCTGTTTGAGGTATCGCAGATAGCTTTTGCGAGCAACATATCCATCTCTTGTTCAGGAAGAGCTCTGCTGTGTATCACGAGATCCGGATCTTTAAGGTCCAGCACAAACGTATAGTTGGGTTGCGCAAGAAATCCTCCTCTCACGCATCTGAATCGCGGGTTTCTATCGATACTGTTACTACAAAGCTCTGCCAACGCCGGATTTATGATCATACGGCATTTGTCTTTTTTGCGCCTTAACATTTCCAGAGCGCCTTCGGTGAAATGGGGTGCAATGATGCCATCCAGAAGCCTTCTCTCCCCTGTTGGCATTCCATAAGTAAGAATTTCTTCTGCCCCGGCCTCGTCAACGCCAAAGGTCACCATCAAGAGTCCGCCGAAGATAGCCAATGGATCTCCCATTATCATTTTCTGGATTACGTTGAAGTAGCTATAGTGGTCACCGATTGCCGCTCCGCATGCGTTGCCGTGTTTTACTCCGACAGCGATAAGTGGAACTTTTCTATAATTTACGTCAAAGGTTGCAGCGATATGGATAATCGTTTGTAACAGGCGATCGAGATCGCAGAGATTGTTGTAGCTCGGAGAGTCTCCGGCAACGAGCTCGAACCTGGATAACGCAAGGGGGTCTTCGCTTTCTGACATATTTTTATATAAGTCAGCAGGAGTTTGATAAGCGTTTTCCCCATACTTACAATGGATAACCCTTTCGCCTATCATCCCGGCATATTCGCCATTACCGTGATATACTCCCGAAGCCAGACAATAGTCGGCCACCGTAACTTCTGCTTTGGCGGCCAAGGATGTGCGGAATATTTCCGATCCAGGCTCGCCAGCTTCTAGCCAAGTGATAACCGTTTCTCTGTCGGCTACATCGCATACCACAATTCTCCTCCCCTTAGCTCCTGATCGAAGCATGGTTGGACCTCCAATATCCGTTTTCTCAATGACTGATTCCGGGGTACTACCTTCCTTATTAATCTCTTCTATGAGCGGATACATATCCACACAGACGAGATCTATATAGGGAAGTCCGAGCTTTTCCATTTCTTCAAGATCTTCTTCGATGTAGCGGGCTAAAAGACCAGCGTGCACTTCTCTGGAGAGAGTCACAACACGATGTCCCAAGATAGCTGCTCCGCCAACGAGTGTTGATACATCATTAACGGGAATTCCTTCTTTTGCAACAGCTTTGGCCGTGCCCCCGGATGAATATATGACCCATCCAAGATTGACCAATGTCCGTGCAAATTCTACGATACCGTTCTTGTTAAAAACTGACAAAAGCGCATTTCTTTGTTTCATGCATATCTCCTTTTCTTCGTATTTTTTACCACAACAGCTACAACCGTCTTTTTCACCTCCTTCCATATTGATTTTGTTAAAAAACTAAAACTTTTGACCTCTTTTACTGGCTTTAACATAAGAGATGCCAGCTAAAAAGTCAAGAAAAAACCAGCTTTCGGCTGATTATTATCTTTTAAAAATTTTTCTAATCCGTTCAAACTAATATGTGCTAGTTAATTTCAATTTTTCCCATATCAAGCAAAGCATTCGCAATTCCTATAAATTTTCCTCCCAAAACTTTATAGTGCCCCCTTTTTTCAAATTCAGTTTTTGTAACCCTAAATTGAATATAAAGCTTAAATTCGTTTCCCTTGTTGTAAAAATCACTACCCCAAAAAGCAATCGGACCATGTTCTTCAAGACCTAAAAAATACCATTCTACGAGCGATATGGAAAAATTTCTTATTTTAGCCTTAATAAAGGCTTCTTTGACTGAGCGAGGAATATATACAAACTTTTCCGGAAAAATTAATCCTATAATATTCGACAGATAAGCTTGAATTAATTTAACAATATCCTTGGAATTATTTATTCCTACTATGCTATTGAATTTTATAGTGATAGCGGGAAATCCATCTTCGTTATCTTCAACATTTGTTATTTCAAAATCTATTTTACCAAATTCTTCAATTATTTTTTTAAACTGATTAATATACGGTTTAATTGGATTTATCTCTTCTAATATCGTAAGCGCTTTGAGCGGATCAACTATAATAAATTTTTCTCTGCTATCCTTTTCTTGTATTTTTACAATCTGCATTTTTATTTTTGATTTATGAGATTTGTCCGAGCAGTCACCACAAAAAATTATAATTACATAGTTCAACCCAAAAGAATCATAGTTAGCTAATGTATTATTTATTTGAGCATCTAAATTACCATCTATGTCATTAAATCCCTTCACTTGTATTCCTACTCGACATTTATTTCCATTGATAGCTTCGAAAATAATATCTATTCCCTTATCTCTCCAACCATGTATGTTTTGTTCATTAGATATGTTTATTCCTCTTTTTAATAATTTAAACTTAATGGCTTCATAAAATAATTCACATAATTCATCATGACTAAAAGAACTAAACTTATTTGTTTCCTTTTCTGATGTTTTTTTAACATCTAATAAATCTAGAATTACTTCTTTATAATTAATCATATTCTTATTTTACCGTCACACTTTTAGCCAAGTTTCGCGGCTTATCTACCCCAGTAGCAGAGCAAGCTCGCTACGGGGCAAGCATCATATCCTTTTACTCCACTGTAACTGACTTAGCTAGATTGCGAGGCTTGTCTACATCAAAACCTTTTTGCACTCCGATATAATACGCGAATAATTGCAGCGGGATTACTGACAATAAAGGCGTGAGCATTTCCAGTGTTTTGGGAATATAAATTACATCATCGGCTAATTTTTTAATGGCGTTGTCCCCTTCCGTGGCAATGGCGATTATTTTTCCTCCCCGCGCTTTGATTTCTTGCATTCCAGAAAGATTTTTTTCATAAACGCTATCTTTAGGCGCGATAAAAACTGAGGGAAAATTTTTATCAATGAGCGCAATCGGACCGTGCTTCATTTCTCCCGAAGCGTATCCTTCCGCATGGATATAGGAAATTTCTTTTATTTTGAGCGCCCCTTCCAGAGCAATCGGAAAATTATATTTTCTTCCCAGATACAAAAAGTTTTGATATTTAGTGTATTTTCTGGCAATCTTTTTTATTTCTTTTGATTGTTTCAAAACAGTTTCAATGAGCCTTGGGATCTTATTTATTTCCGTGGCAATTCTTTTTCCCATTACCAGCGACATATCCCGCTGGCGCCCTAAAAATAATGTGAGAAGCGCCAAAATCGAAAGCTGGGAAGTAAACGCTTTGGTTGAAGCGACTCCTATTTCCGGACCGGCATGATTGTATACTCCCGCCTCGGTTTCCCGAGCAATTGTTGAGCCGACTGTGTTTACAATTCCCAGCGTAAGCGCTCCTTTATTTTGCGCTTCGCGAATTGCCGCCAAAGTGTCAGCCGTTTCACCGGATTGGGAAATTGCCAGCACTGCGGTTTTTTTATTGAGAAGCGGTTTTCGATAGCGAAATTCCGAAGCATACTCAACTTCGACCGGAATTCCCGCATATTCTTCAAGCATATATTCCCCGATAAGTCCGGCATGATAAGAAGTTCCGCAGCTCACAATTATTATCCGTTCTAAGTCCCGAAGCTTGCCGTTCATATCCTTAAGCCCTCCTAATTTTGCCAAGCCTTCTTTTATTATTAATCTTCCGCGGATTGCGTCAGAAATTGAGTTAGGCTGTTCAAAAATTTCCTTGAGCATAAAATGATCAAATCCTTGCTTTTCCGCTTTTTCAATAGACCAATCCAGCTTTGTCGCTTCTTTACTAATGGACTTGTTTTTTATATTTATAATTTCATAATTTTCCGGAGTAATTATTGCCACTTCTCCGTCTTCAAGAAAAATAACTTTGTCAGTGTGCCGAATTATTGCTGAAACATCAGAAGCAATGATATATTCATTATTTCCAATTCCCAAGACCAATGGACTTCCGAGCCGAGCCGAAATAATTTTATTCGGTTCTTTTTTATTGATAATCGCCAATCCGTAAGTTCCTTTTATCATTTTGAGCGTTTCCAAAACTGAATTTTTAAAATCGAGCTTTTTGTTAAACTCTTCGATAAGATGCGCGATAACTTCCGTGTCGGTCTCTGAAGAAAACTTGTGCCCTTTTTTGATTAAATCATTTTTAAGTTCCTGGTAATTCTCCATGATTCCATTATGTACCAAAAAAATATTGCCTTCGCAATCCGAATGCGGATGGCAGTTTTTCTCGCAGGGTTTGCCATGCGTCGCCCAGCGAGTATGGGCGATGCCTAAAACACTTTCGAAATTTTTGCAATTGATCTTATTTTCTAATTGCGAAACTTTTCCAACTGCTTTTATGGTTATTATACTGTTCACTGATTTTTGATTACTGATCACTGACAATCCTGCGCTGTCATAACCGCGATATTCAAGGCGCTTTAATCCTTCAATCAGAATTGGAACGGCTTTTTGCTTGCCAATGTAACCGACAATCCCGCACATAAATTTTTTATATAATATACAAAATTATCATCGTAATTACCGCTGAAATCATTGCTACTACTCCGAACCAGCCGAATATTTTCACCCAGAACGGATGAGTTTCCGCGCCCATTATTTTTTTATCATTTCCTACCACCATAATAGCAACTAGGAGTGGTACCGCGATTATTCCGTTTACGAAAGCGGAATAATAAAGCGCGGCGATGGGATTGATATTTAAAAAATTGAACGCCAGACCGAAAAGAATCGAAAGAGTAATAATAAGATAAAAGCCTTTAGCCCGGGAGAATTTAAGATCCAATCCTTCTTTCCATTTCATTAATTCTGAAATGGCGTAAGCTCCCGATCCCGCCAAAACCGGAACAGCCAGCAGGCCGGTTCCGATTATTCCCAAAGCGAAAAGAAGATAGGCAAAATCTCCCGCGAAAGGCCGAAGCGCCATAGCCGCATCCTGGGCCGAATTTATATTGGTAATTCCATTCTTGAAAAGAACTTGCGCGGTAGTAACGATGATAAAGAAAAAAACAATATTGGCCAAAATCATGCCTGTTTTGACATCTGTTCTCATTCTGGCTATCCGGTCGCGCATTTTTTCCTTGCTAAAATTGCTCTTTAGCATTTTATTTTCTTCCACTTCCTCCGAAGCCTGCCAGAAAAACAAATAAGGAGTAATCGTCGTTCCGAAAACTGCGATAAGCGCGAAAAGATAATCTTTATTAAAATCAATCTGGGGAATAAACGCGTTTTTGAAAACCGTTGTCCATTCCGGATTTATAAAAAATCCCGCCACAACGTAGGAAAGGACTGAAAGCGCCAGCCATTTTAAAATTTTGGCATACAAATTATACTCGACAAACACTTCGATCAAAATAATAAAAATGGCGAAGGCTATCGCGCCCAAATAGAAATTTAATCCGGAAAGAAGATTGAGGGAAGCCGCCATCGCTCCAAGATCCGCTCCGATATTAATCACATTGGCAATAATGAGAAAAACAACTATGCCGGCTACTATTTTCTTTTTATAATGTTTTTTAAGGACTCCTACCAGGCCTTTATTGGTGATGACTCCGATCCGGGCGCATACTTCCTGGACGGCCAGCATTATCGGCAGAAGCCAAAAGGCTGTCCAGAGGATAGCCAAGCCGAATTTCGCGCCGACTGACGAATAGGTCCCGATCCCTGAAGGATCGTCGTCCGAAGCGCCGGTGATAAGCCCGGGTCCCAGCGCTTTAAAAAATATTTTCGCTTTGTTCCACGGATGCTTTATAAATTCTTTTATCTTAAAAACTTCCGATTCGGCAATTTGAAAAGTCCCGTCTACTGCTTTCGTCGCCTCGACTTCTCCCCAAATTATTAATTTTTTGGCGACAATCAAAGGAATTCCAACTTCCCTTCTGAATTCAGACAGCGTAAATAATTTTTCTTTTTGTTCATTTTTTTCCATTTTCATTTTTTATTATTTTTAAAGCTTCCTTTAGATTTTTTACTTCATAGCCGCAGTATTTTGTTTTTTCATCGTTATATCTTCCTTCTTTTCGCTTAACCAGTATGGTTATAACGCTTGGAAATGCTTTTTTCACTTCGCTAATATATTCAACTCTGTCATCAAGAAAGTACGTTTTCTCTTTTTTTGTTAACATTCCTCTTATTCGGTTTGACTTCGGCCTGTCAGAAATTTTGACTGCCTTAAAATATTTTTTTATTTTTGAACCCTCTATTTTTTTCTTTTGAAAACCGCTATCTCCGTTAGAAATTATATATAGTTCGTTTTTTCTAAAATTCTCAAAAAAATCCAACACATCAGAAAAAATATACTTTTCTCCTTTCATCAAAAGGCCATCTATGCCTGAAACTATGGATTTCTTATTGATTTTAAATTTTTTTCTTATCCTATCAATATGCCTTTCTGGATTATATTTTTGCCTGATTCCCGTTTCATACTCTTTTGGGTCAGTGTAGTATTTATCGAAAATTTTACCGGAAATTCCATTTTTAATGAAACTATCTCTTATGTCTTTTCTAAAACACTTGGTATTGAATAAAACATCATCAAAATCGATAAAAATCTTCATACAATTTCTTTAATTACGTTCTCGTAATCCCCCAACTCTGAAAGTATCATCAAAATCTTGGCCAGCTTATATGGATCATGGCGAATGAATGACCGGGTGCTGGCAATGGCATCTTTTCTGTCGTTTTTAATTATTTTCTCATCCAGAATATCTGCCCTTACCACTTTGAATTTTCTTTTGGCATTATTTTTTTCATTAAAAGCCACTACCATCCCTTTTCCTTCCTGCTTTTCATATTTCCTGATCAAATCGGCTGATGGTTTTTTGGTGTTGAAAGTGGCGTAGTTTATCCTGTTTTTTCCGATATACTTATTTATTTCCAAAACATATGAATCCAAATTGAAATTTTCCGTTTGCCCTTTTTTGTTGGTCAGATTGCAATTAAAAACTACTTCCGCTTTTGATTTTTTTATCGCTTCGCATATTCCGCCGACTAGCAGATTAGGAATGATGCTTCCGTAAAAATCTCCCGGACCAATGGCAATCAAGTCGGCATTCTTGATTCTTTCCAACGCTTTTTTATTGGCTTTCACTTTTGGTTCAAGAAAAACTTTTCTGATCCCTATTTTGCTTATTTCCCGGTTATGGTCCAATTCGTTTTCCCCTTTTATCATTTTTCCGTTTTTAAGCTTTATAAAAAGGCGCATATTTTCGTCCGTGACTGGAATAACTTCTCCCTTAACATTTAAAATTTTTATTGCTTTCTCAATTCCCTTAGAAAAACTGCCATTTATTTTTTCCAGCGCCGAAAGAAAAATATTCCCAAAACTATGCCCTCCAAGCCCTCCGTTTTCAAAGCGGTAGTTCATAAGATCGCGAAGTTCTTCCGAAGAATCAGAAAGCGCCACTAAACATTGCCGGACATCTCCCGGAGGCAAAACGCCCAGCTCATCGCGAAGCACCCCAGTCGATCCTCCGTCATCCGCCATAGAAATAATAGCCGAAATATTTACCGGATATTTTTTGAGGCCGGAAAGAAGCATGAAGCTTCCGGTCCCCCCGCCTATTGTCACTACATTCTTGTTTCTCATAACAAAAATTATCTTAGAAACTTATGGATAACTTTTTCGGCCGATTTTATGTCTTCTGGATGCCCGATCGGATGCCAGTGTTTGGCTTTGAGTATTTTTATTTTGTGGTCTTTGGCCATCGTCGCCAGCGTCTGGGGAAGCCCAAATTCTCCTCCGCCAATCGGAACCAATTTATATTTGAAGAAATACTTATTCAAGACAAACAATCCGATGGCTGCTAATTTACTTTTTGATTTTTTGGGCTTTTCAATGATATCAACCAAATGCCCGCTCTTATCAGTTTTCAGAATTCCAAATTTGGTAACATCATTTATTTCTTTCGCTAAAACTGCCAGATC
>JAZDKA010000027.1:0-4696 GCA_043803385.1 Patescibacteria group bacterium | reverse complement strand
AAACTATTTTTTGGGGAAAGGATTTGCCAAAACTTCGGCTGATTTGTTTTTGAATTCGGATGTCGCAAATGGAAAAGGAGGGGTTTGGGGAGGAATTTTCCATTTGCTCCTCTTTTTGTTTTGGGGGAATTCGGGGCGGGCTATTTAACTGTACCTATCTTATTTGGATCAATAACATTTTCTAACGGGAGAATCTCATAATCCCAAGAATGTCCGCGTTGTCGATCTTTGTTTTTCTCAATATACTCCGCAATCAATTTTTTAAGTTCCTCAATATTTTGAATATCGAAAAGCTCTTTAATTTTCCCAAAATATTGAAGCGACACCATTCGTTCAAATAGCTCGACAGCACTACCACGAGAATTATATACAGAGGTGCGAGGAAACCATGAAAAACGCCCTCCGTGCAATTCGGTTACATAATACAAAACTAGGTCCGCTTGTTTTATCTCGTCAAAAGTAATGTCCTTGCGTGTTGAATGTTCCTTAATTAAATCCGCGGTTAAACTAACACGGCGTAAATTTAATCGTTTGTTTCTTATTTCATCCAATGAACGGGGGTAATTATCAAAAATCTCAATACCAATGTGTGTTAATTCACTATGATTTGGATGACGGTAGAAGTATTGAGAATTTACGAAATGAGAAACTTCCTTGTACTTTTTCAATTTCAGAAGTATGGCAACAAAATTTAATATAAGTTCATATGTGAAAAATTTGTAATTATCATAATCGACTTCGGTATAAGATTGAACATCTGCTGGGCGATAAGAAAATGGTATTAGTTTTTCAAAAAAGTTATAGAATTTTTCGAGGTCAATATATTCTTGATATTTAAATACAGTAAAAACAAAATCAATAAAATCATCCCGTATTGGAAGCATCTTCTCTATCGTTTCAATAACACGATCGTCAAAATCTGTTACTGAGCCACCCGACAAACGAAAATCCTCTAGCGAGGAAATCACCGTATCGAGATAATCAGAAATTAAACCATTTACACTTTGCCTATCATTTAAAAGTGCGTTTTTAATTTCAGTTACCTTGTGAGATGTTTTTAATACGATTTGCTCTTCTTCGGCAATATAGGCGGGTGGAGTTCCGAGTACTGGTCTTTTTAGTAACGGCTTATCATACAAGTTTCTTATCAATTTTTGATAACTTTCTTCAAATTTTTCATCCGAGGAAAGATCAATATAAATTCTGCTAGCCATGTAATGCGGAATGCAAGGTTTCCCCGCGTCATCATATTCTCTCACAATGGGAATAAATTTTTCTTGGACAGTATTTTCATAAACCTCTTTTGAAATTAACTGTGTTTCTGTTCCCACTCCTCCCTTTCTATCATCAGCTTTCGTTTGATAAACACGGTCGCAAACAACAAGCACTTTTTTAATACTTACATCATTTACCATTTGCTCCATAAAAACATGCTTGTCTTGTCCCTCTTTCAAATCCCACTTATCCAAAACGGTAACTATTCCGTCTCCAGATAAACGCTCCGCTAAATCTAAAACCCACTGCTCATGTTGTGGGCTTGTCCAGCTATAGGAAATAAAAACTTTAGGTTGTGCGGTGCTACCTTTCATAATTACTTATTTTTTCCTCATTATAAAAAGATACTTAAATCCTCGGAGATAAAAATTATATTGCCTTGCTCGTTCGTGCCAAATTCCAGTGTTAGATGTTTGGTTATGACGAGTAAGACAAATCATATCGACTGTTTCAAAATATTTTTCTAATCTCTGCCACATTAAAAAACCGACGGGAGTAAATTTCTTCTTTACCCATTGATCTGCAATTACCCAACCCATAGTTTTTCCAGATTTTAAAATTCTCGCGATTTCACTCGCGGTTTTTTCTAATTCGTCATAAAATTCTGTTTTTTCACAGGAGATTTTCCCAATACATTCTTTATTGTCAGAATAGTTGATATTGTCCGAATATGGCGAATCAATGAAAACAAAATCAACAGAATTGTCAGCAAGCGGAATTTTACGAGAATCATTTCTGATTATTTCTGGCCTTGTTACATTAAGATCATAGCCAATAACTTCTCGCTTTAATTCTTTTGCCACATCAATTGTTGTCCCGCTTCCACACATTGGATCAACGACTAAATCGCCCTCCTTTGTATATCTCTGTAATAAATTCCAAAGAACAAAAGCTGGCGTTACGCCATTATATTTATTGTTTCCATGGGGTTTGTCTCCATAATTTTGTGTCGGATAGTCCCATAAAGTTGTAGATTCTAAAATTAAATCTTTGGCCATATTATTTCAAAAGCTTTTTTAGATCATCAATGAATTTATCGAACATTTTCACTTTATCGCTTTCTTCAATATCGGTTTCGCTTAAAACATAACTGCCGTCTGTATCAACTTCAACAATTGCCCTGCCCTTCTTTGTTGGTTTTTTGATTGTCAGGGTTCCGTCCTCATCCGGAGTTACGAAATAAACCTTAATGTGTTTTGTTGCCTCATCAGAAGCGAGTTTTATTTTCCAGTATCCTGTTTGAGCAATTCTTTCTCGCAAGGTAACTTTACTGGATAATACGGCAACAACTTTGCTTGTTTTTGGATCGTAAATAATCAAATCAACATCGGGCAAATGCAAACCAAATTCACCATAATCAACAGTTAAGTTTCTTTTTAATAGACTCAATTCCTTTGAGAGATTTTTTCCGTTGGTTCTTTCGAGACTATTTCCATTTACCACTTGCAATCCCAAGGCAGTAACTTCGTCTGTAATAATATATTCAATCACTTTCTCCAAGTTTTTACCCTTAAAAGCTCGCCAAGATTGCTCATGGTCAGGGATTCCACCATTACTAATTTTTTCTTTAGTCTTTCCACTTTCTAAAAAATCTTTTTTATGTAGATCCTTTGCTTCCTTCAAGACATTCGAAATATGCCTGTATGCTTGCACGCCATGTATTTTCTTTTTTGTCTCGTATATTTTGATAAGGTCTTGTATTGTCATATTTTTATTTTTCCATTACTAAAATATATTCCGTCGGATAAGCAGAAACTTTATTTTTGTCGGTTATACTTGCAAACTTTCCCGTTTTTTTATCTCTAACAGACGGTAAATTTTTTGATGGTATTTCTCTCTTAATAACATCAGCAACTTTTAGTCCCAAGTTTTGCAATTGTTCAACAAAAACTTCTGCATTGAGTATCTTTACACCTTTTAAGCTGGTGTTCCCAACAACAATACACGTTTTTCCTCCTTTTTTAAGCATTCTTTTCATTTCGACAAAAACTTGATTCATTTCGCTAAAATATGTTGAAACTTCCTCGGCAGTTTTTTTATCTATTTCCAGCAATTCTTTCCGAATATTTTCTGCGATTGAGCTATTAAGCGTCAAATCTTTTTTACTATGATATGAAGTGCCAATAAAACGCTTTCGGAAATCACTCAAATCTTTCGTATACTCTAGCCATAATGCGGTTAGTTGATGTAAATCGGCATATTCGTATGAAGTAACATATGGCGGAGAGGTAACGATCAAGCTAATGCTATTGTCTTTTGTTGGAATTGTCCTCGCATCCGTACAAACTACCTTACTCGGAATTTTCAAATAACCTTTCTCTGATAGTAATTCAAATAGTCGTGTGTTGCCACGCAACATCATTTTTATCTGCTTAAAAAAAGTTTTAATTGGATCAGACGGTTTCTTTTCAAAATCTCTTGTTGGCTTATTACTTTTTTGCAAACATATTGAACAATTTTTTAGAATATTTGAAAATACACAAAAGAAAAAATCTTGAAAATCTTGATCTTTTATTTTTGAAATTTCGGCAAAGATAAAAGCGAGCTTTCTTTTATCTTCCGGCTTGAACCAGTAATCAATTCGCTCGTGTTCGTGAGCTTTAACTTTTGTATTTTCGTTATATGTTTCTAGTCTCTTTTGAAGTGTTGCAAATTCTTTCTCAATTTTATCAGGATTAATTGGAGTGATTTTTGCTTTTGTGATCAGAACAGCAACAGGGTTAATATCAACAGCAATTGACGGTCGTCCCATAACTTTTGATTCAACGAGTGTTGTTCCGCACCCACCGAATGGATCAACAATGAAATCACCCTCTTTTGTATATTTTTCTGCTAGGCGCGAAACTATCTGCGGAATAAATTTTGCCGGGTAGCGATGATAGCCATGCGTAATATACGCCGTGTCCTTTCTTGTCTTGTCAGAAAAAGACCATGAGTGATCAATTTTCGTTTTATTCAATAATGAAATAATCGCTTGGCTCATAATGTTTATTTTATCAAATTATCAATACTTATTCCTAACCCCTCGGCAATCTTGGTCACTGTTTGGATTGACGGTTTCGTTATCACGTTTGATTCAATCTTAGTCAGTGTTGTATAGGGAATATCGCACTTTCTCGCAAGCGCGTCCTGTGTCAGTCCTTGCTTTGCTCGAAAGACTTTTATTTTATCCCCAATTTCCTTTTGTTTGCTTTCCATAGTATGATAGTATAAGTATGAGCGTTGAAACTAACCCTCACAATCATACTAACATGAATAATACTTTTTCTCAATTTTTTATGCCCGCCCCGAATTCCCCCAAAACAAAAAGAGGAGCAAATGGAAAATTCCTCCCCAAACCCCTCCTTTTCCATTTGCGACATCCGAATTCAAAAACAAATCAGCCGAAGTTTTGGCAAATCCTTTCCCCAAAAAATAGTTT
>JAZDKA010000026.1:0-2053 GCA_043803385.1 Patescibacteria group bacterium | reverse complement strand
CAACGGCTCTTAATCAAATTTATTTATGGAAAAGAATTTAGATAATTTACCAATAGAAAAACTTTCTTGGTTGGATGTGCCAAAATCCATATGGCATTTTTTAGGCGAGAATAAATCTAGGTGGGTTGGCTTTAACCTAGTGCTTTTTATAGTCCTCTTTTATGACTTAGTACCTCCTTTTATTCTTGGTAAAATAGTTGATTTCTTTACTAATTATCACGCAGGAGAATCGTTGGGAACATTTTATTTCTACGCACTTTTCGTCGGTATATCAAGTATTATTGTCGCCTTAATTCGCTTATCAAGTAAAAATAGATTGGACAGAATTGCTATCGCCGCAAAAACAACCGCGAGAGTTGAAGGTTTTGAGCGACTTATGGATTTTTCTTTACAATGGCACGCCAAAGAAAATAGCGGAAATAAAGTGCAAAGGATTTTCAATGGTAGTCAATCCATTTCGGAATGGACACAACTCACAAATAATGGATTATTCCCCGTAGCTACTGCGTTTATAGGCGTGCTACTTGTTTTCTTATTTCTTAGTCCATTATTTTTAGTATTTTTAATAATTTATTCTCTTTCTTATTTTGCTATTGAATATTTCTTTAACAGAAAACTAGAAAAGTTAAGTGATGAGTTAAACCAACTTCGCGAAAAATCCAGCGGAAAATATATCGAAGGCACAGGAAATATGCTTGCAATAAAGGCATTAGGCGCGGAGAAAGACATTCATTCAAAAGTTAGACATAGTGAAGAAAATTCTAAAAATATAGAAATTACTTTATCGAATACTGGTATAAGAAAATGGTATTCATTCCAAACACTGAACGGTCTAGCTTTGATTGTTTTTTTATTTATGGTGGCACATCAGCTTGTAGCGGGGGTTATCTCAGTCGGATATATTTTGGTATTTTTCACTTACTTCAATAACTTGAGAAATGCAACCAACCAAGCCACAGATATTTCAGGAAGAGTAATTCAATTAAAGTCAGATTTATTGCGGATGATGCCGATATTTCTTGAAAAACCAAAGGTAAAAACTGGAACTGAAAATTTTCCGAGACAATGGAAAACCATATCTATTCAAAATGGAACTTTCAAATATCCTTCAGGGCAAGTTGGAATTGAAAATTTGAATTTTTCTTTTAGCAGAAATGAGAGAGTGGGAATAGCGGGAGCTTCAGGTAGCGGTAAATCTACTTTAGTGAAAATTTTACTTGGGTTATACGAATTGGAAAACGGAGAGTTCAAAGTTGGTGAGAAAGATTATTACTCTATCGCTCACGAAGAAATAACAAAAAATATCACGATAGTTTTGCAAGAGACAGAATTATTTAATTTGAGTTTAGGAGAAAACATTACTCTTATGTGTGAGGTAGATTCAGAATTGTTAGACATCGCGATAGATATAGCGAATTTACAGGAAGTAATCAGCAAATTGCCGGAGGGATTAGACACATTGATTGGAGAAAAGGGTTATTCACTTTCTGGTGGCGAAAGACAAAGACTTGGTATTGCACGAGCAATTTGCAAAAATTCTCCTATTGTACTTCTTGATGAAGCAACATCTTCTTTGGATAGTAAAACTGAAAAGAAAATCATGGATAAATTATTGTCTGAATTTGGTCACAAAAAAACATTTGTTATCATAGCTCACCGCATATCTACTCTTAAAGATACCGACCGCGTGTTAGTTTTTGAAAAAGGAGGTATAATTGAGGAAGGTAAATTCAATGATTTAATTGAAGATAAGAATTCTCATTTAGGTCAGCTTTACGCATTACAGAGCGGTGATTAGTTGAAAATTTTTTCTGTGGCGTGCCAACTTCGTTGGCTGAATGGCGGCGGTTTTGAAAGAAGGGCAATTCGGAATCCCGCCCGCATTCATTCCCCAGACCCCTTTCTGCGGGCGGGAAAATTCAGCCGAGGTTTTGCCAAATCCTTTTCCCCAGAAAATAGTTTTGGCAAAACCGAGTCCGCATTGAAGCCCCACGCACTGCCCGAATACTTGGAGGGCAGAACCCCGAAAGAAAAACACCCTTTCCTTTTTCAA
>JAZDKA010000025.1:0-12570 GCA_043803385.1 Patescibacteria group bacterium | reverse complement strand
TATTCCGGTTACGGTAAATAATATCGGTATTAAGGAATGGTCATATATCGCCTTTTTTGGCGTTTTTGGATTAAGTTCTTCTCCTGTCATAACAGTCGCTATTCTTAGCAGGGCGCTTCAGATGTTTGTCAGCTTTTTTGCCTTGCCGGTTTATCTCAAGAGAAAAAATAGTTAAACAACTTCTTCCACGTAATATCTCAACTGCTTTTTTTCTGTGCCAGCGAGCTCTATTTCTAATTAGGCCAAAAAGATCAAAATAATTAATTTTGCGCTACGCTATCTCTGGAAACTACTTTAATGAAGTTATTCGGCCTTCCTGCAAGCTCTATTTTGTAATCGTAATATTGCGGCGAATACATTTTTTCAAAATCAGCAAATTTATCGATCGGACCGGACATTTTTAGCGAACGTGACTTCCGGCCGATAGATATGACAAAATAATCAAAAGTATTGGCGCTCCAATCTTTATGTTGAAATCCAATCAAGCAACGGCCTCTGAACAAGGCGCAGACTGCTCCCTTATCCGACCACACCACGAGACTTTGGGCGTTGGGAAGCGTATTGAGATATCGGGCGGCTTCGTAGCTTCCATCTCCCATATCCTTGAAATTAAGCGTGTACTTTTTTGGCAAAAGTTCAGACGCGTAGGAGAAATAGAAAGGTTTTGTTGAAAATAAGCTGAATAAGGAAAACGCCGCGATGGCAATGGCAATCAGCGCCATAGAATATCGGCGCTTTTTTTCTGCTGCTATTTGAAATAATTTGTACGCTCCAATTGAAGCAATGATGAAAGCTAGCGGGTAAAGCGCGATTTGATATCTCACTGTGGCAGTAACTCCGTTTAAAGTTGAAGCGACATAATAAAGGATTATCAAAAGGGAAAAATAAAATACTGTTCTGGCTTCCGCGGTTGCTTCTTTTTCTTTGGAAAAAAGATAATAAGTTAAAGCGAATATTAAAAAGAAAAATACCAAAGGAGAAAGTCCGAATATTAAAGAGTACGTGTCGGCAAGCATTGTTTCAGCGGACTCTTTGGCGGTAAGGGCAAATGCTTCTTTTGATTTTGAAATGAAAATTGATTCCGCGTCTGATGATTTCGGAGAAGCCAAAATCGGTTCAAGATTAGAAAATTTCATTCCCGAATACGTATTGGCGATAACTAGAATGATGAATGCTGCGAAAATCCCAATTACTGAATAAAATAGCAATTTTTTTCTTTTGGCGATAAAATCTAAAATTGCTCCCATTGCTTTGCTTTTCAAAATAGCAAAATCAAGCAAGACAGCGCCAAAAATTACTCCAAAAAGCGCCAAAAATGGCTTGAAGGGCTTGCTCAAAAGAGTTCCTTTAAGCACTAGCATTGGTTTGACCCAAGCGGCAGGGAAGAAAATAAAAAAGGTAGCCAAAGACACTAGAACGACAGTAAAATAATTTATTGCCGAATTGGCGATAAATTTTTTTACTCCGATATCGCTATATTTTTCTTTGTGAATTACATATTCCAGAAAAATTATCGCGATAAAAAAAACGTAGACAATATTCGATACGTATTTTGTGAGAAGCGCCAGTCCCAGAAAAAACCCGCTCAAAATAAGATAACGCCTCTTTTCTTCCTTTTGAAACACTAGAAAACTCAAGATAGAAAGGGGCATGAATATCCAAAGAAGAGAATCCGGATTGATAATAAGGGAAATTCCAAGCAGAATAGGCGAGAGCCCTATAAAGGAAACAGCAATCAGAGCAATAGTTTTGTTAAGCAGCTTTTTAGTAAAAAAGTAAAAAAGCGGGATCATCAGAACGCAGAAGAGATAAATCGGCAATCGGAAAAATAAATTTATCTTGCTGATTATTTCAAGCTGCTCATCGGTTTTGGGCTTATTACGGAGGCCTTTATAGGGCAGAGGATCTTTATATAACAGCCCGGCACCGGATAAAATAGCCGTGGTAATTCCCGGCTTATCGTTAATTTTCGTTCCTTTCCAGTTCGCTTTCTTAATATTATTCCAAAAATCCGGAGTGCGGTCATAGGTCCAGTAAGGTTCATCTACCGAAGAAAATTTTTCCAGCCTCGGCAAACCAAAGGCAAGATTTACTGCCAGTATAATAATAACGACCCATGGTATCAGTTTTTTGCCCATAACTATATAATAACGTATAATAGGATGAATTGTAAAATTGATAATAAACTTATATACTTATTTATATGACTAAGCAAAAAGTTTTTTTTGTTTTAATTGTACTGACTATGCTGGTTATTCTTGCCGGCTCTTTATTGGTGTGGAAAAATAAACGATTAAAAAATGAGCCATTCCATTTTGTGGGTCTGGAAACGGCGAAACAGGAGATTCCTTTTCAAATGCCAGAGTTCAAAGATCCTGATTTTCCTGAAAATATCTGTAATATTTCTGATTACGGAGCGGTGAATGATGGTGTAACGAAAAACACAAAAGCTTTCACGGATGCGATGAATGCGTGTGCGGAAAAAGGCGGAGGAATAGTACTGGTACCAAAAGGGAGTTGGCTTACTGGTCCAATTCACTTCAAAAGCAACATTAATCTTCATATTGAAAAAGGAGCCGAAGTGCTATTCAGCACCAACTTTGAGGATTATTTGCCAGTCGTTTTCACGCGCTTTGAGGGAATCGAACTTTATAACTATTCACCCCTTGTATACGCGAAGGATTGCACCAATGTGGCGATTACAGGAGAAGGAACACTAAACGGACAGGGAATAGCTTGGGATAAATGGAATGACAGACAAGACGACGCAATTTATAGGCTTTACCAGATGGCGAAAGAGAATATCTCGGTGGAGAATAGGATATTCGGCACCGAAGAAGATGCCCTTCGCCAGTCATTCGTTCAATTTGTTGGCTGCAATAATGTATTGCTAAAAGATGTCACAATTATTAATAGTCCAATGTGGACAATTCATGCATTATACTCGGAAAATATCCACATTAGGAAAGTAAATGTAAATACTTCTGGCCACAATACTGACGGATTAGTCATTGATTCTTCCAAAAATGTCATAGTGGAAGATTCTTATTTTAGGACTGGCGACGATGGCATTTCAATAAAATCCGGCTTGGATAATGATGGCTGGCGTGTCGGCAAGCCTTCTGAAAATATTATTATTCGCAACTGTCGGGGAAAAATGGGGAACAGCGGGGTGGCAATTGGCAGTGAAATGTCCGGTGATGTAAGGAATGTCTTTGCTTATAATTGCTATTTTGATGATATGGATTTTGCGTTTCGGATAAAATCTGCTCAAAGCAGAGGAGGAACGGTGGAGAATATCTGGGTTAAAAATATAAATGCGGATGATATACACATTAATGTTGTCGAATTAAGTATGAAATACCCCGCTTCTTCGGTGCAACTCGCCGAATTTGATAAAAGAATGCCAACTCTTCAGAATATTAATATCAGCAACGTTTTCTGTAAAGAAGCGAAAAATGCTATTAAGCTAATGGGAACTGCTGAAAAATTTATTGAAAATGTTTCTATGGAGAATATAGAAATAAAATCATCAAGAGCTCTACGCCTGACTTATTCAAAGGGAGTTCGGATTAAGAGAGTAAATATTACATCAAAATACAGCCCAGTTTTCCGCTTTATGGATAGCCAGGATATTATCGTGGAAGACTCCAGCTGTGCGGAAAATATGGAATCATGTGTTTCAATTGAGGGGGACGCATCTAAAAATATTAATATAAAAAATAACGATTTCTCCAAGACTCCCCAAAAGGTTATTATCAAAAGTGGAGCGAAACCGGAAGCTGCCTTGGTGGAATAAATTTTTTAAAATAATTTATAGAAACGACAAAAATGAACAGAAATAAGAAATTAGCGATATCATTTTTTATTTTTCTGTCAGTGATTATTATAGCAGGAATTATTTTTTTGTGTTACAGTAAAAATGGAAGCAGCCAGATCGCAGATCAATTGTTGACGCCTCGCTGCCCCAAATTAGTTGTAGGAGTTGTAAGCGATATCCATGCCGGTAACGAGAAAATAAAGGAATCTGAAGAAGGAATTCCCATTTATCCTAGTAAATACAATGAAATTTTTCCATCTGTGTTGGATAAAATGAAAACTGAAGGGGTAAATCTGGTCATATCTGCCGGAGATAATACCAGCCGGGGAAAAGCGAAGTTTGCTCTTGATTTGAAACGAATAGCCGAGGAAAAAAATATGGAAATCATTTGGGTCAAGGGAAATCATGATAGAGTTTCAGAAAACGCCATGGCCAATTTCGGATTAGACAGTAACTACTATTATATAGATAAGTGCGATTGGAGATTCATTGCGCTTAATAGTTGCGATTTTTCCTCTATGGACACAGGGGGCATTGGAATAGATCAGATGAATTGGCTAAAAAGCGTTTTAGAAACAGACAAAAAAATCGTGATTATTATACACCACTCGATTTGGAAAAAAGAAAACAAGGAAATTATAAATCCCATTTATGATGAGTTTGAAAAATTGATATCTCAAAGTGGGAATGTGAGGCATGTCTTTTCCGGGCATAATCACACAGAAAATTGGGACAGGATTTATAACGGTGTTGAATATCATGCAATTCCGGCTCTTAGCTTAGCGCGAGAGCCGTTGGATTATAAAGTATTTAATTTGGATTAAATTTTATGAGATTCATTTTGAAAAATAGAAATATTGTCACTGCGTTTTTTCTTGTCTTGATTATTATTCTGTCTTTTATTGTCCGTTTTTATAATTTCCACGATTGGCTTTATTTCAAGATGGATCAGTCAAGAGACGCTGCTTTAATTGGAAATGCGATAAAAAATGGGCCAGAATATCTTCCGCTTTTAGGTCCCAGGGCTGGAGCGACTGAAGTTTCTGCCGGATATCTTCGTCTTGGTCCGGCTTTCTATTATTTTCAGTATCTCTCCGGAAAAATATTCAATTCAATAAATCCCGATGTATTTGCCTATCCTGACTTGTTTTTTTCCATTGTGACAATACTGCTTCTATATGCTTTTTTAAGGCTATATTTTTCTCGCTCCCATTCGCTCCTGATAACGGCAATGTATTCTTTTTCTTTTCTAGTGATCCAGTATTCCCGTTTTGCCTGGAATCCGAATTCGTTGCTATTTTTCACTCTCTTGAGTTTTTACGGCCTTCTAAGATTTCTTAATTCTCCTCCTTCGCGCCGCCGATTTTGGTGGCTCATTCTTTGGATTACAGGATTTGCAATTGGTTCCCAGCTGCACTTTCTTGGACTCTTTTGTTTAATGGGAATTTCGGCAATTGTTTTATTTTTGCACTTCGAACTATGGAAAAAATCAGAAATTGTGAAAGCGGTAAGTCGAGGTAACCTTAAAAAAGTAGGTGGATATTTCGCGATAGGCGTATTGACATTCGCGATTTTGTACACCCCTGTGATTATTAGCGACGTGATAAAAAAAGGAGAGAACACAAAAAATTTCATCCAGGCTTTTAGCACGAAACCGAATAAGAAATCGCTCGGTACGAAAATCGGGCGTTCCGTGAATAAGCAGCTCAAATATTACTGTTTGATCACCACCTCGGGTTGCTATCAGGGAAAGATAGAGAAAAATGTGCCTCTTGGAATAGCCACTGCTGCGTTTTTAATTGCAGGATTATATGCCGCGGCACAAGCGCTTAGAAAGAAATTAAGCTTAAATCAGGTTCAAAAGGATTTTCTGCGGCTAGCCCTTATTTGGTTCGGTATGTTTTTTATTTTTGCCATTCCCGTATATTCGTCGCTCCGGCCACGCTTCTTCATTTTTGTTTTTCCGCTTCCTTTTATTTTCCTGGGATTTATTTACCAATTAATTGAGGAAAAATTGAAAAGCAATGGTAAATATATAGCGCTGGCAATTACTGTAGTTATTCTGGCGGCAAACGCCTATGGCACCAAGGCGTGGTTTCAAGAGCAGGCGAAATCGCAAACGAAAAATTTTACCGTGCAGCGAACACTTATTTTGAAAAATCAGGATGGCGTAACATTAGGCCAGCTTGAACGAGCAGCGAATTTTATGTATAAACATCGGCGTCCCGGCGCGACAATTTATTATTACGTGAAACCGGAACACGTAATGCCGATTAAATATTTGCTTTACCAGAAAAACGATCCGTCTTTGCGCTATGAGCCTCTGAAAAAAATTAATGAAGATCCTGCCGCTCAATATTTTGCTGTGGCGCCAACGAAAAATGGCACCAAGAACATTTCTGAAAAATATGGAGACAATTTCAAGATAATCGATTCTCAAAAACTCGGCCAGATTTCTATTTATGAATTTGAGTTCACTAACCGCGTTACTTACGGCGATTTTAAATTTAATAAAGAGTCAAGCCCTACTGACCGGCTATTTTGGAAAGACGTTTTTGGCATAAAGGGAAATGATGCAAGCGCGATTCAAATTGAGGGAAATGAATAAATGCTACGGGGGATAATTATGAATCTATTTGGGCATAAAATTGATTGGAAAATAATCGTATTTCTGTTGGCTATTTCAGTAGGAATTTTTTTGCGCGTTTATCATTTTAACGATTGGCTTCTGGCCAAAGGCGATCAAGTCCGCGACGCAATGATGGTTTCCCATTCCTATAACGGAGGTCCCGGAGAATTGCCGCTTCTTGGTCCCCGTGCCGGCGGGACACTGCTTCGCCTCGGTCCCGGCTTCTATTATTTGCAATATCTTAGCACTTTGGTATTTCAGAGCACTAATTTGCCGGTGTTTGCTTATCCCAATCTTCTTTTTTCCATTCTTACCATCGGAGTATTCTATTTGCTATTAAGAAAATATTTTGAGCGCGATTGGTCAATGCTCCTTACGGGCTTATTTTCTCTCTCTTATCTGGCGATTGAATATTCCCGATTCGCCTGGAATCCGAATTCTGTCCCGTTTTTTTTCATGCTTTTTATCCTGGCGATGTTAGAAATTTTCAATCCCCAGCAAAAGCATATCACGTGCTGGCTTATTGCCGCCGCGGTCGCTTTTTATATTGCCACCCAGCTTCATTATTCTGTTTTTTTGGCATTGCCGGCAATAACAATTTTATTCCTTGCCATAAACAAAAAAAGCCTGAAGCAAATTTTTACTCTGAAACAAGCGGCAATTTTTTTGCTTATCGTATTTTTATTTTATATTCCCGTAATTTTGAGCGACATTCTTACTCACGGCAATAATATTCACGAGTTTTTTTCTTCTATCAGCACCAAGTCTTCCGATCATCCTCTCATCAAAAATATCGCCAAAGATTATTACTATTTTGGAAAATATTTTGTCAGAGTTCTTACCGGCTATTTTGGATCAGTAAAAACTTGGCGTTATCTGGGAGAAATTTTTGTTGCTCTGGGCCTGGCGCTTAATTTTATGTTATGGAGAAAAGAGAAGGAAGCAAACAAGAAAAATTTTCTGCTTGTTTCACTGCTTATGTTTGGAGTTTTCTTTATGCTATATATCCCGCTGGGCTACTCAATTGACAAACCTCGTTTTTTTCTTCCTTTATTTTTTCTTCCTTTTTCATTTTTGGGATTTCTGGGATTATATATTCCCCCAAAAATTTCCAGTCTATCCCGCACAGCTTTGTTTTCGGTAGTGGTGGTTATGATTATGTTTGCTAACGTTTATTTCGTTTATGAATGGTTTAGAGAGCTTAAAATTTCTCAGGTCGAAGCATTAAGTCCGAAGCAAACCGTAATTCTTAAAACAAAAGGGGACCCAGCGTGGTGGACTTGGAGCCATTTTCAAAAACTGGCTTGTTTTATGGATCAAAACTGTCCGAACGGAGAAATTTATTATCTGATGGGGAAAAATGTTCGAGACTATGCGGAAACTGTTGATTATGCGTTTGGCGAGATAAATAAAAACAAGCCAATCAATGGCTTTACTCGCGAATTTTCCGCTGGACCATCAAGGTGCTACTTTTATATATTCCGGACTAACGATTCTGTTCCCGACAGATTGAAAACGGGTTTTAACATCGTAAATACGCATTCCTTTGGCAGTATGAATGTTGCTATTCTCGCTTCAAAAGATTCTGTGCCGACTTTGATTAAGCCGGATAATGAGGAAACACAAACGAGTTCTGAAACAAGTGACGAGGAAGAGCAGCCGGCGCGAGTGCCAAGGATGTTCTGGAAAGATGTATTTAAATAAATATTTTTATTTTTTGCTTATTTTTCAACTTTCAATATTTTTACAAAATGATTTGTTCTTTCTCCGATATTTACTTTCCAAACCGGTTTTTTATCCGGACTATAAAAAGGCAAGAACAAGTTGTTTTTTTTGTCTCCGGTTATCATTTTTTTAGTTCGGCTTTCTCTTCCTGAAGAAATAACTGCGTAATCAAGAGCCACCTCGGCCATTGATTTGGTATTGAGATCGGTATAGCAATTCCCTAAAAAGAAATAGCAAATTCCTTTTTTGTCGGTCCAAATATTCAGGTTTTCCGCATCAGGCAAGGAGTTTAGGAATATAGCGGCTTCATACGAACCTTCTCCCATATCCTTAAGATCAACAGAGTATTTTAGGGGCAAAAGGGAAGAAGCATAACTGGAATAGAACGGAAAGGATGAAAGTAAGGAATAAGAACACATCAATATTAAAAATAAATAAAAGCTTATTGAAAAATATTTTATTTTTTCAAAATATTTTGTAGCTTCGTATAATCCAATTCCAGCAAGAATAAGGACAATCGGGAAAATAATAATTTGATACCGGTTTGTTGAGGAAACGCCAGTTACTGCCGAGCCGAGATAATACAAGAAGACAAAAAATAAAAGATAGAATTTGAAACTTCTGTATTTTTCCCCATCTTCACCTAAAATTCCTTTTATCAGGGAAAAAATAATTGACAAAATCGCTAAAGGAATTATCCCGAAAACTATGGGATAAAAGTTGGAAAAAAATATTTTAGGAATCTGGGGATTTATTAGCCCGATGCTTTTTGATGATTTGGGCGATGTGAACACTTCTTCAAAATCAATAAATCTCATTTGGCCGTAAACATTCAAAAATACAAAAAATATTGATAACAAAAACAATAAGCTCAGCAAAAAGTAGACCTTTTTTTTGTTTTTAGATAAGAAATTTGAAAATTTTGAATAAAGTTCCCCTTTAAAGAAAATAAGATCAAAAATAATCGATCCAATAATAGCGGCGAAAATTTTCCAGGTAGATCTAAATGCTTCGCTGTAAATCGTTATGTTTAGAAGGTGTTGAGGCTTGATCCAGATCATCGGGCAAAAAACATAGAATGTTGAAAGTGAAAAGAAAACTAAAATAGAAAAATCAATCAGCGATTGTTTCAGATATTCTTTTATCTTTAATTCGGCATAATTCTCTTGATTGAAAATGTATTCAAGAAAAATCATGGCAAAGAAAAATATAAAGAGAATATTGGCTACGTACTTTGTCAGCAGGGCAAAGCCCAGAATAATCCCGCTGGCGCATAGATAATTCCTGTTTCTTTTTTTTATGTAAGCCAAATAAGCTAATAAGGAAAGGGGCGCAAAAGTCCAAAGAATGGCATCGGGGTTTATAATTCTGGACATTCCAATTAAAATCGGGCAAAGACCGATAAAAATAAGGGAAGCCAGGGCTATTTTCCGGTTGAATATTTTTTTTAGGAAAAAATAGAAAAGCGGCAAGGAAAAAAGCGTGAAAAAAAACAAAGGGGAACGCAAAGCAAAGTTCATTTTTTCAATTCCTTGAATTTGAGCAGGAGAACAGGTTTTTCCCTGACAGTTGAAAAGCTTGTATTGCTTAGGATTTTCCTTGATGGTGCCTATTCCGCTGATTAGGGCTACTGTTATTCCGGGCTTGTCGCTGATAAGAGTTCCTCCCCAATCCTTTTCGCCTAAATTTTTCCAGAAATCGGGAATTCTTTCAAATGTCCAAAGCGGTTCATCAACAGCGGCAAATTTTTCGATATGGTATATTCCAAAGCCAAGATTGAGAAGCATTACAATGGAGATTATGGCAATTGTCAGAATTTTTTTGTTTTTTGGTTCTTTTTTTTGCTGGGATATAGAATCCGATTTCCATTTAAAGTTTCTGTTTAAAATTAAATAGATTCCGAAAGAAATAAAATATAACGCGACAATAATATTTATAATAAAATCTAAATTCCTAGAAATTATAATTCCCGCAAAAAGAGCAATAAAGGAAGGAAGAATAGCCAGGTAGATTTTTTTTAAAAACTCGTTTAGGTTGAATGTTTTTGAAAAAAATATAACGGAACCTATTAGCAGAGTGGAAAAAATGAAAAATGATAAGTATAGAATTTTTTCGCTGGGATGAAATGAAAGCATGCTTTTTCTGGCTATAAATATAAACATCAGGACTGAATTTATAAATAGCGCGCAGGCAAAGAAAAAAATTGCTTGATTTACCTTGCTTTCTAAAGATTTTTTTATTATTTTCAGCATAAAATGTAAATTATTATTTGCATTGATGTTTTTGGCATAGTAAAATAGATGAATAGGGAACTTGCTGACAAATATAAGTTTACTATATATATTCCAAAAAATAAAGATTAATAAAAAAGAAGCTATCATTCGTTCTATCGGTATGAATTTATTCAAATATTTAAAATTTTATCTTTCCATTCTTTTCTTAATTGTTGCTTTGGGGATATTTTTGAGATCCTACAATTTTTCCGATTGGATGCATTTCGAGCTTGACCAGTCCCGTGATGCCCGCCTTATTTCCAACGCTTACGAAAAAGGTCCCGGAGAGTTGCCTCTTCTGGGGCCACGGGCGAGGGGAAGCTTTTTGCGTCTTGGCCCGAGTTTTTATTATTTTGAATACTTAAGCGCAAAAGTTTTTGGCAATACTCCTCCCGGAATGGCAAAAAGCGTTCTCATTTTTTCCATTCTTTCTCTCCCTTTATTTTATCTTTTGTGCAGAAGATATTTTGGAAATAAAATTTCCCTAATCTCGCTTTTTATTTTTTCAATTTCACTTTTCATGATTATGTATTCCCGTTTTGCCTGGAATCCTAATCCGCTGCCTTTTTTTGCGCTTCTTTTTATTTATTCTATCTTAAGAGCTGTGGATCTTGATGATAAGAAAAAAGGAGTTTGGCTGGTTGTGGCGCTTGGGTCCCTTTCTATTGCTACTCAAATGCACTTTCTGGCCCTCATAGCTTTTCCGGCTATTGCAGCTTCTTTTCTTTTGCTGAGGCGCCCTAAAATAAAATTACGTTTTTGGATGATTGGCGTTTCTCTGGCTGTTATTTTCTATATCCCGATGATAATAAATGAAGTAAAAACAAGCGGGGACAACGGTAAGGAATTCGTGAAAGTGGTGACTGAAAGATCAGAAGGCGGAGAATCAAGCATTTTTAAAAAAGCAGTGATAAGCTATCTTGAAAATTCAAATAATTATTTTCTGATACTAAGCGGAAAAAATAGCTCAGGGATTGTTGTCAGTGGAGCTGACGAAACCAAAGAAATATCGCTTCCAATAAAAAAAACATACTCAGTCCAATATATTGAAAATTATTTGGTTGCTTTTCTGGGGATTGTTTTTTTCTCCATGGGAATATTACTTCTGGCGTTCTACTTGGTCAAAGAAAAAAATTCGGCGAAAAAAGACTTTCTCATTATTGTTTTATTGTGGTTTATTGCAACTTTTGGAATTTTTACTCTCCTAGCTTTTGATTTATCGCCCAGATTTTTCCTTCTTTCTGCTCCGATACCCTTCATATTTTTTGGGTTTTTCATTAAATATTTATATTCCTTCCATAAATTCAGCACTTATTTAATATCATTCGCGGTGGCGGTTTTGGCATTTTCAAACGGAAATGCAATAAAAAATAGGTTTTATGAATTAGCCAATGCGGGAACAAAGCCGATTCCTATTTCAGAAGATCCGATTATTAAAGAGAGAGCAAGGGTTACTTTCGGACAGGAGAAAAAAATTGTTGAATATATGGAATCTTTTTATTTTGAAAACAAATATCCGATTTTTTATTCAGCTGATTCCCAATATAATCCGGCTTTCAAGTATCTTCTCCAGCAAGATAGAATAAATTTTGACGAGCTGAATATGAAAAGAATCTATGAGAAAGGAAATTATTTTTTGATAAAAGTTACGAAAGAATACGAACAAGATCTGGGAGAATATCAAAGCAAATATTACGATCTAGAAACCAAGCAATTCGGAACTCTAACTGTTTTTAGGATTTATCCGAAAAAGGAAGCGATTACTGCAATAGAGAAAGATTTTAGCCAGCCGGAAAAGAAAGCAAACTCAAAAGCGCCCAAAAGATATAAATGGGGAGAAATATTTGGAAGATTGGTGGCGGAAGATGATGATGATGAATAAAAAAGCTTATTTTTCTATTCTATATTTTCTAAAAAAATAGTTCAATCTTATTTTTATCAAATCGAAAAACATATTAACTGAATCTCTGACGATTCTGATATGGCTTCTCACTGGATTTTGAAGGGTGATCGGGAGCTCTTTTATTTTATATCCGAATTTTTCAGCGATAAAAATTGTTTCAGCGTCAAAAGCGAATCTCTTGGTTGTCAAAAGGGGAAAAATTTTCATTGCCGCATCGCGC
>JAZDKA010000024.1:0-2333 GCA_043803385.1 Patescibacteria group bacterium | reverse complement strand
GAAATATAATTTTTAATTTTTTCGCTTTCCATCGCAATTTTTTTCGCCTCGTCTTCTGAAATATCGGCTGAAACTTTTATCCTATCGCGAAGCTTGCCGTTAACTTGAACCACCAATTCGATTTCTTCGTCTTTGATTAATTCCAAATCATACTCCGGCCAACTTTCCTTAAATATCGACTCTTTATTCCCTGACTCAGACCAAAGTTCTTCGGC
The DNA here is from genome assembly GCA_043803385.1 of Patescibacteria group bacterium. Taxonomy (GTDB): domain Bacteria; phylum Patescibacteriota; class Minisyncoccia; order Moranbacterales; family JAKLHP01; genus JAKLHP01. The sequence continues at coordinate 2,118 of JAZDKA010000024.1, read as the reverse complement.
AAGCGCCGGCAAAAATATCGAGACAATAATCAAAAACTTTTTAAAGACATCGTAAGAAATTTTTTGATTGGCATATAGGGCATTGGTTATTTCCATCAGTTTGGCAATAGCAGTATTATACTTCTGATTCTCCATGTCATCCGACACGGCTTTTATTGTTTTGTGCAATTTTCTGATCAGATTTTCATCATCTTGATGATTTTCATGAACGCGCACTGACAAATTAAAAACTCTTTCCGCCCAATGCCTTGCCCCCATAATTCCTTCGTCACTAAAACTTCTGTCTTCGCTAAGAGGCCCTAGAAATAATAAATAAGTTTTCAACGCATCATATCCAAGCTTTCTCCCATATTCTTCCGGATTAACGACATTTCCTTCTGATTTTGACATTTTCTTGCCGTCTTTAAGAATCATGCCATTAGCCCTGAATTTTTTGAAGGGATTGTCAAAATCAGCAAGGCCCAAATCGTGAAAAAACATTGTGATAAAACGGGTATACATCAAGTGCAAAACCGCGTGTTCGTTTCCGCCAATATAGATATCGACTGGCAGCCATTTTTTTCCCAGTTTTTTATTAAAAATTTCTTTCTTTTCTTTGGGAGAAATATAGCGGAAAAAATACCAAGCCGAATCCAAAAAATTATCCATAACATCAGCCTCGCGTTCAGCCGGCCCTCCACACTTCGGGCATTTTGTTTTTATGAAACTTTCCACATTAGCCAGCGGCCCTTTTCCGTTTCCTGCCGGCTCCCAGCCCTTTTTCAGTTCTGGAAGTTCTACCGGCAAATCTTTTTCCGGCACCGCAACCGTTCCGCATTTTTTACAATACACAACCGGGATTGGCGGCCCCCAATATCGCTGCCTCGAGATGCACCAGTCCCGAAGCTTGTAATTAACAGACCTATTTCCAAATCCTTTTTCTTCTATGTAATCTATAACTGCTTTTCTGGATTCATCCCATTTCATTCCTTTAAATTCTTCCGGTTCCTGAATTATGCCATCCGGTTCGCGATAAAATTCCTCTAAATTACTTACTTTTATTGCCCTTTCTTCGTCTTTTGGCAATAAAACTACTTTCAGCGGAATATTATATTTTTTAGCAAAGACGAAATCGCGCTCGTCATGAGCACTGCAATTTACTATTCCTGTTCCATAATCAGCCAAAACAAACGAGGCAACCCAGATAGGCAAATCCCCTGTCCCAAAAGGGTTTTCAACATAGCGCCCCGTAAAAATTCCTTTCATGTCCTGGCCGATATCAAACTTTTTGGCCGCTTTCTTTTTTGCTATTTCTTCCACGAATTCCATCACGGGCTTTTCATGATCCGTTCCTTTAACCAATTCCGGGACTAATGGATGTTCCGGAGCGATAACTGTAAATGTTTGCGCTAAAAAAGTTTGAGGGATTGAATCATATACCTCAAATTCAATATTTAAATCCTTGACCTTTTCTTTGAAATTTACGCCTTCACTTTTTCCGATCCAATTTTTTTGCGCGCTTTTAGTAATCTCCGACCAGTCTATCTTTTCCAGGCCATTTAACAGACGCTCCGCATATTCGGTAATTTTGAAAAACCACTGCTTCATTTTTCTTTTTTCAACCGTTGCCTTACATCTTTCACATAATCCTTCCGCTTCGATTTGTTCATCCGCCAAAACCGTTTTGCAATCCGGACACCAGTTTACCATGGCTTCTTTTTGATAGGCCAAACCTTTTTCAAAAAGTTTCACAAAAATCCATTGCGTCCATTTGTAATATTCGGGCGTTGTGGTATTTATCTCTCTTGTCCAATCACAGCTTAATCCAGCCTCCTTCAATTGATTCCTAAAATTTTTAATTGTGCGCTTTAGCATTTTGCTTGGCATTTCGCCGATTTTCAAAGCATAATTTTCACTATGAATGCCGAATGCGTCCCAGCCAATTGGCTCAAAGACATCAAAGCCCTTCAGTTTTTTGTATTTTGCCATCACGTCAACTGAAATAAACGCATAGAAATTGCCAATATGCAAACCTTCCGCGCTGGGATATGGGAACATAAATAAGGAATAGTAAGGATTCTTGCTATTTTCCAGATCGGGCGTAAAAATTTTTTCTTCTACCCAAATCTTTGCCCATTT
>JAZDKA010000023.1:0-13505 GCA_043803385.1 Patescibacteria group bacterium | reverse complement strand
CCGATAAACTCCTTCCCGGCAAGGCGTGCATTTTCCGCAATTTTCATTGAAATAAAAATCAATCCATTTTTTCATCAATTCTTTTGGATTTGTTTTTTCTTTGTCGTAAACGATAATTACGCCTGCTCCGCACACTTTATTATCCAGTTCTTTATCGGTTAAAACAATTCCGCTCTCTCCTCCGCCAACCTGGATAAAAAATTCTTTTTCAGGATAATTATTCGTTTCCTTGAATATTTTTTCAATCGAAAAGCCTTCCGAAAATTCAAAAACTCCGGGATTTGAAATGTTTCCGCTTAAGGAATAAAATCTATTACCGCGATATTCATCTTTGAAAATTTTTGAAATCCAATAAAATGTTTCCAAATTATTTACCAATGTCGGACAGCCATAAAGTCCTTTCTCTGTCGGAAAAGGAGGCTTGTTTCTGGGTTCAAATCGATGCCCTTCTATTGATTCAATAAGCGTTGACTCCTCGCCGCAAAGATATCCTCCCGGCTCCCGAAATAAAGTTATGGGAAGATTTTTCGTAAGTTCAACTAATTTTTCCTTAAATTTATCGTAGTAATCTTTCCGAAGGTAAATATAGGCTTCGCTATTCCTGAATGTTTCGAGAGCAATCTTTACTCCATTGACCACTTCTTCCGGATAATTTTCCAAAATAAATCCGTCTTTCATGGCTCCTGGCTCGCCTTCCGAAGCATTGCAAATGACATATTTTTTATCTCCCAAAGCATTTTTCACCGCTTCCCATTTTTGCCAGGTCGGAAATCCCGCCCCGCCCCGTCCAGCCAGTCCCGATTCTTTTATTTTTTGGATAATATCCATGTTTTTATTTATATAGTGATATAATATCACTGTTTACCTAATCTCGCGCCTGCAGATAACTTTTTTAAGATTTACTCATATTGTTGCTAAAGGTTTATTTATTATACCAAATCCCCAAAAACTTTACAAAAAGGGGTTATCTTACTAGTATAGGATTAGAAGCTACTCGGTAGCGCTCGACTAGTTATGGGCCGGCTGTCAGAACTCTGACGGCTAAGGTTTTACCAAGGACTTCAGAGGCAGGCTATATGCTGAAGAAGTAGGAGTGGCTTTTGAGGGTTGCGAAGAATGAAATCCCAGCAACCCTCTTGTTCTCTAAAAAATACATACCGAAAGGAGGTGAGACTATGAAAAATCCTGGACAAGGAACACTTTGGAATTTGGAAGAATTTTCAAAAGACAAGCGATCAAGAAAGGATCGTCTAAATGAAATAATTGAGGAATTTTTGAAAAAACAGTCAGAAAGAAAAGCCAGCTTCACCGAAAAGCACCAGAAAATTTTGGAGTCAGAGGAAAGACCTTATGCGCCAACTATCGAAAAAGATGACTGGGATCTTTTGCCGGAAGCAATGTGCAAATATTCATCCATCTACATGTTCGGTCTGAAAAATAGAGACTGGTTTGAATACATTGCAAAAGTCATAAAGAATCAGATGTATCCTGGCAAGAAGTATGACTGGGAATACGGTGATATTGAAGAAGCAAGAGAAAAGAGAGCTATGAAGGATTTGAGCAAAGGACAGCTTGAGCAATATAAATCCGCAATAAAAATGTTGAAGGCTGATTATGAAAGAGAAAAAATCCCGCAAAGCGTAAGAATATTGGAAAAATACGAAAGGCTTTCCTGGGAAAACTGGGGATTTGGTGATCCTTTCGAAGAAGCAGAAAAAAAATGGCTGGAGGTATGCAAAGAAATAGAATTGATGGCGTTAGAAAAGGATACAACAAGAAGATTAAGAGAACGATATCTTGATTTAACTCCTCGTTATAAAACTTCTCTATGCATTGAAACTGCAGAAAGAAACGAATTTCTTTTCTCCGGTGCATATCCGGAAGAATACGAAGAAGTTTTTGGTGCTGACGGTTTAGACAGTTATTCAATTATCGATAGTCCTGAAGAAGAAATTTCCGAGACAGATTTTGAAACCGATGAGGAAATCAAAAAATTCCTGTTGGAATTTACAACACTGAAACCAGGACTTGAAATTGAAGAAGATCGCCCTTCAGATTCCGATTTATGCGCCAATGGAGAAAGGCTCTGGCCTGTGCTGATCAGGTATAACGAATTCAAAGCTATTCTGTGGCTATCAAAAGAGCTCAAATACGATTTCAGGGACTTGGTAAAAATCATAGAGCGGATAAGGAACGGGGAAACTTTTTATAAGATAATCCGAAAAACCAAGCCTGACGGTGAGATAAGAGAGCTAAGGGAACCTTACGAATTTCTCAAAAATTTACAGTGGAAAATCAACGAACATATTCTTAGAGAATTTCCCGTTAACGGCAATGCATTTGGATTCTCGCGGGGAAATATTCGAAAGGCCATAAAGCCGCATCTGGGAGCAAAGAGCATTTTCTGTGTTGATTGTAAAAGCGCTTTCCCTACGGTAAACCGCGAACATATAATGAATACGCTAACGGAAGGATGGGGAGTTAGATATTTCAGCAGTAATAGAAAAAAATATCACGGAAAGTTCTCGTGGTATACGGCTAGGATTATTGCTGACTTGACTACTTATAATTGTTCAGACATTCAAGGTTATGACCCTACCTATGTTTGCAGGTATGTTTTACCCCAAGGAGCACCGACTAGTCCAAAAATTTTCGATCTTGTTTGCGCGGATATGGACAGAAAGCTTTCTTCCCTGGCAAAAAACGTGAAAGGAAAATATACGAGGTATGCAGATAATATCTTTTTTTCCTTTCACAAAGAACGATTCCCTACACCGATAAAGCGAGCGATTTTAAAAATAATCGAAGGGAAAAGAAGACCATCCAAGCCAAATTTTTCCCATCACAAGCTTCGCATCAGAGTATTGGACAATAACTCCATCCGAATGCTGGGCCTGAATATAATCGATAGGAAAATTCATAACACCCGCGATTTCAAACTTCGCGTAAGGAAAGCGATCCATCACCTTAACTGGCTATTGGATCATGGAATGGATTACGAGAAGGCTTGGAATAAGCTCCAAGGATTGAATTCTTTTGCGCAAAAGAAAACATGGCCGCAAAAGCTAAAGGAAGATTATAAAAAAGCAAAAAGGAGGATAAAAGAAATAAAGAAGTAGGGGCTTTGATTTCAATCAAATGAAATCGAGGCTCTTTTTTATAGCAAAAAGCTTAATGCAAAATCCAAAATTACAAAAATATATAAATCTCACATTGGATTTTTTATTTATGCAGATTAAGAGGAACGAGCGTTTAAAAACTTTCTTATTCTTTTACTGCCTTATTTATCCATGCTTTTTTCCTGATTTTAACTTTAATTCTCTACTTTAATTTTAATTCTCTTCTATAATCTTACACTTTACGCATATGCGTAAAGTGTAAGATTATTTTATACTGAATAATCAAAACTGAATAATCAAATTGGAAATGTGCTATTTCTGATAAACCGAAGCATTGAAAAAATCCTTTATGCTAATTTGAAAACTTTTTTAATTTCCTTTTCATGCAGGAGATTTTCGGCGGTAATTATTTCAACATATTTTTCCACTTCAAACATCTCGGCGATAAATAATATTTCATCTTCGCATTCATAGGGAATAATCCAAACGCTTTTCTGAAACTGGCGGAATCCCAGCTCACTTATTTTTCTTCGAAGCGCTTCGCGTGCAGTATTGAATTTTATGGGAATATCAAAAATCACAATTCTCCATCTCCCGTCCCATTTGTCCGGCTTCTTTATTTCCACAAAATCAAGCGACATTTCAAGAATCCTTTTTTTGCCTTTATTTGTAAGCCCTATCTTCACCTTTCCATCTTTTTCTTTTATTATTTTTATGAATTTATTTCTTTTTAATCCGGATAATGCGCTATCAATCTGTTTTTTGGAATATTTAGCCTTACTTGCTTTCTCAAATTCAAATTCATCCAGTAATTTAACAATACCCGGAACGACTGCACCGACAAAACCGACTCCTCCCAAAGCCACAAACATCAGCAAAAATTTGGTCGCCGTCGCTCCCGGAGTATCAGAATAAAAGAAACTTTCAATTCTTTCCCCTAGGCTTATTCTTTCTTTTTTATTTTTTGGCATATTCCAGTAATTTTAATCAAGCAATATCTTGCTAAAACATTATAACATATATCTTACATTTTGCGCATATGCGCAAAATGTAAGATATGAAAAAATATTAAAAATATTAAAAATATTAAAAAATAAGTGACAAAAGAAAAGCGGAAGATTACTTTCTTTGGCAACAAAGAAAGCAGACAGACAAAATTTTCGGCAAAAGAAAAGCAGAAGATAAAATATCTGCTGCTAAAGAAAGCGGAAGATAAAAAACTATAACTTCCTTAATTCTTTTCTTATTTCCCTATAATCCGGCAAAGTTTTTACCACTAACTCCCAAAATCTTCTTGAATGGTTGAATTCTTTGAGATGGCAAAGCTCGTGGACAATGATGTAGCCCGCGCATTTTTCCGGAAGAAATATTATTTTATAATTGAAGTTTAGGTTTCCTTTTTGCGAACAGCTCCCCCACCGCCTCTTTTGATTTCTGATGCTGATCCTCTGCCAGTTAAAATTATAAAATTGATTGAAATATTCCAGCTTTTCTTTCACAAAAATTCTTGCCCGCTCTTTATTTTTCAAATATTCCTTTCTGCTCCTCCTTTTAAAAAATTTAATTCTTATTATCATTTTTTCCTAATCCTGCGTCCCAGCGCCCCACCATTGGATCGCTACGATCTGGCTCGGTCGGTCCCAGAGGATCATCTTTATTAATATAATATAAAATATCATGATCGATTCCGCATTTATCTTTTTTCTTTTTCTTTTTTTTGCTGGTCTTATTGTCGCTGGCTGTATCACACTGCCCATTGGTATTTCCGGTAACCAATATTTTATTGGAAGTGACTTTTATGTAATCCAGAAATTTTTCGTCCTGCTTATTTACCAGTGCGTAATCCATAAACTTTCTCCACATCGGCGCCGCCACGTAAATTCCATCCGATCCTTCCTTCATCGGGCTGTAATCATTATTTCCCACCCAAACTCCGGCTGCGATCGACGGCGTGTATCCCACTGTCCAAGCGTCGCGAAAATCCTGATTCGTTCCGGTTTTCGCCGCCGCGGTATGTCCGGGAATATTTAACGGAGTGCTTGATCCAAAAATAAATGCCCTGGATTTATTATCAGAAAGTATCGAAGAGACTTTTCTTGCCACTTGCGGATCCATCACTAGCTTTTCTTGGAGATCGAAATTTTTCTCATTTCCGCTACTGTCAATAATTTTAGTAATAGCGCGCACCGGATTCCTTTTCCCGTCATTGGCAAAGACGGAAAAAGCGGCAGTTTCTTCAACCAGTTTCATTTCTCCCCCGCCTAAAGCTAAAGATAGGCCATATGTATTCGTCCTGGTGAGCGTAGTTACTCCCAATCGTTTGGCTAAATCAATCGTTTCATTTATTCCCGCCAGATACAGAGTTTTTACTGCTGGAATATTAAGCGATCCGGCCAATGTCCTTCTCATCGGCACTAGGCCGTTATATTCCATGCTGTAATTATTGGGAATATAATCTTTTCCCGATCCATCGGGACCGAAATTTGTCGGAGCATCAAAAAGCATCGTTTCCGGCTGAAAACCTTTTTCAAAAGCTTTGGCGTATACCACCGGCTTGAACGAAGAGCCTGGCTGCCTTGTCTGGGTTGCCACATTTACTTTTCCGTCAATGGCAGTATCATAATAGTCTCGGCTTCCTACCATCGCCAGAACATCGCCGGTTTTCGGGTCAATGGCGACCAACGCTCCGTTAGAAAAATTATTCTTGCTCCCATTGGAAAGAACATGGTTTTTCACAATCGATTCCGCCTGCTTTTGCATATTATAATCGAGAGTGGTATAAATTTTCATTCCTCCCTGCTCAATAGTTTCTTGGTCATAAGTTTCACTAAGTTGTTCTTTAACGTAAAAAACAAAATGAGGCGCTTCTATATTTTCTCTGAAGGGCTGGACTTTAGCCAAAGTGTCAATTTTCATTGCTTCTCCTACTGCTTTCTTTCCCTCCAGATCGGCTTGCTCCTTGAGTTTTTCCAAAATAAATTTCTGCCTGGCTTTCAGGAGGTCCGTACGGCTGCCATAAGGAGAATAAGTAGTTGTGGCTTTAGGGAGAGCCGCCAGCATTGCCGCTTCATCAATGGTGAGATTTTTTGCTTTTTTTCCAAAATATAATTGCGCTGCCGATTCTATCCCGTAGGTATTAGAACCATAGGGAATTTCATTAAGATAAAAATCTAGAATTTCGTTTTTGGAATATTTCATTTCAATTTTGAAAGCCAGGGCGATTTCTTTCATTTTGCGCTGCCAGCTTTTCTCTCTGGTCAAAAATGCATTTCGCGCCAGCTGCTGGGTAATAGTTGAAGCTCCCTCGGAAAACTGGCTCCTTTGAAGATTGGCTTTGGCCGCGCGGAGGATCGAAATGATATCTATTCCGTGATGGGAATAAAAATTATTGTCTTCCACAATAATAGTTGTCAGCCTCATCACGTCAGGAATTTCATCATGGGAGATGATCTTTCTTTTTTCTTCCCCATGCATTTCATACAAAACATGCTCTCCTGTTCGGTCATAAATCGTGCTAGTTTGGGCAACCTTTCGATGCACCAGTTCCGCTTGAGGAGTGTTAAATAAAAAATAGACCACAAAACTTGCCCCCACGGTAAAAACAAGCAGAAAAAGGCAAAATGATATCCAAATCGCCCCCTGCATCCACGGCTTCAATTTTTTCTTTTTTGAAAAAGGCAAAATTACCATGAAACTTATTTATAACGCGCGGAAACTTTTTTACTTTGTTTCTTGCGATGTTTTTTCCCCGCTATTTTTTTCTTTTTGTACATAGCTTTATTAAAACCACACGATAATATTATATCATAAAAGGGCTCGGTATATTTCAAAGCCCTCTCGAATTTAAATGTCAAATGTTAATTGTAAATTATAAAATGTCAACTGTCAATCTCACACTTTCCCATCACTTCCAAATATTTTTATTTTTTCCTTTACCACGTTTTTAACAGCATTTCTGGCAGCGCCTAAAAATTCCCGGATATCGAGATTCATCGGGCCTTGCCTCATAACATTACTGGCAAGGCTATTTACGAAAGAAAGTCTAATGGCTGTATCGATATTGAAGCATGAAATTCCTCTCTTAATAACTTCAAAAACTTTCCCATTTTCCCAATCCGACGCTCCATGGAGAATGAGAGGGATACTGATGGCCTTGTTTATTATTTCAAGCCGGTTATAATCCGGAACTTTTTTTTCTTTAAAAAAGTCATGAGCATTTCCAATTGCCACGGCTAAGGAATCTACTCCGGTTTTTTTCACAAAATCTTCAGCTTGTCCCGGATCAGTCATATATTTAATCCAGTCTTCATCTGCTATTTCTATTTCTCCAAGATATGGAACATATCCTAATTCTGCCTGAATATTTATTCCTTTTTCATGGCAAAAATCAGTTATTTCTTTAGTTGCCGCAGCATTGTCCTCGTATTTTTTTCTGGAACCATCATACATTACGGAAGTAAAGCCGATATTTGCTGCTCTTTTTATGCTTTCAAAACTATGCCCATGATCAAGATGGATTACTACCGGAATTTCTTCTGCATAAAACTCGGAAATATTTTTCACTAAATTGAAAATTGCCCTTCCTCCCGCATATTCCATCGTCTTTTCGGTGATTTGAACAATAACTGGGGAGCGCAATTCATGGGCAGCCTGAATTACTGCTTGGGTTGTTTCAAGATTAATGACATTAAAAGCTCCGATCGCATAACCGCCTTCTTTAGCTTTAGCTAAAATTTCTTTGACATTAGCTATCATACATTTGTTTTATTTAATATTTCCGCTATTTTAATGAATTCGTGCAGATCAAGGCTTTCCCTTCCGATCAATACTCCATCCATCCCGGGATCCAAGCAGACCTGCTTTAAAAATTTTTCCCTTACCGAACCTCCGTACAAAATTACCGCTTTCTGGGAATTCTTAACTCCATATTTTCCAGCCAATACTTTCCTGATTAAAATCTTTATTTCCATTATGCCATTGGAGGTGGGGATTGAATCGGTTCCTACTGCCCAGACAGGTTCATAGGTAAAAATTATTTTTTCCAGTCCCGAAGGAGTGATGCCTTCAAGCCCTTTGTGGATCTGGTCGGTAATTATTTTGGCCGTCAGGCTCATTCCGCGCTCTTCCAGCGTTTCCCCGAAGCAGAAAATTGCAGTCAATCGTTCTTTAATCAAAGATTTCATCTTGAGATTCACTATTTCGTCAGTTTCTCTAAAATATTTTCTTCTCTCGCTGTGCCCGACAATTGAATATTCAGCTCCGATATTTTTAAGCATTACTGGAGAAATTTCTCCGGTATACGAACCGTATCTTTCGCAAAAAACATTTTGGGCTCCGATTGAAACTTTTTTGCTTTTTATTTCTCTTACAAAATCCTTAAGATGCACAAAGGGCGGGCAGACTATAATTTGAGTATCTTTTCCGCCCAAGGCGGATCCGCCTCTGGCGGAAAATTTTTTGCCTTTAATTTCATTTTTGAATGCGTTAAAATATCCCTCGAGTTCGGCTTGAGATATTAAGTTCATTTTTAAATTGCCAACTACATATTTCATATTAGTTTTCTTTTTTTCTGATATTTAGATGCCTTTTAACAAACCAGATAACACAGATAATAAATAATATTGCAATTGCATAATCGAATTTTCGAAAGTATGTTCCGACTATTTCCCAATTATCTCCCAGCCTTTTCCCTACGTAAGCCAGGAAATAGCACCAGGGAATCGAACCGGCAAAAGTATAGGCTGATAATTTCCAAACATTCATCTTTGCAATTCCAGCCGGAAGGGAAATAAAAGTGCGCACTACCGGAAGCATCCGAGAAAAGAACACCGCACTAGCCCCATATTTGTTAAAAAAATTATCGGCAATGTTGAGGTCGTGTTTGGTAATCAAAATATATTTTCCGTACTTTTCGATAAAGCTCCTTCCTCCGAAAACTCCGACATAATATGCTAGAAGCGATCCCATTAACGAACCGACTGATCCGGCGATTGTTACTCCCCAAAGGGTAAATTCCCCCTTCGAAACTAAGAAACCGGAAAAAGGCATGATTATCTCTGAAGGAAGCGGAACGCAGGCACTTTCAATCGCCATCATCAAACCCACGCCCCAATATCCCATAGCAGAAATTCCGTGCATTATGAACTCCCCGAGAAATCCAATAATATTTGAAATCATAAAATAAAATTATAACTGCTTTCTTAAATAATCTGCTGCCACTTCCGGCTGGATAGTTGAAATTTCAATTCCGGTCTGGAGTTCGAACCCCGCCCAAATCGCGGTATGGGGAAGAATTTCAATATGCCAGTGGTAGTGGGGATAATCTTTCCCGTCGCAGGGAGACGTGTGAATATAAAAATTATATGGAGGATTATTGAGCGCTTTGTAAATTGAATTCATTGCCTTTTTAAAAACCTCTGCTACCTCGATTTTTTCGTCTTGCGTTATCCTCTCAAAATATGGCTTATGCTTTTTCGGCATCACCCAAACTTCAAAAGCCGCCCTTGAAGCAAACGGGCAAAATGCGATAAATTCATCATTTTCAAAAATAACTCTTTCCTTGTGCTCGCTTTCATATTCTACCATCAGACAATAGGCGCATTCTTTGTTGCTTTTGTGATATTTTTCCGAACCCTGGAGCTCCAGCTCGACATATGGGGAAACGACGGGAATTGCCATAAGCTGGGAATGGGGATGGATAATTGAAGCTCCGACTTCTTCTCCGTGATTATGAAAAATACTGATGTAGTTTACTCCTCTTCTATTCATTAAATCTAAATATCTGTCCTGATAAGCATCAAAAACCTCGGCAATTTCCATTTCTTCGAGAAGAGGCATATGCCTAAAATGGTCTCGCGTTGCGATAACTTCATGATAACCAGTCCCGTCCATTGAAAAATACGGTCCTTCTCCGTTTTTTTTCAAATCTCCCTCCTGTGAAAAAGCTGGAAATTTGTTGGGAAAAACGCGAAGCGACCAATCTCCATCAGGACGCTTATAAATCAAAACGTCTTTCCCCTGCCCCGAGGACTCGGGGTCGCAAAATAAACAGCCTTCAATATCGTCGAGATTTTGATTTTCAATTCCTTTGCCACTTTTGGAAAAATCTTCCGGCCGTTTTGCTCTTCCGGTCGCAATTACCACCCAATCGCCGGTCACGATGTCTTGCCTTAATTCGCTATGGCTGTTTTTTGTTTTGCTTTCTATTTCCATTTTCCATATTAAATTATTCGTCGCGAAGCGACACCATAATTTTGATTTTTAACTTTTGATTTTTGAATTATATCTTATACTTTCCCCTCATCAGCCTCCATCTCATCTTGAACAAATCGATAAAAACCTGGATATATCCGTTCGGTCCGGTTAAAGTGACTGTTGACCCTTCTTCATTCAGCCATCTCACCGGCATTTGCTGTATCTTGAATCCAAGAATCTTGGCTAGCTTTATAAGTTCGAAATCAAATCCAAACCTGTTGATCACCATCTTACTGGCAATTGCCTGCGCGGCTTTATCGGTGAGCATTTTGAATCCGCATTGGGTATCGGGAAAACTCCAAAGACCAAGAACAATTCGAATTGCCCAATTTCCCATATCGCCCATAAACTCCTTGTATCTAGCCTGATGAATTTGGACAAAAGCGCCTTCAATATCCCTGGATCCGATTACTATATCATAACCATTTTGAAATTCAGGCAAAAATTTATCAAGATGCGTAATGGAAGTCGAGCCGTCGGCATCCATAAATAATCTGTATTTTCCCCTGGCTTCCAAAAGTCCCTGGCGAACCACATATCCTTTCCCATGATTTTCCTTATTTTCAATCACGCGGATATTTCGAATTTGGTTCGCGTAATTTCTGGCTATCTCCGCGGTGTTATCAGGAGAACCGTCAACTACCACGATAATTTCCCACTCGTAATTTTTATCATTGAAATATTTTTCAATTTCGAGCAGTGTCCTTCCTATTCTTTCCCCTTCTTTATATGCCGGAACAACCACCGACAAATATGGCTGATTTTCCATTGATGTTTTTTGCTAATTATTATTTTCTTAGTATAGCACAATAAGTCTTATTCGTCTTATCCGTCCTACAAAAATTTCATTCCCAGCTTCCTCCTTTCCAAAGAGCCTGTTTTTTCTTTTCCTCATTTCTTTTTTTGTATAAGTTTTCGGTAAAACCGCCGTTTTTCAAAAAATCTTTCTCCAGGGCGCGTAATTGCTGGTCCAAAAGAAAATTCGCTTGATGGATGAGGCAAATCGCGGCATTGGCAAAGCTTTCCGCGCTCTCTAAATAGGACATATAAGTCCTATAAGACCTATTCGACTTATAACCCAAAGCTCTAACCTCTAGAGCTTTGGGCAAGTCCTTCGGCCATTTTGAAAGATTGTTTACTCGCAAAAAATCTTCAAAGTCCAAAAGTAATTCTTCCAGACTCGCTCTGGCAACATTCAAAAGTTTTATTTCAGTCTTTTTTGAAGTCCCCGAAGCCTGGCTGCCTTCCGCAATGTTTTGTTTTCCGCTTCTGGCCGCCTGCACCATTTGGTCATAAGTCCTATATGACCTATAAGTCTTATTCGACTTATCCGACAAAAAAGAATTGCAGAATTCAGCCGTCAGATCAAAAACGATTTCGGCAGTCTGGTAGGATTTGAGTTTTCGATATCCGCCATGCGGCGGAATTAAATTGTTTTGATAAGCCATATAAGTCTCATAAGTCCTATTCGATGTCTTTCGAAGCCGGATTACCGTCAATTTTTACCTTGAAGCTTTCCCCTCATTTTTCTTTTTGCTCCTGTTTATTGATTTCAATATATTTTCGCCAAACCCTTTGCAGATTCAAAACTTTCTGGCGGATAAAAAAATATTTCTTGATTTGTTCCTCAAATTGCTCAAGTTCCAGTCCGGTTTCGCAGATATCGCGCGCCTGTTCCAAATAGACCACCATCTTATTGCAACCAAGCATCACTTTATCGAGCGTAAAAAGGCATTGTTCTCCGGAACCAAAACGGGTAGAATGAGCTTCGGCAATCAAATGCGGAATGGAAAGAGCTAATGCGGCCATATTTTTTATCGTATATTCCCTAACGCCTGAATCATTATTATTCTTTTTTTTTAATTTATTTTCTTTTTCCTGAAAATCTAAGGCCAACTTTGCTACAAACACACTGGATTCCAGCGCTTTTTGATAAACTTCCAAATCGGTGAAGTGTTTGACTGCTTTCTTCGTCCCGATGCCGAAATTTCCCGCGCTTTGCGGAGCATTCCCTCCTCTCATTTTGTAATAATAATTAGTGTAATTCTTCTGGTACATAAAATTACCTATTTTTATTTTCCGCTCGAATTTTATCCACGCGTTTTGCATTGTCATTCAGCGTATACGTCCCCTCGATAGTTCCTATTTTCCTTCTCTTTCGTTTTTTGTCCGGTTTGTAAACCACATGCAAGGGGAAAAATTCAAAATAATCTTTCTCGTCAAACCAGGCGCACTTGAAGTTGAAAACCTTAAGTCCGGTAAGGCGCGACAGCGCCAAAGCGTAAATTGTCAGCTGTTCAATTGGCCGTTCTTTGGCGGCGTTGGGTTTGTAATCCAAAATGTGAATTTGCCCGTTCCGAATCTGAATAAAATCAATGTGTCCAGTAATAAGTCTAGGCAGATCTTCGATAGAAAATTTTTCAATATCGCTTTTTTTATCTTTTTTATCTTGCTTCTTGTATAATTCAAAACCTAGCTGGGTTTGCATATGCGCCAGATCCTCTCTCCTTATGTATACCGGCACTTCGGTAGCCACAGTGACGGAATCATTGGCCAGCATAAAACGCTGCAGAGCATCATGGCGATCTTTGGCGACATCGACTGATTCCAAAACAAACTTGGCCATTTTATTAGCAAAATTATTCTTGCCTCGCACGATCATTTCCGTTTTACTGAAAGTTATCGGCGTTTCGGACGCGCGCATCCCTTCTTGAAAATATTGATGCGGGCATTCCACCGGAACAAGATCGAGAAATTCTTTAAGCGGCCAAAATCCACCGTGCTTGAAATCTTCCTTAATAATGAGAACGGTTTTGGCGCGATGATGGCGAAAACGATAGAGTTGGCGATGAGCCAGGGTGGCACTGGAAATAATATCCTTCGGTTTGAACATTTTTATGGCATACGACCGCATGCGGGAAAAAGCGCAAAGAGGTTCGTATTGTTTCAGCCAATTTGATAATGTGGCCGTCCCAATGCAGAAATTGCCAGACGTTGAGATTGTACCGCTCCCAATATTTTCTTTAACAGCAGTTCCATCCGGACTCTCACTTACAACATCGGAAGAATTTCGGGAGTGGGACGAGCTTATCTCATTAGCCAAGCGTGCCGCGTTCTCCAAACTGAAACCAA
>JAZDKA010000022.1:0-9622 GCA_043803385.1 Patescibacteria group bacterium | reverse complement strand
TCGTTTTTATTAAAATAATTTCCTTCTTTATCTATTCCCTCCATCCCGACTTTTACCGGCTCTTCTTTTTTGATTATTCTTCCAAAAAATTTATTGACGCTGTTCCACATTCCCTTTTTATTTTTCATCATTTCCACATATTCTTTCCTGGCAACATCCAGCTCTTCTCTGGATTTTTCCGCTTGGGTTTCCATTTCGCTTAGCCTATTTTTCTTTTCCGCTTTTTCTTTTTCTTCCTTTTCGAATCTTTCAATTTCCTCTTTGTTTAATGCGATTTTTCTTAATCTTTCCAGCTCATTCTTTGCTTCTTCAAAATTCTGCCGGGCAGTCTTTTTTCTGATAGAATAATCGTCTCCGGGAAACAAGTCTTCATAGGGAGAAACTCCCCAAGCCCTCATCCTGTTTGACTGCCTGGAAACTTGATATTCTTCCTTAGCTTCTTGGAAATCTTTTTCCGCATTCTTGAGATGTGT
The DNA here is from genome assembly GCA_043803385.1 of Patescibacteria group bacterium. Taxonomy (GTDB): domain Bacteria; phylum Patescibacteriota; class Minisyncoccia; order Moranbacterales; family JAKLHP01; genus JAKLHP01. Next base: position 9,149 of record JAZDKA010000022.1, on the reverse strand, counting down.
TTCAAGCCTCCAGCTTTCCGGTTCCTTTTTTATTTCCCCTTCGGCTATTTTTCTGGTTTTCCTTTCTTTTATTTCTTCTTCGAAAAAACTAACAAGTTTTTCTGACGGTTCCAATTTCCCGTCAGTCATTATTTTCAAAACTTCTTCCAAAGTCATCTTCATCGGCTCGGGTTTGCCAACTTTTTTCTGAGTAATCCACATCGTATTCCTAACTTTTCTGCCTTGAGAAAATTCATCATTAATCGGATTTTCTGAAGTAAGCCAGAACTCGCCTCTCTCCAGATTCCAAATCAAATAGGTATTAGCGCCAAAAGCTCTTATGGCTTCAAAATCTTTTCTTGCTTTTCCTCCAATATCAATAACAATTTTACCGTATTTTTCTGAATCAATAATGAATCCATCCTTTTGATATCCTTCTAATACTTCGTGAATTTCTTTGGCTCTTTCTTCCTGCTTTTTACTTCTTTCAGCTAGATGATAATTTTTTATTTCTTTATCGCTTAATATCCTATCAGGATTAGGATCTCTATTATTTTTTAAAAAACCGTAGAGTTCGCCGAAATGCATATGCCTATGAAGTCCTCTGACAGTTTTCCAAGAATTTATGTAATAGCTATCCACATTAACATCAACGGCATTATCAACTTCGTTAATAAATTTTATCAATTTTCCCAGCGTTTTATCTTCTTCTAGCGATCCCATCGAAACCAGAAGATTATAGGTTTCTTCTGCAGAGGAAGTATCTCGAGGCGAATCTTCGCTATGATGATCAATAAATAACGATCCGTCTGGCTTAAGGACGACTCCGCTTTCATTGCCAGTATCAATCATGGTCTTACCCTTAACAAACTCTCCTTGAGCAACCCGTTCAAGATATTTTAAGCTTAACCCCGCCCTTTTAAGCATTTCTTCGCAAGTTTCCGAATCTAAATCATTGCCTTCCTTATTAAATTTATATTCCTTGCTATTGTTATCCCAAACTATGGTCCCATGAGTAACGAAGTCCAGCCATAGCTGTTTCGCCTTTTTCAAAAATTTTTCATTTCCTTCTTCTTTTGTTTTGGCATTGATGTCTTCATATCCATGAACTAAGTTTCCATCTGCATCTCTAGTTTGATTACGCAATTTTCCCAGTATCTTTTCCGATGCTTTACGTGATGCGTCAAAGTATTTTAGGTTCTCATTTATTTCTTCTTCCATTTCTTTTATTTCTTTTTCAAGGGCTTCAATCTCCTCTTTGCTCTTCCCTTCCGTTTTTGCCTTCTTTAATTCCGATTCCTTTTCGATATAGTATTTTTTCAACTCATCTAATTTCAACCGTATTTTTTCAGGAGTTGTCTGTTCTTTTTCTTTGGATTCTTCGGAAACTATTCTTTCCTTTTCTTCCTCTTCTTCTAAATAAGTTTCATCAACCTTGTCTACTGGCTTACATTTCCCCAATTTTCTAATTAAAGTAGAGATATGAATGGAGCGATGGCCCCTTTTGCCGCCTTTCTTAGTTTCTCCTTCTATAATCTCAACTTCTTTTTCTTCCTTATCATATCCCTGTATGGCGATAAAATATTTCCCATCCGGACTTCTATATTCAGTCTTCTTTTCTTTAAAATCTTCATTCTCCAAAAATTCAACCAGTTTTTCTTTGTTTATTTTTCTCTCTGTCAAAGGGCTTCTTTTAAATTCAGATATTTGCTTTTCTAATTCTCCTCTTTGATCCTCATAAGTTTTTAAAAAATCGAGATTCGTTCCATCTGGCAACCTTTTTATAATTTTCTCAACATCCTTAAGCCTTTTTTGCATATTTTTTAAACTTTCCCATGTTTTTTCTACTTGAGGTTCAGCATCTAAAAGACCACCCAATTTTTTTGAGAGTTCAAGTTCTACTTTATTTCCATTTAACTCAGGCATATCTTTTAGGTTATTTTTTCAATGATTTTTTCAACCGTCTCTTTTATCTGGAAAAAATTTCCTTTTCTTAAAAGCAATTGCGCCTCAAGTGCTATTCTAAGATCTTTAAGCAAGCGGGTTCTTTTTTCTTCTTCAGAGAGACTGTTAAAGGTTGAATCACCGGTTAATCCTTTTTCTCTCATCGCCATAAATTCTTCTGAAGCCGAACAATAGCCATCAAATTCATCACGGTTAAGCCTTTCTGAATAAATGGGCCAGCGTTCTTTTTTAAACCCTCTCATTAATTTTTCTATTTCTTCAACTTTTGTAACGAACCTGCCTTGACTGATTTTTCTCTTTTCAACTTCTTTATTTGACCCCGATCCCTCCAAGACTCTTATTCCTCTCCCCTCAAAATAGCCATCAATTCTAATCCATTCCGATTTCTTTCCGCTAACTTTTGTAAGAAAGTAGTTTTCATACTTCTTGAGTTTTTCTTCATAATACTCTTTCGTTATTAATTCCTTCTTTTTTTCCATTTCTTCTTCGGTGATATTATATTTTTCCAATTTCTCGTTTAACTCCTGGATGCTTATTTTTTGAGGGATTTTACTTCCTCGAACTTTTATTTTCGCTTCTTTGCTCTTTTTATCAAATCCGATTATTTTTATCCACCCGTCATGCCTGTCTCCGGTAAAAAGTTCGACTCCAAAAATTTTAAGATCTGAACACTGTTTTCTAAATTCAGCTTCTATTTCCGCGCCGCTTTTAGTTTCATCAATATTTAATTTTAATATTGATTCCAGTTCTGGTTCGGGTTTAGTATCTTCATTTTTGCCTAGAATCGAAGTATTATTTAATATTTCTTCTGCATCGCCAAAAGATTTTTTTAGTTCTTCATTGCCATAAATATTAGGATCCTTTGGCTTCTCTCCTTCTAAAACAAAACTTTCCTCTAACTTTTCCATGTTTTTATTCATCTCCAGATCTAATTTTAATGATTCATATTTATTTTTTAATTTCTCAACTAATTTATCGTATTCTTCTTTGACTAATTTAACGGCTTCTCTCCCACCTTCTGTTAAATCTTCCAGGGATAACAGATCGCTTAAGTCATCAGATAGATGAATGCTAGCATCCAATATTTCCGAGTTTATTTTTATTTGAAAGTTAAAAGAGCTGTTGGGTAAATAGCATTCTAATTCTTTCTGCTTTCCTTCACTGAAATCTTTTTTCATTTGTTTTTCTTTTTCTTCACTTTCTATTTTTATCCTGTTTATTTCTTTTTCAGCTGCTTCTAAAAGTTCGTCCTCATCTCCCTCCTTTATTTTAAGGACTGCCTCAAAATCGACCGGCTTATCTGGTTCTTTAATTTGTTGTCCGTTAACATTTTTTTCTGGTTCTCTTGGTTCTGGCATAAGATTAACCCTGCTTTTAATTCCGAAAAATTAAGTCTTATGGTATAATAATAACACGAAAATAAGCAAAATAAAAATTTACCCAACTACTATGCTCAAAAAATATTCTTATCTTATCGTCGGGATTATATTAACTGTTTTTTTCGTCGTTTCGCTTGTCGTTTCTTCCCAAGAATCGACAATTATGGATGAGCAGGCGCATATTCCCGCCGCCTATACTTACGTTAGATACGGCGACATGCGACTCAATCCCGAACATCCGCCTCTGCTTAAGGATTTGGCAGGAGTTCCCCTTTTGTTTCTGGATGTAAAATTTCCCACCGACGACCCGTCTTGGACAGAAAGCGTGAATGCCCAATGGGATTTGGGAAACAAATTTATCCATAGCAACGACGCTAACGCTATTGATTTTTGGTCGCGCCTGCCAATTATTTTAATTGCGGTGCTTTTGGGAATATTTATCTTCAAGTGGAGCAAGGAAATATCCGGAACGATTGCCGGACTTTTTGCGCTTGTTTTATATTCCGCCGACCCGAACATTTTAGGGCATAATCACTACGTAACGACTGACCTCGGAATCGCCGCTTTTATTTTCTTTTCTTTTTACTATTTCATCCGATTTCTCAAAAATCCAAGCTGGAAAAATGTCATTTTCGCCGGAATCGCTTTGGGACTGGCGCAGCTTACCAAGTTTTCCGGAGTTTTGTTATTTCCTCTTTTCACTTTATTGGTTGTCTTATTTGCTTTTATCAAAAGGAGACCCGGCTATGTCACTGAAAAAAATGACAAGCAGTATCGGCTATCATCAATCTGGGAATATTTCAGCAAGTATGCGATTGTAATTGTAATTTGCTTTGCTGCTATTTGGATCTTGTACGCATTTAATACCTTCAATATGCCTCCTGAAAAACTCATTGATAATACGACAAAAGTTTTTTCCGATGAGGGAATAGCGGGCATTGCCAGATCAGTTGTTTTCAGATTAAATGCTTCTCCGGTACTTCGACCTTTAGCTGAATATTTTTTGGGAGTCTTTATGGTTTTCATCCGCGTTACTGGAGGAAACACTTATTACTTCTTCGGCACTGTCACGAACCATGCCACGCCTTTATATTTCCCAGCAGTATTTGCCCTTAAGGAAACCTTGCCATTTTTGTTTCTGATGATTTTCGCGATTTTTTATGCTTTATTCCAATTCGGAAAGAAATTTTTCCTTACTCAAGAAAATAAAATAAAGTTTGCTTTTAAAGAGCTTCGAACTTATCTTGAGGGCGGGGTCGCCTATTATTCGATGTTTGCTTTCATTCTGATGTATAGTTATATCAGCATCACAGGAAATTTGAATATCGGATTCCGCCATCTATTTCCCGTCTTGCCTTTCGCCTATGTTCTCATAGCTAAAAAAGTTTTCGACGCTATCAAAAATTCCAATCGCGAACATTCCCAAAAAACGCTTGGAATTATTACCGCCATTTTGGCAATCTGGATTATTGCCATTCCCATCATTCACTATCCAGGTTATATTTCGTATTTCAATGAATTCATTGGGGGGCCGAGAAACGGATACAAATACGTGACCGATTCGAATGTTGACTGGGGGCAAGACGCAAAGAGACTGGGAAAATGGGTTGATGATTACAACAAAAATAATCCTGTTTCTCCTATCAATAAAATCCGCGTTGATTATTTCGGCGGAGCTGATCCAAAATTCTATCTGGGAGATAAATTTATTCCCTGGACTTCAAGTTATAATCCGGAACCCGGATGGTATGCAATCTGTGCCGGATTCCTTCAAGAAGGTCTTTACAAACAAAAAGAGCCGGGTGAAAAAGATTACCGCTGGCTCCTCCCTTATCAAAAAGCGAGAGTTGGAGATTCGATATTTGTTTATTACGTGCCGTAAACCCCCACACCAAAGTCTTGCTTCCAGGGCATCTGATGGATCCTGATTATTTTGGTGTGGGGGTAAAAAATAACAATGATAGAATAAAAATATGCCGGTTTTAGCGAAAAATAGAAGAGCGAACTATGACTATGAACTCGGAGACCATTATGAAGCTGGCTTGGTTTTGACCGGCCGAGAAGTAAAATCAATCAAGACTGGACATATTTCTTTAAATGGAAGTTTCGTCACCAGAAAAGGCAACGAGCTATTTCTCACTAACGCTAACATTCCTCCTTATGAATTTGGAGGCGCAGTTAAAGATTACGATCCAACACGCTCGAAAAAGATACTTCTCAAGAAATCCGAAATAAAAAATTTGATAGGAAAACTGTCGGCCCAGGGATTGACATTAGTGCCTCTTTGCGTGTATACTAAGAAACGGCTTATCAAATTGGAATTCGCTATTGGAAAAGGAAAAAAGCAATTTGATAAAAGAGATACGATTAAAAAAAGAGAAGAAAAAAGAAGGATGGAAAAAATGCTAAAGCATTTCTAAATGACAAATTTCAAATTTCCAATGTCAATTCAAGCTCAAAATATAAAGTTCAAAACTTTGACATTTAGTCATTTGGATTTGATTGGAAATTGGAAATTGGTTATTGGTAATTCCAGCCTGCTTTGCTTTCAGCAAAGTGAGGCTGGCTGGGGTTGTCTAGTTTCGACAGATTGCAATTTGAAAAATAAGCAAGCTGACCATTACAGTAATGTCATAAAAATTTCTGCAAAAGATATAAGTGCAAACTTCATATCAAAAGTGAAAGAAAGCTTCGCGCAAGCGTTTGCTCCTTCTTTCGCTTCCGCTTTAGCTTAAAAGCTTAAAGCCATCGGACTGCTGATTTCTGATAAGCAAATCCGGTGCCAACAATCAGAATAGCGAATTATTTTTCTTGAGAATGATTTGCGAAAAATTATCAAGGCGGGTTATTAAAATTTTTGTTTGTTCATTATTCAATAATCTTGTCAAAAATAAACAAACTATGCTTGTAGAATATTTTTTGAACTCAATTTTGGACGCGAGTGCAATTCTCGCCAACTCCACAAAAATTAAAAAATGCAAAAAATGCGGCCTATCGGTCCTATTTGCCCTATCGGCCCCATTCCCAATTTTATTCGCAGAGTTTTTAGGCCAAGACAAAAATTTCAAAGAGATCCGCACGCTCTTCGAATCAATGAGTTTGTCAGAGTTCCAAAAGTAATGCTCATTGATAATCAAGGAAAAAATCTTGGAGAAATGGAAACATGGAAAGCGCTAGAACTCGCCAGAGAGCGGGAGCTTGATCTTGTCGAAGTTTTTCCAAAAGCCTATCCCCCTGTCTGCAAGATAATGGATTATGGAAAACGCCAATACCAGCAATCGAAGCAAGCCAGGCTTGCTCAAGCTAAGCAGAAAAAAGTAGAGCTTAAGGGAATCAGAATAGGCCTCAAAACCGACGAACACGATTTGACTTTTAAAAAAAATCAGGCTGACAAATTTTTATCTAAAGGAAACAAAGTTAAAATAGAATTAGTGCTTAAGGGAAGAGAAAAAATGCATAGAGATTTAGGAAGGAAGAATCTTGAAAGTTTTATTTCGGGACTTTCCACTCCTCACAAATTCGAGGAACCCATAAAAGGAACTCCTCAGGGATTTAACGTAATAGTTGCACCGGAATAATAAAATTTAAACAAATAACTGACAACGAAATATTAAAAACTCGTTGTAAGTTGTAAGTTATTATTTAAATACATGCCAAAATTAAAGACCAATAAATCAGTAAGAAAAAAAGTTAAAATCACAAAGAATAAAAAGGTTATTGCGCGGTATTCAGGACAAAATCATTACAATACCAGAGAAACTGGAAATTTTAAGAGAAAAAAAAGAAGAGATAAAAGACTTTTCAAGACTGATGAAAAGAATATAATCAAGGGATTACCTAATTTATAATTTTATGCCACGAGTAAAACGCGGGGTTTCCGCATCAAAAAGAAGAAAAAAAGTAATAAAAATGGCCAAAGGCTTCAGGTGGAGAAGGAAAACTAATTTTAGGGCCGCCAAAGAAGCTATTCTTAAAGCCGGAAAATATGCCTATAGAGATAGGCGAGCTAAAAAAAGAACCAACCGATCTCTTTGGATTTTAAGGCTCAATAACGCCCTGAAAGAAAACAGCTTGCGCTATAATCTGTTCATTAAGCTGCTAAAAGACAAAAAAATAGAGCTTGACAGAAAGGTGCTCTCGCAGATGGCAGCAGAAAATCCGGAAGTATTCAAAAAATTAGTAGCAGAAGTAAAATAAACTGAATGAATTTTTAAAAAGCTCCTCACCAAGAGGAGTTTTTTTATTTAAGCAAAAATAATATCGGCTCTATTTTTTATTTTCTAATATTTTTTTGATCAAAATATAAAACGCCACGAATGGAAGCCATATCCAAAGCGTTTTTTCTATAAAATCATTTAGTTGCCTGCTTATTCCTCTTCCAGCCATAAAAATAAATTAACTAATTTCATAGATAACGTCTTTTTTTTCGACTACTATTTTCCATTTATTTTCTTCAGCTATCTCCTTTAGATTTTGATTAGGATTAAAAACAATAGGATTTTCTACCATTTTCAAGAAGCTTACGTCCGATTCCGTATCCCCCATACCATAGGAATCCTTGAAACTAATTTTATTTTCAAATGCGTATTGCTTGGCTACTTCGCCCTTATTTTTCGTTGGCTCAAAAAGATTCTTTCCGGTATAAATTCCTCCGCTATCTAATTCATATACGCTTCCGAAAACTTTGTCAAATTTAAGATGCTTACGGTTGTATTCCTCAACTATTTCCATTGGAGAACCGGATATGGCAATTATGCGATAATTTTCTTTTTTTAGCCTTTGAATCAGCTTTTCGGCGAAAATATAAGTCCTTTTCTCATGAAACCGGATCACTTCTTTACTGGCTTTCAATATATCCTCTCTATCCACTCCTTTGATATGTTCAGCGTATAAATCAACCAGTGCCATTCTGTATTTTTCATAAGTCCCTTCGTGTTCCAGCCAATCGGCATAAATGTCCACTAAAATATTCTTCACTTTTTTGGGAAAAACACCCATAAAAACCAGCTCATTTATCAGGACAAAATGGAGATTTTTTCTAAAAATCGTGCCGTCAACATCAAAAATGGCAACTTTATTTTTCATAGCAAAAGTGCTAAACAATCAAAAAATTATTTTTCAAATATTCTTTCTATTTTATTTCTTCTTCTTTTTTGCAGCATTCTTCTCCGCAATTGCATCCATTAAGGAAAATTGCATATACTCCTAAAACTATCGCAATCAGAACCCACTGTGTCCCGGCCAGCCAAAGGCTGTTAATCTGGAAAATCGAAACAATGGCCGCTAAGATCAAAGTAGCAACGGAAAGTATAAAAGCTAGCTTCGCTGGTCCTTTTTTGTCTTGTTTCATAAAACACCTCCTTTCTCTGATTAGTTATATTCTAGCAGATTAAATGAATTTTAAAAAATCCATATGACTTGCCTGAAATTTACACCTTTAAAGAATCCAACTTCGGATACGCTTAAAGCCTAGCCTCAAATAATCCTTGCATTTATCTTACAGTGATACTATATCACTGCCAATTACCTGACATTAACACTCACCTCTTGAGATACTTTATTTCCCGCTTCATCATAGGCAGTGGCTTTGAAAGGATAGGTTCCTTTCGGAGTATCTTTAGGAACCAGGTAAGATTGGGGTTCATCTTGGCTGCTTTTGTTCACATTTTTGGTTTGAGTTCTTCCGTTGAATTCAATCTTGTATTTATCTATCTTTTGGTTGTCTTTGGCTTGGAAGATTAAGGTTCGATTCTCTTCTCTTTGGTAATTGAGGTAGATTACCTTGTTATCAGGAGGAAAGGTTATGAAAGTCGGATCTTCGGTATC
>JAZDKA010000021.1:0-2223 GCA_043803385.1 Patescibacteria group bacterium | reverse complement strand
GTAATCACTCACTGAGGTAATCCCTTGTGAAAACAAAATCGACTTGACAGTATTTTGGCAAATTCAAAAAAAGCTTTTATTTAAGCGCAGAAAGCTGGAAAAATAAAATAGGATTTTCTTTAAAAAGACGGTAGTTTTAAGGTAATTTAATGCCCATAAAATGCCAGTTGAGACTATTTAAAAACAGGCATCGGGAAAGAGGGGAAATGCAATATGTTAAAATTATATTTTTGGCTTATTTAAGCTTGTTTTTTAATTTTTAAAAGCAGAAAATGAAGTTGAAATTATTATTAAAAATATGATTAAAATCCCCGAACCAGAAATCTGGAAACGAATGCAAAAACTACGAAATTATGAAAAAATTCTTTATCCGCAATTAAAAGAAAGAAGCGATAAATTACGCCGGGAAAACAAAGAATTAAAAATAAAAAATGAACGGCTTCAAAAAGAAAATCATCAAATTGGAAAACAGATCGAAAAAATATTATTGGAATTGGAAGAATTAAAGGCGATGAAATTTGGGAAAAAGCGGGAAAAGTTGATTCATGCCGCTAAAACATTACCACAAAAAATTAAAGGAACTGGAAGGGAAAAACGCCTGCCGGAAAGTTATCGCCGGCCGGAACCGAATCCTGGAGAAATTACCGATTATTTACGAATGGAAATAAATGAATGTCCGGAATGCGGGTCTCCGTTGGAGGATAAACGAGAAAACAAACACTATCGGGAAGATTTATATGAAGTGGAAAATTTAATCGCCAGCGCTAAAAAAATCGTCGAAACCATCGTGGAAAGCGGTCAGTGCGCCAAATGCGGGAAACGGCAATATGCCATGGAAATTCCGAAACAAAAAGTCATCATCGGACAAAATATTCGCAATATTGCGGTCTATCTGATAATCGTGGAGGGATTAAGTTATACCGAAACCCAACGCAGTTTGAAACATCAGTATGGAATAGAATTAAGTAATGGTGAAATTATTAATATTTTGGAAGGAGAAAGCCATCTGGTGTCAGACTATTATAACTACCTGGCAGAAGAATTAGCTCAAGAACCAGGCGCACACTATGATGAGACCAGTTGGAAAACTAAAAATTATGGACCAGAAATCAGCGAAGGGAATTATTGTTGGGTCAAGGTGGGAATAAGTAGCGAAAATCGGCTGATTTGGTTTGGTCGAAGCCGGGGAAAAGGGATAGCGGAAAAATTGAGAGGGAAAAAAGAAGGATCTCTTGGTATAAGCGATGATTATGGATCATATCGGAATTGTTTTGAATATCATCAGTTATGTTGGGCACATCCTCATCGGAAGTTAAGAGATTTGGCCGAGAGTGGAAGTTTATCCAAAGCCAGGCAAAAAGCCTGTCGAAAAACATTTAAACATTTTTCTGAAATTTATAAAAAAGCCCGGCAGGTGAAAGAGAAATTGGAATCAGAAAATTGGACAAAAGAAAAAAAAATGGAAGAACGAAATAAACTGGAAAAACAGTTTGCGGCCTTATTCGCACCGAACCCCGATGATCCCGAGAAATTAAAAGCTATTCGAAAAAGTCTGAAAGAACGAAAAGACCGATATTTTACCTTTTTTGATTTTCCATATCTCCCATTGGATAATAATAAAGCCGAACGGGCTTTGCGAAAAATCGTTATTAAACGCAAAAAATCTTTTGGATGTCGATCAGCAAAAGGAGCGAATGTCCTTTCGATTCTTTATTCCGTAGTTTTCTCTCTTCTGGAGTCCAATCCGGATCAAAATTTCTTTTCCCTCTATAAACAAGCGATAGAGTTTGAGCCGGAGCAAAATTAAATTCTATATTGAGTATTTGCTGAAATTTTAGCTTTTTGTTGATGGATGGATAGAGGAGGTCCCTGACCTCCGGTCTTGAAGGTTGCCACACCGCTGATGACCTCAGTGAGTGATTACATCCTTGGTAGTACAGATTATAGCTGTAATACATGTATTTTTTTATATATGTCTCTTAATAGTTTATGAGTTTTTATTGTCTTTTGATTGAGAAAAATATTTGCTAATTTTCTCCAAAACCAATTGTTATCGTCGTATTGCTGTCAGCAGAAGATATAGTTATAGAAAGTGTTCGTGTTTCTTTAGTGGCAGTAATCATATTACTACCTCCCAAATTTGCGGTTCCTTCAATTTTCCATCCTTTTTCTGGGAGTTGTTGATTATAATAAGCAATAACGTCATTCGCTGTATCCGATGTC
>JAZDKA010000020.1:0-2815 GCA_043803385.1 Patescibacteria group bacterium | reverse complement strand
CATGTTTCTGTCGTATATCACTCCCCTTTCGGCCTGAATCTGGGAAATTATGAATTTGTTTTCATCGGCGCGAGCCGCGTATTTTTCCCCGTCGATAACCTGCATCTGAAAAGTCCTGGCGAAAAGAAACAAAAATAAAATCAGAATCAGAACAAAAAAACCGTCCAGAACTCTCTTGGGCAGAAGCACTTCGAATTTCTTGCCGGTAAGGCCCATCTCCGCTTCTTTTCTCTGTGCAAGACGGTCCAATAGAGCCTCGTGCGGCTCTATATCATCGGCGTATTTGAATCTCACTTTTTTATTTTTATATTCTTTGGAAAGTTGGAATTCGAACATATCTGCGTAAAATGAATTTAACGAAAAATGAAACCGCAATCAGAATCAAAATATGTAAACCGATGAAATCGGAAGAAAAAAGATCGAGAAAAAATCCTCCGATAAAGGCCGCCAAAAATCCGAACTTTTCCCCGGAATCCTCGAAAAGATTTATCAGAATTACAGAAATTATTATGGCGTCCGGTATTATCCCCGAAATATTGAAAGAAACCAAAAAACTGGTCTGAAGGAGCGCGAAAATATAAAAAGAAACAAATAAAGCGATAATGTTTTTTGCCATTAGAATTTGACGATTATTATGAGATTTGACAGATCGTTTATATCGAAAGCCGGCTGAAGCGATGCGCTTTGGAATGATTCAATGTCGTTTCTTTCGACTTCTTTGATGCTGCCTACAAAAAGATTATTAGGAAAGATATCTCCTAAAGAAGTGGTGAATATCAGGTCGCCCTCTTTCATTTCAGCTTCGCGCGGAACGAATTCGAAATCAGCTTCAAGATGCCCTTCCCCTTTGACGATGCCGTATGTCTGCGTGTTAAAAATCACCGCGTCAAAAGACATATCCGAGTTGGTTGTGAGCATGACTTTGGAATAATGGTTGAAAACCTCGCTGATCTTGCCCACCAGATTCTTTTGTTCGGTAATGGCGGGAAGGTTCAATGAAAGGCCGTCTTCCGAACCCTTATCTATCAGAATGGTATCCTGGTTTATGTCTTTTGAGATGACTCTTGCCGATGATATAGTGAATTCTTTTTCGAGACCGATTCCCACGGCCGCATTCAATGTTTCGTTCTCTTGCCTCAAACTTTCAAGCAACGCAATCTGGGCAAGCAATTCCTGGTTTTGGATTTTCAGATTTTCGTTTTCCGTTTTCAAGTCATCAATGCTGAAAATGTTTCCGAAGAAATCAGAAATATTATCTCCCGCTTCCCATAAGACTTTCTGGACAGGAGCGGACACAAAATAAAAAAAGCTCTTAACTTCTTTTTTAAAAAAATTCAGCGACAGAACAGCCGCCACCAGAAGAATAATTATCAAAAAATTGTATTTTCTAAAATGTATTTTCATCGGAATGGTCTTATATCATTGTATAGAAATTCTCCCAAAAACAAAAGGCTTTTGATGACATCATATTACAACATTTTATACTTGAAATTTTCCATAAATCGGAGTAGGGTAAAAACAGCAAAAGGAGGGTTTAAAAATGAAAACAACGATTGATTTATTAGAGTTTCAGGAGTTGGAAATAGGGGAAAAATTCATTATAATCTACACCGAGGACGAAAATGAAAAAAGGAAATTAAGCAAAGCAAAAGAGGTTTATCGTAAGATTTCGAATACTTGTCGCTTGGAGTGTGGCAAAGCCATCGGTCTGGTCACTGGCGACGAAACCGTGGTCGCGAGAAAAACACCAGTCATACGGATTAGCATTTAGCTTAGTCTAACTCGGTTAGGCGAATTATAAAGAGGCACGCTCAATTGGAATGCCTCTTTTTTATTGCTTGAAATTTTCCCTAAATCGGAGTAGTGTGGAGGTACGGAAAAAGGAGGTTCGAATGGACGCTAACAAGCTTTTGGAAGTAATCAAGATATATCGAGATTATTTCAAAGAAAACGAAATCCCAGCCATGGATTTTTCGGAAACGAAAAATGCTCCTAACCCCGCGGAAGCACTAGCACATTGTCACGGAATGTTGGCCAAAATGGAAGAATTTATCAAAGAAGGCCGGATTGAAAAGGTTCACAGATGGCTCGGATTTGTCCAGGGTTGCCTGTGGATGATAGGCGACTTCAATCTGGAAGACCTGAGAAACCACAATCGGCCAAAAGAATAGGCCGATACCAAACTTAGTCGCACGATGGCGTGCGACTTTTTTATTGTCCTTGAAATTTTCCCCAAATCGGAGTAGTTTTCCAAGAAGAAAGAGGCCTATCGTTAGGGCCTCTTTGTTAATACTTGTACTATTTTTTCGCCCAGAATTTCTTTGGGCCATTCAATTATTTTTATAGCTTTAAAACGTGCTTGTCTCATAAGATCAACCATTCCTTGAATACTGTAGTAAGCGTAATAACGAGGCGCTCCTCCAAAAGAACGGGGATTTTGATCCATTCCCTCCCCCACTCCTATTTTAAAATTAAAAGAAAGCACCCCGCCCTTCGCTAAAACCCGAAACATGCCAGCCAAAACCTCAGGAAAATCTTTCTTGGGCACATGATAAACGCAACCATCAGCCCAAATACCATGGAAAAAACCATCGGCAAAATCGAGCTTGCGCATATCCATTAAGAAAAAATGCGCTTTTGGAGCTATTTTTTTGGCTTCATTGATCATGCCCGCCGAAATATCGGCGTCATAAACGTCGGCACCCTTTTGCAAAAATTGAGCAAGGGCGCTGCCTCCGCCACCTCCAATCTCAAGAATCTTAGGCTTTCCGGTATTTACAATTTTTAATGCATTGGAAAAGAGCTTATCTCTGAG
>JAZDKA010000019.1:0-3259 GCA_043803385.1 Patescibacteria group bacterium | reverse complement strand
TGAGCAGAATTAGCGCGCCCTGCACTGCAGGGCGCGCGACAGAAAGTCCGACGCTCGGGCGACGCGGGAAGGAGGGGCTGGGGGGAGGAATTCCCGCGCCGCCCTTGCTTTGATTTGCCCCGCTTTGCGAGGCGAGCCGCCGCCTGAAAAAAATAAAAAAATACAAAAAAGGAAAATGCGCTTGCCCCACCACTCCCTTGCGCGCGCATTTGGATATACTCCCAGGTGCAAATTTTAAAGTGGACTAGGAAGCCATTTCCTTGTATTATTAAACTATGGACACTAGCCCAAATCCAATTTCGCAAAAAGCTGAAGAAATAGAGAAAATCTATCAAGAATACATAGATAAATTAAGCATGCTCAAAAAAGAACAGGAAAAAATTCTTGGAGAATTTATCGCTGAATTGGAAAAAAGAAAAATCGAGGAAATAAGAGATAAAATTAAATCACTTCAATAATATGATGCCAGGCTCGCAAGAACATTCTGATCCGCTTAATCAGCAAGAAAAAATAGCTCAGCCAGAAAAACCTGATACTATTAAGGATGCGCATATTGAAAGTGAGTCTGAAATAGAAGAGCTTGCACAAGAGAGAAGTAATAATTTAGAAATCGAAGCGACGAATTTAGAAAGCGACGGAACAAAAAGAATAGAAAATGCGAATAATAGCATTGGATTAGCACCAGAAAAAATTGAAGAAGCCAAGGCGACTTTTGGATTGCAGGAAAAATTAGGAGGAGTCTATGAAAAAGGAAAAGCATTGGCGCAAGAGGGAAAGGAAAAAATCGGCCAAGTGGTAACAACAAAAGAATTCAATCAGATTGCCGACGCCACCCCGTTCATAGGCGGAGCAAAGAAAGTTGTTGAAAGTGTTGCCGGCAAAACACTATCAGGCGAAGAACTTAAAGGAATGGAAAGAGTAAAACATGGTGTAAAAGGAGGGATTGATTTAGGATTAGATATTGCCGCCGTTGGCGAAGTTGAAAAAGGCGCACGTCTTGCTTATGCCGGTAAAAAAATAGCCGAAGGAGTAAAACAAAATCCGGAAGCTGTTGCTAATCTTGGTAAAAAGATTTTATCTCAAAAGGAAAACAAAGAAATAGAAACGAAGGAAAAATCAGAAACAGGGCAAGAAAAAATAGATGAGAGTAAATTAGAAAAGGAAACGGGAGAGAAAAATTTTGTTTCAAATATAGAAGTTTTAATGAGCGAAAAAGATTATGAGGAAACCATCGATAAATATATAGCGCCGGGTTTGGCGGAAAAATTATCCGGATTCAGGTCTGACCAAGTTGAGGAGTTTGAAAAATATTATCAAGAATACGAATCTACCCAAATCCTGAATGACAAAGGCAAACCGCCGGAATACATGCTTTATTGGGCACAAAGATCATTCCTTGATAAAGAAGATATGCTCAATATTAAAAAATCCATAGAAGCGGGCAATCTGAAAGAATACCTAAAAGAGGCGGTTTCTCAAGAACGAAAACAAATTTCGGAAACATTAGAAGCCAATCAGGCAGAAACCAAACTTAGAAATTGTGCTGATTCAATAAAAGATTTTTTTGATGAGAACGGCGTGAAAATTACAAGAGATAATTTGCCCAATCTTCAATTCATAGGAAAATTTGACGCCATGTTGCTTGCTTCGGCAAATCAAAAAGAACTAGTTTTCGGGAGCATGTTTGATGGCGGTTATGTTCCGACATTAGATGGATTAGTTATAAAACTTTCGCCTGAAAATATTAAAAATAAAGAAATAAAAGACGAACATTTGCGTGCATACATCCATGAAAATATGCATGCACTTTCGTATAGAAAAATTGTTGCTGATAAAGAGTTAGGAATTGATGACAGCGAGGCGAAATATCTAAAGGGTGGATTTTTATCGAGAAACATAGAGGGGAGACGCCGCAATTCGTTAAACAGTCTTAACGAGGGCGCAACAGAATATTTTTCAAGGGCAATTGCTGAAAAAGTAGGCATTCCTACAGTTCATGAATTTGGTGAAGAAGGATACGATAACTATGTCAGAGATACGGAAGTATTGCTCAAAAAAATCGGCGGCCAAAAATTATCAGATGAAAAAATAACAGAAACATCAACCAAAGAATTGTTGGATGATTATTGCAAGCCAACAGGAGTTTTAAAACTAGGAAAGATAGCACAAGAAAAAATCGGGCCGCATGCTTTGGCTCTTTTCGATATTTTAAGCGGGTCTGGCAGAGATAACAATTTTTATAATTTTGTTGAATCACTAGAAAATTATCAACAGGGCAAAGAAGCGCGAAAAATTAACATCGACAAAGACGAATTAAAGAATTATCCATTCAGAGAAGACGAATTAAAAAAACAATATCCATTTTTGGAATTTACAGGCGATCAAATCAAAAACACAACTAGTAAAGCCAAAGACATGATATTAGAAGACAGTAATGAAAATAATCTTGAATCCCCAGAGTTAGTATCAGAGGCTACTAAATTGAAAGAGAATTTACTTTCTCATATTAGGAGTGATGAATACCTTGCAAAATTAAAAAAAGAATTAGACGGGAATGAAGATGAGGCTAAAAGATATCAGAAAATTAGAACCGAGAATTTAGAAAACGTTAAAATTACTCCGTTAAGTTTAGGCGAAATGAAAGAAAGATTTGGTAAGGATGACCCGCCGGGGGCCAATGTCGTTGGTTATTATGACCCAATCGGGCACGAAGCATTTATTGCCCACGACCATAAAGATAAATATGTCACTGCCATGCATGAACTTATTCACGCCAGCACGCGACAGGAAAAAGATATGTCAGAAAAGGCTAAAAAGATTCTCGCTGAATCAACCAAAGAAGGCAGCGTTGATTATTTGAGGAAGCCAGAAGAACGGATGGCGAGAAAACAGTTATTGGATTTGGAAATGGATAAACTTGGCATTAAAAAATATGGAGAAGAATTTAAAGTTGGACATTACGAAAAATTAATGGAATATTTTAAAGAAGGGAAATTATCGAGACCCGCAAAAGAATTTATCAATACAACAAAACCAGAAGAATTCAAGAAAATCTTTGACGAGTTAGCAAAAAATGAATTCGTTGAGTCTGTTAGTAACGCTTAATATTTGAATTAGTGGCGGCTCGCCTCGCAAAGCGGGGCAAATCAAAGCAAGGGCGGCGCGGGAATTCCTCCCCCCAGCCCCTCCTTCCCGCGTCGCCCGAGCGTCGGACTTTCTGTCGCGCGCCCTGCAGTGCAGGGCGCGCTAATTCTGCTCA
>JAZDKA010000018.1:0-48411 GCA_043803385.1 Patescibacteria group bacterium | reverse complement strand
TCCGTTTCTTCAAATTTTCCCATCGGTCCGTTCCAGACAATCGTTTTGGCGTTTTTGATAATTTCTGTGAATTTTTTGACAGTTTCTTCGCCAATATCCAGCCTGTCTCCCCCAAAATCCACCGGAAGCATAACTTTTTCGTTAAATTTTAGTCTCTGGTCAATTGCTTCATTAGCAATTTTTCCTCCGACTAAAATGTTATCGTAACTATTTTCGAATTTTTTAATAAGCGGAAGCTTAGTTTCGATTTTTGCTCCGCCGATAATCGCCACCGCCGGATGCTCCGGATTGTTTTTTATTTTATCCAGATTTTCAATTTCCTTTTGAAGCCAAAATCCGGCAAAACTGGGCAAGAGTTTTGCTACTCCGGTAACCGAAGCCTGATCCCGATGACAAACGCTAAAAGCATCATTGATAAAAATATCAAAATTTTCCGCTAGTTTTTTGGCAAATTCCTCGTTATTTTTCTCTTCGCCCTCATAAAAACGGACATTTTCTAGCAATAAAACTTCTCCTGATTCCAAATTTCCTAATCCTTCTTGCACTTTTTCGCCAATACAATCGCCAATAAATCTGACTTTTATCTCCAAGATTCTTTCCGCATCATCCGCAATCGGCTTCAAAGAAAACTCTGGATTTGGTTTTCCTTCGGGTCTTCCTAGATGAGTGACTAAAGCAACTTTTGCATGTTGCCCTATCAAATATTCTACCGATTCTTTGCAAGATTCTATTTTATATTTCTCCCTCGCCTCTTCATTTTCAATCGCTACGTTAAAATCCACTCGCAATAAAACTTTTTTATTTTTTAAGTCCGCATTTTGTATCTTTCTCATATTATTCATAACTTTCAACTTTAAATTTTTAACTTTTAACTAACTATGGAATCTTCCCGCTCCTAAAATTCCGATAATTACTCCCAGAAGCGCGGTGATTACGGCAATAATCCAAAATCTCATTGTTATTTTAGTTTCCGGCCAGCCCTTGGCTTCAAGATGATGATGGATTGGAGCCGCCAAAAATATTTTTCGATGGAAAAATTTCTTGCTGAAAAGCTGAACCGCCACGCTTCCTGATTCCAAAATATAAATAAAAGTGATTATAAAGAATACTAAGGCTGAATTAGTAAGCATTGCCACCACTCCCAGTGTCGCTCCAAGTGAAACTGCGCCTGTATCACCCATAAAAAATCTCGCCGGATGAATATTAAACCAGAGAAAAGCTAAAAGCGCCCCGGCAATCGCTACACAAAAAGCGGCTAAATCTATTTTATTTTGAAAAAAAGAAATAAGGGCGAATGAGGAAAAAGCGATAGCCAAAACTCCGCCGTTTAATCCGTCCAATCCGTCAGTTTCATTGGATGAAATAGCCGAAAAAAGAATGACAAAAATAAAAAGCGGAATATACCAAAATCCTATGGAAATATCGCCGTATGCCGGAATATGAATTCTATCCCAGCCCAGTTTTGAAAAAAACCACCAGGCTCCGATTCCGGCAATAACCAAAATCCACCAGAAGCGCATCGCAAATCGCATTCCGCCGCCTTTGTTGCTCCCGAATCCCTTCACACTCATAAAATCATCAACTAGCCCCAAAATTCCTGCCGAAACCAAAGCAAAAAGCGGAAGCCAGACTTGCGGACGGCTGAAAAAATCCAGTCTGGCGAAAAAATTAGTGCCTGTTAGCTTCGCCACTGCCGGAAAAACAAAATGAGAAGCTAATATCAAAACGGCTACTGAAAACCAAATGATAAGCCCGCCCATTGTCGGAGTGCCGGATTTCCCGGCGTGAAGCTTATTAACATAAACCAGCTCTTTGCCATCTACCGATTTTTCTTTTATCTTTATTCCTATTTTATATTTATAAAGAAAATGCGTCCAAAGCGGAGTAATAAGAAAAGCCAAGACAAAAGCCAGGAATCCGGTTACTAAAACCTTGAGGATATTTATCACTTCAGGAATTGTTTGTATTTGAGCAATCTGCATAAAATTTATTTCCACTCATACGATTTAAATGTCCAATTGATCATTGTTTTGATGTCCTGCCAGCGATAGGGATCATCAAGAAGCACTGCTACAACTTTATGTTTTCCAGTCGGATCGGAGGCGGCAAGGAGGAGCGACCTTCCAGCCAACGGAGTAAAACCGGTTTTCCCTCCGATACAGTTGATAATGTCATTTAAAACAATGTCGGTGTTTAAAATTGTGTGGCTGCAAGTTCCATCCGTTGAGGTTATTACTGTGTTATTTGGAAGGCGCATGATATCCCAGATTAAATCATATTTCATCGAGTAAGTAGCAATATAGCCGATATCATAAGCCGAGGAGTAGCATTCTGATTCTCTGCCCTCTGGCTCAAGTCCGGATGCCGTGCAAAAATGCGAATCATTGAGGCCAAATTCTTTGGCTTTTTTATTCATTAGCTCGACAAAAGCATCCTGGGTTCCGCTAATATGTTTGGATAAAGCTATAGCTGCATCGTTGGCGCTATTCATTAACATTGCCTTAAGAAGATTTAAAACTGAAATTTTTTCTCCGACTTTGAGCCTTTGGCTGATGCAATATCCCGATCTGGGGCATCCTATTCTTGTCCCTTCAGAATAAACCGCCTCTTCATCAATCGTCACAACTTCATCCAGATCAGAAACTTTTTCCATCACCAATGTCGCAGTCATCATTTTAGTAAGTGAAGCAATTTGCCTTTTTTCATTTTCACTGCTTCCGAAAAGGATTTTTTTTGAATCAACATCGATAATTACAGCCGCATGGGCATTGGGGATAGCTAAATCATATGCATTATCATTTTTTATCGGCTGGTAAATAGGAGCAGAAATCGGAGCATTATTAAGCGCTAAAATTTCATTATTATTTCCTATCCCTTCAACTGAACCGGAAATCTCCTTAGAAGTTGAATTGCTCTTGCTTGAATTGTTGCTTATAGGTAAAAAAGCGTTAAGAGGCGCAATCACCAGCATTAAAATTGTTGCAATTGTATTCATACAGAACTTTTAAACTAATTGTTTATTACTGTTTCTATTCTTTCATCTTTACTTAATTCCTTATAATTAGGAAGCTTATTTACGCTATCTATCCCTATTTTTTTCAGAAAATCAAATGATATCTTATAAACGTATCCGCGAAGATCTTTTGGATTTCCAATTCTTTCAATGAGGCCCCTCATCAGCAAATTACGGAGAGTATAGGTGCAATTCACCCCTCGGACCGATTCGATTTCAGCTCTAGTTATCGGCCCCCGATACGCGACAATCGACAAAACCTCCAAAGACGCGTTGGAAAGGGATTCTTGGAGTTCGCTTTTCACAATTTTATCAATAAATCCGGAATTATCAGGACTGGTTGCCAGCTGGACTTCGTCCTCTTTGCGCATGATAACAATTCCTCTTTTGGGAGAGGAATAATCAGCCATAAGCATCATTAAAGCATTTTTAATTTCCTCTTTGGAAACCTCGATAATTTTGGCCAGTTTTGATATTTTTATCGGATCGCCGTTTACAAACAAGAGGCTTTCGATTATTGATTTTAATCTTTCTATTTCCATAAAAATCTAGGCGTTTATTTTCATTTTAATATTGTCGAACAGTTTGTCTTGTTCCACATTTATTATCTTTTGTTTTACCATTTCCAGCATTGCCAGAAATGAAATAATCACTTCGATTTTGTCCTCCGAAGCCGAGACCAGTTCGGAAAATGATGTTTCAATTTTTTCCCTGATGAAATTCTGGAGATGGTTAATTTTTTCCTCAATGGTTATCACTTCTCTCACCATTTCCTCCTCTAATTTTTCAAAAATCGGAATTTCATCCAGGATTCTTGCAAAATATTTTTTGAGGTCGTAAACATTGATATTTTCCGGAGGATAGAAAAATGATTTCATTCCGGAAAATTCTTCTCTGGCAAAGCTGACTCTTTTTGAATTAGCCAATTTTCCCAAAGCCGTTGAAATTTCCTTGAATTTTTTGTATTCGCTAAGCTGTTTCTCCAGGTCTTTGATTTCCTTTTCTTCTTCCTCGGAAAATTCCAAAGTTGGAAGCAAAGTTCTTGATTTTATAAGGATTAGCCGGGAAGCTACCGTCAAAAAATCAGCCAGATTTTCAAGACTGATGTCTTTTTTTTGCTCAATATATTCCAAATATTGGTCCGCGACTTTTGCCAGGCTCACCTCCGCAATATCCATCTTTTGCCCTTCAATAAGCTCCAAAAGCAATTCCATCGGCCCCTCGAATTTATCCAGCTTCGCGTGATACATCATGATTATACGATAACATAAAAATAAAAAACTTAAAAGAGAGCAGAAACAAACAAAAAACTAGTCCTGTGAAAATAAAAACCCCGCATTTCTGCTGGAGTTTTTTACTTATTTATAATCAATTATTTTTTACTCCTTTCTTTATCACGTTCACGATCGTGATAATATCTAAGCTCTCTTTCAAATGTTTCCACTATATTTTTTTCTAAATCAGAAACAGCTTTTCTGAACATATCATATATTTCATGTACTTTTGCTTCACTAGCTTCATCTTGAATATTATCATATTCCCTGAAAAATTCTTCGTCATTTTCTTCAAACTTAGAAACCAGATAAGGATACAAATAGGAATTATTTCCACGTTTGAACGGTTGGAGAAAATCGGCATATTTCTTAGCTACTGCTAAAACTTTTTGATACTCATCGCTTTTAAGAATATCGTCTATTTCTCCTTTTTCTCCCCAATTAAAAGTTCCTGATGTTTCCCTGTATTCTTTAAGCTCTTTTTCAAAATCACCCCTGGCAAATTTATAGACATTAGTCTCAAGAAGTTCTTTTTTTATTTCCGGTTTTAATTTATTTTTTGATGAAATAATTTTATCCAAACTATTTCCTTCTAACTCAAATTTTTCCCATAAGCTATTTCTTTCTTCCAGCAACTTCTCCGCTTCGCTTATTTTAAAAACCAGCTTTTGTTTCCATAGTTCTATTCTATTTTCTATATTTTCTTTTGCTTCTCTCTGTTCTTTTTCTCCCAATGCTCTGCTCCTTACTTCCGATTCTATCTCGGTAATATCCATGAGATTAACTTCTCTTTTTTTAGCCAATTCTATTTTTTCTTCATTTTCCTTTACAAGTTTTTCAGCTTCCTCTAATTTAATTTCATCTTCAGGAAGAAGTTCTCCTTTTTCCTTGAGATTGCTATAATATTCTATACTTTTTCTAGCTTCTTCGTAAATATCATCTGACTTTCTGCCACTTCTGAAATTTTCTTCCAGAGAATCAGCTTTAGAAGAGATGTTTTTTCGTTTTTCTTCTCTGTGTTTTGCCATTTTGGCTTCCATTTCCATTCTTTCTTTAGCTAATTCTTCTGCGCTTTTAAATTCCATATTTTTGATTTATTTATTATGTTTTTATGTTATCACTTCTCATTTTTTTTGCAAGCTCAATGTATTACTGTTTCAATGGCTAAATCGCGATTTAGCCGTTGAATTTTACCCGTTCAGAACGATAAATTCGGTTTCGGGAATAGCGTAAGTTTTCATATTTCTATCTCCATAATTTTCCATTTTTTCCAGCTCTCCTTTCAGCTCATCGCGATAATGCGTAAAAACCTTAACCGGAATAATTCCAAGCCCTTCCTCGATCTGATTACTGTCGATAGAATAATTAAATGCCGATAAAATATGAGCGCCTGCGGAACTGCCGGCGATCGTTTTCCCTTCAAATAATTTTTCCAGATTTTCAACGGGAGCCATTTTTTCTTTAAGGATATCCTGATTTCCTCCATGCAAATAAACTGCATCTGAATTTTTTATCTGTTTCACGAATTTATCCAAATCTTCATCAGCTAATATTAATTCTAATTTTTCCCTTCCGGAATTTGAAGAAAAATCTACCCTGTGCCTCTTAAATATTCCCTTCCATTCTTTTCTTGGTTTTGCGAAATAAACAAGCAGCATTTTTGCCGGTTCTTTTAAGCCTCTTATAATTTCAGCGAAAAAATCATCATTGTTCTTGCAATGAATCTTCGTTTCCCCGCCATGTAAAATATATTTAGTCACAAAGTTATTTTTCCATAAAATAAGAATATATTTTATCCGAAACTTCAATTCCTTCAAATCTTCCCGTGTAAAATGGCAGCCATTTTTTTATAGCTTCTCCTTCTTGTTTTTCAAAGCTTCCATGCCAATCGCTTCCAGCTGTAAGCATAAAATTATATTTTTTAGAAAACTCGATAATAGTTTTAATTTCCTCTTTACTATGGGCAAAGCCGTAGCATTCGATCCCGTCCATTCCATCATTCTTAAAATCAGCGATGATTTTCTCCCATTCTGCCGGATCATTGGTAATTTTTCGAAGCGAAACTTTCGGAGCCAGAGAATGAGCAAGGGAAGACATTCCTCCAGCTTTTTTGATAATCCTAAAAGCATCTTTTGGTTCGATTGAAAGCACCGGGGTTTTAAGTTTTCCTTCCAGAAAATCAAAGGCTTCATTAATTCCATTAAAAATTCCCTCTTTGTGGAGATAAAAAGCAACGCCAGGAAGAGAAAAATACTTATCTTCTTCGGTGATATACTTCTCCGTATCAACTTTTTTTCTTCTTTCTTTTTCGAGATACGCGTTAAGCCTGATAAGTTCAGCTCTGAAATGTTTCTTTTTTTCCTCCGTGGTATTGTTCAAAAAATTCAATAGTTCTTTATTTCTAATATCGATAAAATATCCGAGAATATGAAGAAGCTTTCCTCTATAAGTCGTGCTTATTTCTATTCCGGGAATAATTTTGATTCCCGCTTGTGCTCCTAAATCTACCGCCTTGTCAACACCAGAAATTAAATCGTGATCAGTAAGCGAAATTATTTCAACCTTATTTTCCTTGGCCAATTCAATAATTTCCTCGACAGTATCCCTGCCATCAGAAAAAGTTGAATGGATATGCAAATCAATTTTCTTAGCCATAAATTAATTATACCACTAAAAATCCACCGCCTATAACAAGAAAAAAAATCATGATACAAACATTCTCACATTCTCAAGAATATGAGAATATTTGTATAAATGAATAAAAGGTCTTGCCGTATGGAGAAAGTTCGTGAATAACCATGCGTCCTGAATATTCTTTCCGGATAAGTCCCGCTTGCGCCAAGCGCCGAGTATGTTCGGAAATTGTCTTGATATTGCAATCCAGTTTCTCCGCGATAATTTCCACGGAAATCCCCTTGTTATCAGCGATAAGAAATAATATCTCAATCCGGCGATGATTTGCTACTCCCTTTAAATAACGTTCTAATTGTTTTGGCGTTTTTTGCTTACGTTCTGTTTTCTTGTAAAATCTTCTTTTTTTATAAACTAACATATTTTTAAATAAAAATTGTCTTCTGAATAAATAATACTACAACATTCTCACATTCTCAAGAATGTTGGAATGTCCGTCTAGTTGAGGGAATTATGTTTTTATTTTCGAGTCCCGCTGATGTCAACAAAAGTTTCATAAATACGTAATTAATTACTTACATTCATTTTAATAACTCGGGTATTTTTTGGTAGGATCATTGAGATCTTGAAGAAAATTTTCAACATTAAAATCAATATCAAAGGCTTCTTTGAGGAAAATTTTGGCGACCAGCGCGCTTCCCCGCTTGTTATAATGAATCGGGTCAACTTCTCCCGGCTTAATTCCAACCACTTTATTTCCATCTGCGGAAATTAAAGTGTAAATTTTTTCCAATTCTTCTTTAGGGAATTTCTCAAAAATATCGATAAACATAAAATTGCCATTTTCCGCAAATTTTTTCGCCACCTCCCTTTCTGCTTGCAAATGATTTTTGATTTTTTCATTCAAGGATTCCCAAAGGGCTGGGGGAGTATTGGCAAAGATAACTTTGATTCCGGAATCAAGTGCTTTGCTGATAAGTTTGAAAGTATTCTCCGCCGTTTCTTTTGGATCGATTCCGTAATAAGGATCATTTTTGCCCATAGCGAGAAAAAGCAGCCTGGGATTGATCCGTAAAACCAAGTCATCAAATTTTTCCAGAAGATCCTTGGAGCTAGCTCCATCGAGTCCCAAATTAAAAGTCTGGATATTCCAGTAGGCTTTTTTATAGTCGCCCAATTTTTGTTCTATGGCATCTTTCAGAACATAACGGATTATTTCCACCCAATTGGGAAAAACATATTCCGAACTGGTCGTCGATGCGCCATAAAAAGCGATGGGATATAATTTATCCTGAATTGCTTCTTTTTCAATTTCTTCTAAAAAATTCATAATTTTTAATTATTTATCCCGTTAAATAGCATTTGCTATATTTAACTGGGACGTAATTAATTAACTTTTCCACTTTTTGACATTTGGAGCGAAATTGACTTGATAGCTGGGAATGCCGAGGGAAATTCCGTATTTTGTCGCTTCTTCGTATTGTTCCTTGCTAATTCTGTCAATCTTAAAAACCTTATCACGGAAAATAATATAATGCGTATCATTATTTTTGAAATCCGCATACCAGCTCGTATGTTTATTTTCTAATGTTTTGCTAATTTCTCCTGCGATTTCCTTTTCTTTATTTTCCGGAATTTCAACCGTGTGAAGCGTCCATTTTTTCAGCCACGGAGTCTGATGTTTTTCCACAACATCTTCAACTTTTGTACTCAAAATCTTCACTTTCTTAAGCACTTTCTTATCCTCCAAACTTTCTTCAATTATAACGCCTTGATAAACCATAAATTAATTATATCACCCAAAAACAAACAGGGCTATCAACCCTGTTTAAAATAATCTCTTTAATCGCATTTAGAATCGTTTCTTATATCCCACTGCGTAAAATCCATAGATCACCTCAGCTCTATATTCAATGACATATAAGCCGTCCTATTTGCTCTAGTAAACTATGAAATTATTTTTTATCTCAGTTTATTCTCGATATTGTACAGAGAATTTTTTACTTGCGATAAATCACTTTCGAGATTTGTCAATTTCTTTTCGTTATTTTCAGCTATTGTTGCAGCCAAAACAAGAGCACATCCTCCAGCTCTGCTAAACAAGCAATCCTCGTTTTCTGAACATGCATTGTAGCTATTATAGATTGGACATTTTAACATCATCTTTCATCTCCTTTCTTTCTTTAATTTTATCTACGGAATTTTTTTGAGTATTTCCTTCATAACTTCAAAACCACCGCTCGTTATCTTTTCTACAGGCAAATTATCTTTGTGTTCGATGCTATTATGTGCACACAAAATATCAGTTGATTTATCTAGAAATTTATCTTTTATAGACGCGTCATCCGCACTGTTTATTATATTGTGATACGATTGAGCCAACGCCTGTCTGTTGGCAAAATCAGAATAGAGCTTTATATAATAAGAATATTGACTAACGCAAAACCAAACCGCACTAATTAAAATAATATCTAATGAATAATATTCAAATCGGTCATACCACATTTTATCATGAGAAAGAATAACTGATATAATAGTAGAAATTGCAAGTGCAAGACCTATAAAAAATAGCCTATTTACCCAAACTTTAGAATTTTCCTTATATTCTTCTTTTTGATCTTCATAAGCTTTAGCTAATTTCTTAGTTTCTTGAAAATCTAGCTGTTTCTGTTTTTCTTTATTCTGATTATCTAGTTCTTTGTTCAGGCTTTCTAATTTTTTTATTTTATTTTCTGATTCTTCTTTCTGGATTCTAATTGATTCTGCGTGTTCCTTATCTATGTTTTCCCTATCGTTTTTGTATTCATTTTTTAAGTTTTCAGTAATATCATCTTTTTCCTTAAGTTTTATTTTCAATGCTTCTATTTGATTTCTTAAAATTTGTCTTGTTTCTCTTGGCATATATTTTTTAAATTTAATAAATTAAATAAAAAGAAGTTGAAGATTAAGCGCATAAACGCACAATTCTTCAACTTCTTTAAGGATTAAGCTAAATTGTTTTTTGAACTCCTTATTTAATTCTTAACACCATCTCGGAACTGCCAGATATGCTATTTTTTCTGATTTTTCTTTTTATTTCTGATTTCTACTTTACAGTTTTTATTTTACCTATAAATTGTAGCACTTCTCAACTAATCCGTCAAGATGATACTGTATCACTATTATACACAGCTTATCCACAATTCACTGAGTTATAAATTTTCCAAAACCACCGGCAGTTCGGTTATTCCATCATCTCCCGTGAAATGTCCTTTGGCGTGTTCGACTATTATTTCCGCGTTGTATTTTTCCTTGAATATTTTTTGATTTTCGGCGGGGACATATGGATCATTATCGGAAAAGATAGCGACTATTTTTGAGACATGTTCCAAAACTTTTTCCTCATCAATTTTATTTTCCACCCACGGCTTAGCAATTTCTATTTCTTCCTTCTTAAGCCCCGAAATTTCTACCCACGGCGCGACCAGAATTACTTTTCCAACTTTCACATTTTCCGGCAGTTTTTCAAGATAGCGCAAAATTGCCTGGCAGCCGATGCTGTGGCCGATTAAAATCGTCTCTTCATTGGGATTTTGGATATTATCTTCAAGATATTTTACCCAGGTTTCAATTTTGGGATTTTCGCTGTCCGGCATATCAAAAACTACCGCCTCAAATCCTTTCGATTTCAGTTCTTTTTTAAGCCAAAGATACCATCCGTCTTCTAAACTCATTCCCCAAGCATAAATAATATATGCCTTTTTCATAATTCAATTCTATCCCCTTTCCCACGTTTTGCAAAATGAAAAAAGGTTAGCACATTGTGCCAACCCTATACCTTAAAGTTTCATCTATGTCTTCTGCTGGGAGCATACGGATGTGTTTCTCTTATAGAATCTCCAAATGCCGCAATAACATCTCCTGCTCTCTTTTTACAAACAGGACAAGCAGGAACGTCAGGAAGGGTATAGCCTCTCTTTTCCTGCTCCTCCCTTATTTTATTTGCTTCATCTTCTAAGCTTTTGTCATAAAATCCCCCGCATTTTTTGCATTGGATTTTTTCCAAATCCTCAATACTTTTTTTCTTTTTATTTCCCATTTTTCCTCCTCGAAGAACAGACTTATTTCTTTTATTTAATTCTATCCCCTTTCCCGCGTTTTGCAAGCGGTGTTTGGATAAAATTCGAGCCCTGATGATCATTGACCACCAGGACTCTTTAACTTAGCTATGATCCACACGCAAAGACCTGGCTCTTTCATAGATTTCCTTCGCCAAATCTCGCGCCTGTTTCTTTCTGCTCAATCTCCTTTCCTGTTCAGACACATCGCTATCCAACATAAGAAAGAAATGATCCATTATGGACTCCCCGCGAGTCTCTCCACTTTTTAAAAAAGGAAGGATACTATCAATCTTTTTGAAACTGGAGACTTTGTAAAGAATTCTCGCGCCAGGATCCTCTTCCTTGGACTTTTTGAGTTGAGTCCGAATACCTTCGGAATTCCAGACTATCCACTCCTGCTTTCTGGTAATCAAAAGATTCTTTTCGATCCTGTATAGCTCCAGTTTGGAAATCTCATTGAAAGAATGGGATAAGTTGCGTACCTGGCTACAATGGGTCTCCAGACTTAGGCCTTCTCCTAGATCCAGGATATTTTGGTCCGTGACATGCAGACATTTCATCTCTACGCGGTTTACCAAAGAACGAATGGTTGTAAAGTCATAGAGGTTTTTGAAAACATCCTCGGTTCGATAAAGAAATCTCTTTATGATTTCTTCCCAATTTTCGGGAGCCAGGACTACCTTCTCTCCTGGCCAACGGCCATCCCAAATAAAATTCTCTCCTTCTTCTAATTTCTTTTTTTTCGCTTCTCTGTTCTTTTCTTCTTCTTGCTTTTTTTCTGTACCTTTTTTGGACGCATCCATGGTGGTACCTCCTTGTTTTATTCCCAAGAAACGCATTCCTTAGGTATCGCAAATCTAGCGAAAAATAAAATATTTGTCAACTTTAAATGTTAAAAGTCAAAAAAGTCCCGCTCTTGCGGGACTTTAAAAATATTTCAAATATTTTACTGCTTCACAATCTCTAACGCTTTATCTAATTGCGGGTCGCGGTTGTTGTCATAATCATCACTAGTAAGCTCAACTTCCACATCCGGGCTGATTCCTTTTTCATTAATTTGATTTCCTTTGGGAGTGAGCCATTTGGCAACTGTCACTTTTATCGCTGTTCCCTGAGACAGATTGACCAATTCCTGAACCGAACCTTTTCCAAAAGATTTTTTTCCGACTAACATTACGTTATCCCTGTTTTCCCGAAGAGCTCCTGCCAAAATTTCTGACGCGCTGGCGCTTCCTTCATTAATAAGCACCACGGTTTTCACGGAACTGAACTCATCCCCTCCTTTGGCGAGCAATTTATCCTGATTTTTATCTCTGTTTTCTTCAGTAACAACAGTGTTCCCCTTGGGAAGCATTTTGCTGGCGATACTAACCGCGGCCTCCAAATATCCTCCCGGATCATTTCGAAGGTCCAAAATTATTCCCTTGGGATTCATTGCTTTTGCCTGAATAAGCGCTTGGCTGAATTCCTTAAAAGTATTATCCCCGAATTTGGAAATTTTAATATAGGCAATTCCATCTCCTTTGTCTTCAAATTTTACGCTTTTTACATTAATCACATCTCTTGTGATAGTTATCTCCCTTGTGTCCTGTTCCCCTTCACGGAATATTGTTATTTTCACTTCTGTCCCCCTTTTTCCGTGAAGCAGATCAACTGCTTCATCAATAGTCATATCTGAAGTATTTTTGTCACCAACCTTGACTATTTTGTCCCCCGCGCGAAGCCCTGCTTTTTCCGCCGGAGTTCCTTCAAGCGGAGCAATTATGGTAAGTATTCCCCCTTTCACTCCGATTTCCGCTCCTATTCCTTCGAAACTTCCTTTAATGTCTTCATTAAATTTTTTGTTTTCTTCGGGATCAAAAAAATTAGAATAAGGATCCCCGGTAGCCGAGAGCATTCCTTTGATTGCGCCATACAGAAGCTTTTGGGCATCCAATTTTTCCGAATCAACATATTTTTCCTTTAGTATATCCCATACCCTCCAAAAAAGAGAAAAATCCAAAGTGTCAATTTTTCTATCTTTATTGAGAATTATTGTGTTTTCCAAGGGTGTCGCTTGGTAAGAAGTTGTGCTCTCTTTTTTCCCTCTCTCAAGCCCGAACCAAAAACTGGCGATTGAAAACAAAACAATAAAACCGATGATAAATACTCGGTTCATCAGCTTTCGATTCTTTCTTTCGATATTATTAGTATTTTCTTCTGGAATATTTAACATAGATTTAAAATCCCAATTTCCAAGTGCCAATTTCCAATAAAGTTCCTAATCCAAAAATTTTAAAATTTGAACTTGGGATTTTGTTTGACATTGGGGTTTGGTACTTGGGATTTATTTTATTTGTGCTTCGGTATTTCTTTTCCCCTATATTTCCAAAAATATTTAATCGCGCTCCTAACGTGTATCCAGGTAAGTTTATTGGATACAGAACGAAAAAGCCCGCCTTTATCGCTTCCTTTTCCGTGATAATGATTCATAACCGACAAGGGATAATATACCACTTTAAATCCATTTTCCCAAAATCTTCGGCACCAATCAACGTCTTCCATGTACATAAAAAATTGGGGATCCATCATTCCGACTTTTTCCGCGGCCTTCCTTGAAACCAGCATAGCCGACCCCATAAGCCAATCCACTTCTTTAATGTTTTCATGATCATAATCTTTCATTGAAAACCAATCCAGGTGTTTTTTAACAAAACCGAATTTCTGGATAAATAATATCCTTCGATAGATAATGGTAAGCGGTTTATAATAATGGAAGCAGGAATATTGCAAAGTCCCGTTAAAATTTAAGAGTTTTGGCCCAGCTATTCCTACTTCCGGATTTTTTTTGACATATTCCAGCAATTTTTCTGCTGAACCGGGATTCACGATAATATCTCCATTGAGAAGCAGAATGTAGTCTCCTTTGCTCTTCTCTATTCCTTTCTTTAGCATCGCCTGAAAGCCAACATTTTTTCTGAATGGGAAAAACCTTACATCCGGATAATCCTCCCTCATCATCATTTCCGTTCCTTCTTCGGTTTCCGCGTCAGCCACAATTAATTCATACTCAATGCCTAATACGTTTTTTTTGATAGAATTGATGCAGAGCTTCAGAAGTTCCGGATTGCGGTAATTGTTGATAGCAATTGAAAGTTCCATAATTTTCCAGTTTTTAGCTAATCTTACTTAGCTTACGCATTTGACTATGGCAAGCCGTTTTCGGAGGCGCGATTATAAAATTGTCCGGCATCGCGGCGGAGCTACGGCCTTGACAGAGGCAAATGCGTAAGCCCCATGAAGCTAGATAATTCCTTCCAATTCCTTCCTTAATATTTCCTTATTTTGCAATCCGGTAAATTCTTTTACAACTTGTCCATTTTTGAAAACCTTTAGTGCTGGAATGGACATAATTTCATACTTTTCGGCTATCTCGGGATTGGAATCCACTTCCAGCTTTCCTATTTTTACTTTTCCTTCCATTTCCCTGGAAAGCTCGCCAATAATCGGACCCATCATCTGGCATGGCCCGCACCAAGTCGCCCAAAAATCAACCAGCACCGGCTTGCCGCTTTTAATTACCTCTTGTTCGAAATTTTTATCATTAAATTCTGTTACCATAAAATTTAAAAAATTAATTCATTAAAAAATATTAGTCGTATAAGTTAAGAAAGCTTCTGCACTACAAATCCACAAATCAGCTATAAATATACAAATTATTCGTATATTCGTACTCAATTCGTAATTCGTAAAGAAATCCTATTTCCCCATTCTCCTTTCTCTTTCCTGATAA
Organism: Patescibacteria group bacterium; assembly: GCA_043803385.1. Lineage (GTDB taxonomy): Bacteria > Patescibacteriota > Minisyncoccia > Moranbacterales > JAKLHP01 > JAKLHP01. The sequence continues at coordinate 33,621 of JAZDKA010000018.1, read as the reverse complement.
TCTTTTACCGCTTTTTCAAAATCTTCTTCGCCAAAATCAGGATATAGTTTCCGGGAAAAATACATTTGGGAATCGGCAATGTCCCACATCATAAATCCGGCAGAAAGATGGGGTTCCCCTCCAGTCCTCACCAGAAAATCAACGGCTGGAATATCTCTGGTCATCAAATTTTCTTTTATTGCTTCCCCGGTTATTTTATCCCCTGCTTTATATTTTTTTATAATATTTTTTACCGCTTCAATCATTTCATCATCGCCGTTATACGCCAGGAAAAAATTCAAAAAATATTCCTTGTAATCCTTCGTCCTCTGGATGCATTCGTAAATTATCTTTTTCAGCCTGTTAGGAAACTGTTCTTCCCACTTTCCGATAAAATTAATTTTTGCTTTGTTTTTGTGGACTTCTTCGCTGTTTGCAAGATCTCTAAAATACTTCTCATAAATCCCAAGGAGCGCTTTCTTCTCCTGCAATGGGCGCTTTTTGAGATTTTCAAGCGAAGATCCCCAGAATGAAAGGCATCTTATGCCAAGATGAAAAGCTCTACTTACCAATTTTTTGGTATTTTTTGCTCCAAACTCATGGCCCTCCCAAGGTTTCATCCCTCTTTTTTTTGCCCAGCGCCTATTGCCGTCCGGTATGATTGCCACATGCTTTGGAATGTTTATATCAGACATAAAAAAATATTTATAACAATATTGTAATTGTATCACAAAAAATTGAAAAGCCTATAAGCTATAAGCTAAAAACTAACTACACTTCTCTCTGCGTCATATATTCCGCCATGCCAAAAAGAAATTCCTTGGCTTCTTTTTCCATCTTGATCTTTTTGAGTTCTTCTTGCGCTTTGGCTATGTGCCTTCTTGTTATTTTTTTAGCATAATCCAAGGCTCCGGTTTCCGTTACTATGCTTCTAAAAATCTCGATATCATTTTTAGCCAAATTCTGTTTTCCTAAAATTCCGTCAAATACTTTTCTTTGCTCCCTACTCGCTCTTTCCCAAACTTTGGTAACTAAAATGGTAATCTTTCCTTCTTTGATATCCGATCCGACTTCTTTTCCCAATTTCTTTTCATCTCCAAAAATTCCTAAAATATCATCCTGGATCTGAAAAGCGATTCCGACCGGCATAGAATAAGCAGAAATTGATTTGAGAAATTTTTCGTCTGCTCCTCCCAGAACGGCTCCTAAATGAAGCGGGCCTTCGATGGTATACTTCGCCGTTTTATATTCATACATATCTAGCACATCTTTTTCCGTTGCTTTTCCTTTGTATTCGATATAAAAGTCCTTTACTTCTCCAATGACAGTATACGATACAATTGATTGAAGCCCGGAAAGGGCTTTCATAATATCTTTCTCATTAAATCCAGAGTTAAATATTATTTGGTTCCCAAGCGCCGCTATCATATCACCGATAATAAGGGCGATTGAAGTTCCAAAGTGCTTTGAATCTTTTTGGGGGAATAATTTTTTCCCCAGTTTTTCGTATCTCCTGCTGATTGTTTCTTTCCCATGTCGTTCGATATCCCTGTCGATAATGTCATCATGTATCAAAAGAAACATATGGATAAGCTCGATACTCACGGAAGTTTTGAGCATTTTTTCTTTTTCTTTCCCTCCAATGCCAATATAACCATAATACATCAAAGCGGGACGAATTCTTTTTCCTCCCGCCAGAGTTAAATCCTTGACATACTGAAGAGCGTCAGCTATCACCCTGTCTTTGCTTTTGGCTTCTTTAATTGCTTTATCGAAGAATATGGCTATTTCTTTATCTATCCTTTTCTTGAAATCCTGAAGTATTTCCTTGAAATTCATAAAAAATCCAGTTTCATTTAACTGACTTAATAACTCATTAAATTCTACCATTTAGACTAGAAAAGGCAAGAAAAATATGCCAAGAAAAACATTTGACTTTTCCCCTGCAAAGTTCTATGATATATAATCGGTTCATTGAAATTATCAAGGAGGAAAAATGCACAAAAAATACTATGCTAAACCATGCATTGAATGGATTACTACAGCTAAAGAAGTAGAAAAAAATATAAAGAGTTTCGGTAATAAGGTGGAAAAATTCACCAATGGCGTAGTAAAAACCAACGTCATATTTTGGGATAATGTTTTAGAACCATTTTTAATTATATCAATCGAAATAATCGACAAAGGAATAAAGAAAAAGATAAGGAAAGAGATTGAAACATTTATCGGCATGATTAAAGAAGATGGAATCAGTCTTCGCCGTATAGCATATGCAGGAAATGATTTAGAAAAATTCTTTGAGGAATATAAGTCGGTGACAGTACTAATAAAAAATACAATATTAGAAATAACGACACCGCCAGAAAAAGAAAACAAAGGCACTTAACCACAGTGCCTTTTTTATTTATAAAAAGATAAAAAAACCTATCCTTTTCTCCTTGCTCTCGTTCTTTCCACTTCCGTCAGATATTTTTTTCGAAGGCGGATATTTTTTGGCGTCACTTCCAGATATTCATCGTCTTTCATTATTTCCAGTCCCCTTTCCAAAGTCAAATCCAGCGGAGGAATAAGTTTAATCGCCTCATCGGCTCCCGAAGAACGCATATTGGACATTTGTTTTCCCTTGATTGGATTTACCGCCATTTCGTCTCCTTTGGAAACATTTCCAATTACCATTCCTTCATATACATCCGCGTTGGCTCCAATATACAAAGTTCCCCGTTCCTGAAGATTATACAAAGAAAATCCCAAAGCTTTTCCGGTCGCCATTGAAGTCATTGAACCCAGTTCGTGTTTTTCAATCTTTCCGACATATGACCTGAATCCGATAACGCGGGAATACAAAATTCCTTCTCCCTTGGTATCAATCACGAATTCGCTTCGGTATCCAAAAAGTCCGCGGGATGGAATTTCAAAAATCATTTTAGTGTGCCCGTTTTCCATTTTCATCTCCGCCATATTTCCTTTTCTCTTGGACATTTTTGAAATTACCGTTCCCGACATATCGTCCGGAACATCGATCATTACTTCTTCAAATGGTTCTAATTTATTGCCATTCTCATCTTTTTTAATAATAACGTGAGGCTGGGAAACTTGAACTTCGTATCCTTCCCGCCTCATATTTTCAAGAAGAATGGCAATGTGAAGCTCTCCGCGTCCGTAAACTTTATACGATTCTACGGACGAAAAATTAATTTTTAGCCCAACATTCACTTCCAATTCTTTTTCCAATCTTTCCCTTATCTGCCTGTTGGTCACTAAAGTTCCCTCTTTTCCTCCCAGCGGAGAATTATTAACCAAAAAATTAAGCGAAATTGTCGGCTCATCAATACTGATCGCAGGAAGCGCTTCCTGGTCATTTTTCTCGCAAATTGTTTCGCCGATAAAAATGTCCGGGAGCCCGGCAATCATCACAATATCTCCGGCTGAAGCTTCTTGAGTTTCTTTTCTTTCAAGCCCATAAAAAGTAAAGAGTTTGGTTATCTTGCCAGATCTCACTTTTCCGGACGGTCTTTTCACAAAAACATTCTGATTATTTTTTATTGTTCCTTCATGAACCCTGGCAATCGCCAGCCGGCCGAGAAAATTATCATATCCCAAATTGAAAGGCTGGACGCGCAAGTGAAGAGAATTTTTTTCATCACTTGAGGCGATTGGGACTTCCCGCAGAATCAAATCCAAAAGCGGAGACAAATCTTTTGAATCTTCGCCTATTTTTAATTTTGCAATTCCTTGTTTGGCAATCGCATAAACGGTTTTAAAATCTAATTGTTCATCGCTGGCGCCGAGATCCATGAATAATTCAAGGACTTGTTCGTGCGCTAAGTCCGGATTAGCTGCCGGCTTGTCTATTTTATTTATCACCACAATCGGTTTGAGTCCCAGCTCAAGTGATTTTTTGAGCACAAATTTAGTTTGAGGCATCGGGCCTTCTTGCGCATCAACGACCAATAGTACCGAATCAATGGAACGCAGAACTCGCTCCACTTCAGAACCAAAATCAGCATGTCCCGGAGTATCAACGATATTAATTTTAGTATTTTTATAAATAATTGAAGTATTTTTGGAATAAATCGTGATGCCTCTTTCTTTTTCCAGATCATTGGTATCCATCGTAAAATCTTCGCTCACCGTTCCAGTTTGGCGCATCAAAGCATCGGTCAAAGTGGTTTTGCCATGGTCTACATGCGCAATAATTGCAATATCTCTTATCTCCATAAAAATAAATACAAATTAAAAGCCGCTTTTCAAAGCGACAACCTATCCGCTTAAGTTTACCCTGTTGAATTCCGACTCTGTCGGAATCCCGCCTTGGCGGGATATTCAGTAGGGTTAAAAATCAATTTACCTATGAAATATAACGAAAAAATCAATTTATGTCAACCTCGCTCGTACCGCGTATGGGATTCGAACCCATGATCTTCAGAATGAGAATCTGATGTCCTGGACCAGCTAGACGAACGCGGCATAGTAATAAGTAATTTATCAGTTATTTGATAAATTATCAAGAATTAGCCAAAAGAAAAAGCTCTAATAGTTGGATTTGGCATGAATTGAATTCATCATGAATTCGCCAAATTTTGAAATCAGTTGATCCCAACTATTAGAGCTAGTGCCCATCGATTCTGAAAGGCATCACAAGTAATTCTCTTCTCCAATTTGAGAAGTGGTAACTTCTTGGGGAGCAATAGGAATGTCATCAATCCTTTCTCCGCCTTCCAAATACCTTAAGACCTTTCCGAGATGATTGTCAAAAGGATCTCTCACTTCATCAAGACTGCTTTTAATATCATCATACAGTCCCATTTTCCACCTCCTCTTTTCATTTTATTTAAAATTTTTGGAACTCGAAATTACCTCAAATCCATTCTCTTTCTGTGCTCTTGCTCAGCTGGATTAGAATAATATCTTCTTGATTCATGTGTTTTATTTTCCGGACTAGAATCCATCCTGGCAATTGTATCTTTTCTCACTTTGCTTCTTATTTCACCTATCTCTTTTTCAGCTTTAACCCATTTTGCCATTTCGTTTTTATAGTATTCTTCGATAGAATTTCTCGGCATAATATACCTCTTCTTATTAAAAATTTATAAAAATAAAAAACAACTTAAAATAAGCTGTCTTTAAATGCTTTTAGCGATGTTTTTTTGTTTTTTTATAGCAATCATTATGATAATTCCCCTTTTTGCTATAATCTTCTATGTTCTAATTTTAAAACTTTGAAAAATTAAGTCAAACTTTAAAAGTGCATAACTTTTTAGCAAATCTATGGCTTTGAAAAAGCCTTATTCTTCCAGTCCTTTGATTGCCGGCAAAGCAGAATTTTGGCATCTTCTTCTCTGGGAATAACCTTCTCCACTACTTTTTCCATTCTCATTCCCTGCGAACCTTTTATCAATACCAAATCTCCGTCTCGCAAAATTCCAGCCAGCTGACATCCTGCGGAATCGGGATTATCAAAGAAAAAGATATTTCCAGGTTTTCCGCTGTTTCCGAAGATTTTTTGAGTAGCTTCAGCTATTCTATCTCCCACCGCAAAAAATATCGAAGCTCCCGATTCAAAAGTCTTCCTGACAACTTCTTCATGGCTTTTTTCGGAGTCAATCCCCAGCTCAAGCATATCACCCAGAATGACAATTTTTCTTAGGGCTTTAAGTTCTTCCAGAACATTCAGGGCGGAAATAACCGCTTTGGGGGAAGAATTATATGTGTCGTCGATGATGAGACTGCCGCTCATTCCCTCGACAAGCTTCATTCTTCCTTGGGGAGAAGAAAAATTTTCCAGAGACTTGGCGATATCAACCAGATTCATTTTAAAATATAATCCAGAGGCAACAGCTGAAAGAACCGAGTAAATAAAATGCGGAGCAAGAATTTGCGGAAGCCGTATGGGAATTATTTTCCCTTCATAATTTAGCTTAAAGCTAATTCCCTGAAGCTTTCCTTCGTTGTAGCCATAGGAAACGTCTGTAGCCTTAATATCATTTTCATCTCCGAGTCCAATAGTAATCGACTTGGCTTTCATTTTAGTTTTGAAAGCATGCACTTTTTCATCGTCTCCGTTCAAAATAGCTACTCCCTCTTCGGGAATATTTTGGATTATTTTCCCTTTTTCTCTGGCAATGTAATCAACACTTTTAAAATATTCTAAATGGCTGGAATGGACATTGGTAAAAATTCCGACCGTAGGTTTGATAAAAGAGGTTAGATATTCCATATCCCCCGGCCTGTCCACTCCCATTTCCAAAATTAAAATTTCCGGATAGCTTGCCGGGAAAATAATAACGTAAAGCCATTTCAAAAAAACTTTTGCCCATTTTAAGGGCGACTTGTTTCCGTTTTCGGCGCCTATAATGGTAAGAGGCAATCCTATTTCATTGTTGTAATTTTTTTCATTTTTCCTTACGAAAAATTTCAAGCATAAAACCAAAAATACCGCTTCTTTAGTGGAAGTTTTTCCCACGGATCCGGTAATCCCGACAATCACAGGCTTGTATTTGCGAAGAACCGCCTTCGCCATAAACCGGAGCATCTTTTCAAGATAAATTATTTTTTTAGGCTTCATAATCGGTAATTCTAAAGGCTAAATTTTAAACATTCAGACATTTATAAATTTGATATTGATTTTCCGCTCTAGGCAGATCAGCCCTGAGCTGAAAAATTTAGAATTTAAAATTCAAAATTCATTAATAAATTAACTAGTTAATTTATTAATGTCGTACGCTTCTGTTGGCTCTACTTTATAATACTCTAGCAATAATTTCATAATCCTGCCAAATGCCGGCGCGGCTGTTGATTCCGCCCACTGGACATCCTTGGGGTCGAAAAACTTCACTAATACTACGAACTCCGGGTCATCAACTGGCGCATATCCAACAAAAGAACCGATTGCAATCCCCTCTTCATATCCCTTGACGCTTGAACTTGCGACTTGGGCAGTTCCAGTTTTTCCTCCCACAAGATACCCCGGAACATCAGCTCTTTTTCCGTGTCCGTTCACCACCACGCTTCGAAGCATCTGGGAAACTTTTTTGGCGGAATCTTCAGAAATTACTTTCCTAATTTCAACCGGTTTTATTTCTTCTTCTGTTCCGTCCGGATGGATTATTTTTTCAACCAGCTGGGGCTTCATCATCATTCCTTTATTGGCAATCGCGGCATAAGCATTAATAAGCTGGATCGGAGTAATGGAAATTCCCTGTCCAAAAGAAGCGGTAAAAAATTGAATGCTTCTTTTCAAAGCTTCGAGATTTTTTATGTTCCCTGGCGATTCAGAAGGAAGTTCTATTCCCGTTTTTTGTCCTAATCCGAAACGATTCATATACTCCGCAAATCTCTTGTTTCCTACTAATTTTTCGGCATAAATCGCGCCGGTATTCAAGGATTTTTCAAGAACTTGAGTCATTGTTTGCGTTCCGTATGATTTCTCATCAGAATTTTTTATTCCGTATCCTGCCTCCCTAACCAAGCCAGTATCAACATATGTAGTGTCAGGTTCTATTTTCTCATCATCGATGGCAGTAGCTAAAGTAATTGTTTTAAAGACCGAACCGCATTCATAAGGAAGATCTACCGCATTATTCATAAAAAGAGACATGTCTTCGGTTTTTCCATAGTCATTGGGATTGAAATTGGGAAAGTTGGCCATAGCTAGAATTTTTCCGGTCTTTACTTCCATTACAATAGCCGTTCCATTATCGGCTCCGTGCTTTTCGACTGTTTCTTTTACTATTTTTTCCACTTCATATTGGATTGTATGGTCAATCGTCAAAACCAGCGAGTCTCCGTCTTTGGCCGGCTCAATATTTCTGTCAGTCACGGAAATCCACCTTCCGCCTGTATCTCTTTCTTGGTCAAGTTTTCCTTCCTGTCCTTTAAGAACATTCTCGAAATAAGCTTCAAGCCCGTAACGCCCGACTTCTTTTCCCCCGTCCGACCCGACAAAACCAACGACCTGCGAAGCTAATTCTCCTCCAGGATAAAATCGCACCGGTTCCGGAGAGAAATGAATTCCCGGCAGACTAAGTTCTTTTATTCTATTGGCTTCATCATCGTTAAGCCTGTGCTTTAGAATCTCAAACATATCTTCCGGATTGGAAATTTTCTCTCTTATAAAATCTTCCTCAAGGCCTAAAATCTGAGAAACTTTTTTTACTAAATCATCTCCGTTTTCAACTTCTTTGGGAACTACGTAGGCCATCTGCAAATCCCTATTGATTGCCAGCGGATAAATATCTTTTCCTTCTTTGAGATAAATCTCTCCCCGCCTTGGATTAAGTGTTTCCAGAATTTTATGCTGGTTTTCCGCGATAGCCCGATAGGATTCTCCCGAAACGACTTGAAGGAAAAAAAGGCGCGAAACAATGGCAAAGGCTATTGCCACTACAAAAAAAACCAATGAATAAATTCTCCAATTATTTATGGATAGGCTTTGGGTTATTTTTTTCTTGGAAAAATTGTTTTGAACCATAAGAATAAAAAATCCAAATGCCAAAGTCCCAATTTTTAATCAAATCCAAAACTCAAAATCCAAAATTTTTGTCATTTGGATTTGGGATTTTGTTTGACATTGGTAATTTGAAATTTGGATTTTAAAAATTTATTTCATCGCCACCGGTCCGGTTTCTTGTATATAGCTGACGTTTTTGAGATCTCCCATGTTCATATTTTTACTTGATTCTTCGATATGATAAAGCGACTTGAGCTCCGCTTCTTTTATTTTCAAATTCTCATTTTCCTTCCGAAGGCTCTGGATATCTTTTTCCACTTGGCGCATCTGGTATCCCTTGGATGCACTGCTGTTTATTGAATAGAGATAAATTGATCCGCTAATAAATAAAAGGGCAACAATCAAAACAGTAGAATTGATAAATCCCTTTATATTTTTCTTTTCTGTGTTTGTTTTTCTTTTTGTGTCTCGCTGCCAGGAATAAATTCCTTGAGCGCTTCTTGTCGCTATCATTTTTTCCAGATCCCCCTGGAAAAATAATTATAACTTAGGACTTACGCATTTGACTATGACAAGCCGTTTTCGGAGGCACGATTACAAAATTGTCCGTCATCGCGCCGGAGCTACGGCCTTGGCAGAGGCAAATGCGTAAGTCTATATTTTTTCAATTACTCTTAATTTCGCGCTTCTTGAGCGCGGATTAGTTTCTATTTCGCTCTCGCTTGGCAAAATAGGTTTTTTGGCAATAATTTTTATCCGAGGCTTATTGCCGCATCGGCAAATCGGAAAACTGGGCGGGCAAATGCATCCCCTTGCATTTCCCCTAAAAATTTCTTTAGCTATTCTGTCTTCTCCCGAATGGAAGGTTATTGCCGCTAGCCTTCCCTTTTTATCTAAAACTTCAATTGCTTTTGGAATAAATTCTCTGATATTTTCCAATTCTTTGTTAACTTCTATCCTCAAAGCCTGAAAAACTCTTGTCGCCGGGCTTATTCTTTGATGCTTGTACCTTTCTGGGACTGAATTTTCAATTATCGAGACCAATTCCAGTGTTGTCTTGATTGGTTTTGTTTTTCTTTGTTTTGCGATATTCTTAGCTATGCTTTTCGCATATCTCTCCTCCGCATATTCCTTAAAAATTCTTGAGAGTTCTTCTTCTGAATAATTATTAACTATCTTTTCCGCCGTTATTTTCTCATCCTGATTCATCCGCATATCGAGCGGAGCATCTTTTTGAAAGCTAAATCCTCTTTCTTTGCTATCCAGCTGATCTGAAGATATCCCGAAATCCGCCAAAATAGCATCAACTTTATCTATCCTTAAATCACTTAATATATTATCTAAATTCGCAAAATTATCATTAACTAAAAATATTTTTCCCCAAACTTTTGACTTTTGACTTTTGACTTTTGACTTGAATTTTTCTATCGCATTGCTGTCTGCATCAATAGCTATCAAAATTCCAGTTTCTCCAATCTTTTCCAATATCGCTTCACTGTGTCCTCCACCTCCCAGTGTTGCGTCAACAACGATATCACCAGACTTTAAATTCAGACTTTCTATGCTTTCCTTGAGCAAAACAGACTTGTGAACAGACATTGCCAATTTTCAATTTTCAATTTTCAATTTTCAAACAATTTTAAAATTTAAAAATTAAATAATTGGAAATTGTTTAGAAATTAGAAATTGAGAATTAGAAATTTTAATATATTCCTAGTTTTCCTAATTGTTCTGCTATTTCATCAGTATTTTTTTCAGCTTTATTTTTGTATTCTTTCCACTTATTTTCATCCCAGATTTCCAACCTATTGAACAATCCAGCGACAGTTACGTTCTTTTTGAGCTGGGCGTATTCTTTCAGATATTCCGGAAGCAAAACCCTTCCCTGCCCATCAATATCAACATCGTTCGCCCCAGAGAGCATCACGCGGATAAAGCTTCTGGTTCCTGATTCTCCGACTGGAAGCGTTCCTAACTTTTCCGCAATTTCATTCCAAGTTTTCAAAGGATAAATAAAGAGGCAGTGATCCAGCCCCCTGGTGACAACTACTTTGCGCCCCAATTCTTTTCTAAATTTGGAAGGCAAAGCCAATCTTTTTTTCGGATCCACGACGTGTGAATATTCACCTATAAACATGCCAATTTTTTCTCAAAATTTTTCCTCAACTGGTGCTGGGATTTCCTTAAATAAATTTTCCCCACTTTCTTACACTTTATTACACTATGATGTAATTTTAAACCACCAGTAAACACTTGTCAACACAATTTACCAAAATAAAAAATGGCTTTTTCAAGCCACTCTTCAAAAAGTTATCCACAATTTAGGAACTTAGAAAAAAAATTCTTAAATATTTTAAATTATAGCATTGATCTTAACGGAATATTCTTTAAATATTCGGTAACTTCTTCCCCTTTTTTGCATTTTTCGTCCGATACAATTTCAAGGTTGCAGTCTTCAGGATCGTAGCAATGGTTTTTGTCTTGGAAATAATAGTGCGATGCATTATGCACGGTGCAAGTATCACCAGCTTCAGGATCGGAGCACACCGTGCGAACATAATTGACGGAAATTTCTTTTATTGTCTCCAGATCGATATCTTTAATATTTTTTTCAATTTTTTTTCCATTGCAGAAAAGATTTATTTTATCCTTACTGTAGTAATAATTTTCAGAAATATTTGAAAATGTATTTGGGTCAGCTTCTTCTATTAGTTTTCCTTTTAAATAAACGTGGTCTTTGTCCTTGGATAAATATGAATCATAAACACGAAATGTCTCCGGATCGGCATCTGGAAGAATATATCCTTCTTCGTAATAGACATATTTGCCTTCCCATTCGCCAGATTTTGTATCATACCAATAAACATTCCTGTCATCCTTTCCTACTCGAAAACCGACGGGAACGAATTTATCCGGATTTGCTCCCTTAATTAAATAGTCGCCCAGGTACACAAATTTTTTATCTCTCGCAAACATTGAATACAAGTTCTCACCTTCAAAAACCGAAAATGTATTGCCATCAATTCCCGTTACTCTTCCTTCGTAAATGACGACATTTCCGTCAGTCAAATAAAATCCCACGAATTTAGCGTTATCCCGTTTAATCGGTAAGATATTTCCGTAATAATAAAAATGGTTCTTGTCCGCTCCATAACCATATCCTTGTACATTCTCGTTCTCGCTTTCAAATGTTTTTACGTCCGCACCCCAAAGAGTTCTTATGCCATGACCACCCTTTTTCACATAGCAAACTCTGCCATTTTCTTTCGCATATGCCGGAGTTTTTTCAGCAACATCCAATGAAAAACAGGGATCGAAAAAAACAAAATAATAAACCCCGAGACCAAATACTATTAACACAACCATTGAATTTATTGCAATCCATTGGACTATTTTTCTCATTTTAAAATTCATATGCCTGATAATTTTAAACTATTCTCTTCCCATTTCCTAATATTCTCGACCCATTATTGAACTCGGGCATTTCTTCTTTTTTCTTGCTAAAAAATACGATATAGACAATATCCAGAATTGCCAAAGTATTTATTAGAAAAATAATCACGAACCAAATTTTATGTCCGTTTTTTGCCGACCTCCAAAGAGCCACTCCTTTCCAAGGAAGAGTCCAGGCGATCAGCGCGTAAATTATCCACGGATTTTGCATTATAAATTGCTGCATAAAGATTAGAATTATGAATTTTGAATTATGAATTTTGAATTTAGAATAAGAATATGGAATAAAGAACACAGAAAAAAATATAATTCCTATATTCTAAACTCTAACTTCCCATTCTCAATTCTTAATTCCTAATTCTAAATTCGCTAAAACTTATTTTTATTATATCACATATATCACACTTTCAACATTGCTCCTTCTTTTCTCAAAATGTCAGTTTTTTTCTTGTTACTAATTAATCCGTTATAACCACCAGGCTTTCCATTACTTCGAATTACCCGGTGGCACGGAACTTTGGGATTTTTATTCTTGCTCAAAATATTTCCTACTGCCCGATAAGCTTTCGGTCTTCCCGCTCTTTTTGCCACTTCTTTATACGTCAAAACCTTCCCTTTGGGAATTTTTTTGACAACAGCATAAACTTTTTGAGAAAAATTAGAAATTATCATAAAATTTCAATTTGACGAAAAACAATTAATTTTATATTATTAAAATAAGGAGGTGTGCTATGAGTGTATTTATCTCACGGCAAATGGTCTTCGGTAGCGTTAAGGATCTGAGACTCTAGTGCGTTTCCCCCTGAACTCAGCAGGAAAAAACTTTATTAGAGGAGGTGTCTTATGTTTTTGTTTCATAAGGCAAGAGATGTGCCGAAATAACTTGGCATCAGTGCAGTTGCGTTAATCGCACTGCGAATCACAAACCGCGTCCTCTGGACGCTCATACCAATTCCGCCAAAATGGGAGGTGGAACATGCGTATCAACACAAGAGCATCACCAGCAGTACAAATCTTTGGCATCGGCGCCGCAATGGCCCACAAGAGAGCGACCAGCGCGACGGAAAAGAAGAGCAACACCATCTAAGAGGATTATGCAGTGCCAGGGACTAATCCGCCTGGCAAGAGGGAGAATTCTCTAACAACGAGAATTCCCCTCTCTTTTTTTATTTAAATAAACCAGTAATTAAAAATTCTCCGCACTTGCGAAGTGCGTAGCAAATTATAGCTTGCGAGCGTTAAGAAATTTTGTATTCGCAACGAAGCAGAGACTGAAATTTTAGCGAGCAAGCGTCAGAATTTGCCCAGCACGAGCCCGTGCGGACAGTTTCTTTCTTTCCGCTTTCTTTGCTGCCAAAGAAAGCAGAAGATAAAACTATTCTAAATATTTCTTTCCTCTTAACTTATTCGGTAGATACTCCTGCTTCGCGTCTTCAGGATTATCGAACTTAGGCGTATATTTGTATCCTTTCCCATAATTCAATTCTTTCATCAATTTTGTCGGCGCATTGCGAATGTGAAGCGGCACCGGTTCGTTGGGATAATTTTTAATGTCTTGCTGGACTTTCTGGTATGCTTCGTATAATTTATTGCTCTTTTTTGACTTTGCCATATAAACCACCGCTTGAGCCAAATTCACGCTGCATTCCGGCATTCCGATATAATGGCAGGCATCATAAACCGCTGTCGCTTGCGGAAGCGCAAAGGAATTGGCAATTCCGATATCTTCTGATGCAAAACGGATAAGCCGCCTGGCGACATAAAGCGGATCTTCTCCGCCTTCCAGCATCCTTCCCAGCCAATAAAGCGCCGCATCCGCGTCCCCGCCCCGCATGCTCTTGTGAAGCGCGGAAATAATATTGTAATGTTCTTCTCCATTCTTATCATAAAAAAGATTGGAGCGTTGGATAGCTTCTTCAATAATTTTCTTATTTATTTCAATACTAATATTTGAAGCTAATTCCAAAGCGTTTAATGCATTCCTGGCATCTCCTCCGGAAAGCTCCGTCAAATATTTTATATCCTCTTCTTCTATATCTATTCTCTTATTTCCCAATCCCCTCTTTTTATCTACTAAAGCGTTCTTAATGATGACTTCAATGTCATTGGGCTCAAGTTTATTCAAAACGAAAACCCTGGTTCTTGAAAGAAGGGCTGAATTGACTTCAAAGCTTGGATTTTCCGTGGTAGCTCCAATAAGAATAACGCCTCCTCTTTCAACTTGCGGAAGCAATGCGTCTTGCTGGGATTTGTTGAAGCGGTGAATCTCATCAATGAATAAAATCGTATTCTTACTATAGGCGCGAAGCATATCTTTTGCTTCTTCAAAAATTTTCCTCATTTCTTTCACTCCGCTGGAAACCGCACTTATTTGGATAAAATGGGAATTAGTTTTCCTGGCAATGATAAAAGCCAGAGTGGTCTTTCCGGAACCAGGAGGACCCCAAAAAATCATCGAAGGAATTTTGTCGCCTTCGATAATTTGGCTAAGTATTTTGCCCTCGCCTACTAAATGCGGCTGGCCTACAAATTCAGAGAGGTTTTCCGGTCTCATCCGATCTGCTAAGGGCTTTGCAATTTTTTCTTTCATACTAGTGTAATACTACCAGGAAAGGAGAAAAATTCAACACTTGTTGAAGAGCCAAAATAATTTGCTTGACTTTAAAAAATAGTATATAATTTTACTGTAAAAGAAAAACAAAAAAAGCGAGCAGATCTTAAGGGGGTATTTTTTCTTTGATATCTGCCACGTTTATATAAAAATGAAAAAGAAAGATGAAAAAGATAAAGAGGGGGTAAGCGATTCTGACAAAACTCACAAGATCCAGTCCCTTCGCGAAATGATCAACAGCGCCGAGAAAACCATTCAAAGCGCCAAGGCAATGCTTTTGAACTTGGAAGGAAAGAAAAAAACAGGAAGAAAAAGGAAAGTCGAGGAAGAGGAAGATGGAACGATAGTTGAAGGAACTTTTGACGGCCAAATTATGATTGGATCTGACGGAAAGCAATATCCCGTTCCAGCTAATTACGCGTCCAAATCAAAACTCGTCGAGGGAGATATGCTTAAGCTCACCATAACCCTAGATGGGTCTTTTATTTACAAGCAAATCGGTCCGGCTTCAAGAAAACACGCGCTGGGAATAATAAGCCAAGACGAATCGGAAAATTACAATGTAATAGCCGATGGAAAACCCTATCGGGTGCTTTTGGCTTCCATTACGTACTTTAAAGCTGAACCGGGAGATGAAGTAGCAGTCGTGATGCCGCGCGATATTGAAAGCTCCTGGGTAGCTATTGAAAATGTCCTTCAAAAAGGAAGCCATTATTTGAATATTGGGAAAAAACAAGATGTTGGCGATAATTTTGAATCATTGAAAGAAGAGCTGAAAGAAAGTAAAGCTGAACCCACGCCCGCTCCGGAAAAATCAGTAATCGACGAATGGACTGCAGACATCAAAGAAATTGAAAAAGAAGTTCAAAAGGAAAAAGCTCGCCCTGTTGAATAATTATTTAAAATAAAAAACCAAGAACAAACATATGGAAAGTCCGATACAAAATGCCGGCACGGAAATAAACCCGCAGCCAAATCCGAAAACCAACACCGTAACCCTTACCAAGAAAGATTACTTGCTCATATCTTTTATCGGCGTTTCATTCGCGCTTTTTTCCCTCCCGATTATCAATAATATTAAATTGCCTTTTCTGAAAGCAAACTTCCTCACAGCAATAATTTTGATGGTATTTTTTCTAGTATTCGCAAACATTGCTCTTTGGATCGCCGGAGCCATAGGGAAAAAATTATCCGTGGTTTTCCAGTTTGCCAAGTTTGCTGCTGTTGGCGCGTTTAATTCATTTTTAGACTGGGGAGTGCTTAATTTGCTAATCGCCATAACCGGTTTCGCGTCAGGATTCGCATATAGCGGATTTAAGGGGACATCTTTTGTTGTAGCCAGTATCAGCAGTTATTTCTGGAATAAATATTGGACATTCGGAGCAAAAAATGACAGCAGCGCGAACACCCAAGAAGCTGGAAAGTTTTTCGGAGTAACTATAATAGGTTTTTTCATCAATATTGCTCTAGCTTCTGTCATTGTTAATGTTATTGGACCGCAAGCGGGACTTTCTCCCGAAAGATGGGCAAATGTTGGAGCTCTGGCTGCAACCCTGATTTCTCTTCTCTGGAACTTCATCGGCTACAAGTTTTTCGTGTTTAAAAAATGACACGTCTAGCGTCATCCCGCACTTGATGCGGGATCCAGCAATAAATTAAAAACAGCTTCAATGTGCTGTTTTTTGGTGTTGGAGCGGTAGGATTCGAACCTACGCATAGCGGCTTCAAAGGCCGCTGCCTTACCACTTGGCTACGCTCCAATATATAAAAGTTTGTTATTCCTCAATAATCTTTCCGCCCATCATTTCCATGGCATCATTAAGAAGAGAATTAGTTTCCCTAGGAATATTGGAAGATGGGCTATCTTTTGGCGCAGGAGATGTTGATTGTATCTTGATCCCTGCCTCATCTTCGCTAACAAAATTTACTCTGATGTTTGACCCCAAAAGCTTAGCAAGCACATTCTCAATTGTCAATTTATTCTTGTTTTCGCTTAACGTATCTTTATAAAATTTATATTTCGTGGCGATTATAAGGCGTTCTTCCTTGATTTCTACTGGCTGGCAGTTTTGCAAAAATGCGGAAAGGGAATGATTATATGGCTTTGTTTCGCGGATCAAGTCGCCCCATTTATTTTTAATTTCACCAACAGTAATATTTAAGTCTTTTGCCGAAGCATTATCCTGATGTTCAACTTTTTTTATTTCCGGTCTGGCAATTTTATTGCTATTACCCGATGGTTCAATAGGCTGATAGCTTGATGGCTTTTCGTCTTGTTTTATTTCTGGTTCGATGTTCTCTACTTCATATTTTCCGCTTAACTTTACAATCGCAATTTCTATTGGAAGCTGGGGAATAAATGAAGATTTTATTTTGTTCTGGATTTCTGAAAATGCCTCGATTATTTTTAGAATTTCCCGGGTATGGCCTCTGGCTATTTTTAAGGCTTTTTTAATTTGTTCTGAAGTTAATTCTAATGATAATTTTTCCGAGAGCTTCTCGTCTATGGAAATAAGAAGAAGCTGGCGCAGATAATTTAAGAATGATTTATTAAATACTTCCAAATCGTAGCCATCTCTGGCAAGCTTGTTTGCCAGTTCTATTGCTTCGTTGGCATTTTTATCAATCATAATCTCGGCCATCTTTTCAACGCTTTCCCTGTCAGTTGTTCCCAGAATTTCTTCCACTTCCTTGGAAGTGATTTTTTTGTCTTCAAGCGATATTACTTGCGCCAAGAGAGATTCGGCATCACGCATTCCTCCTTCAGCCGAAATAGCAATCATTTCCAGGGCATTTTTTTCTATTTCAACTCCTTCGCTTTTGGCTATGCTGGAAAGTTTTTTGATTATATTTTCCAGGGATAATCTGGCAAAATCAAACCGCTGGCAACGAGATATTATCGTATCCGGAACTTTGTGGATTTCAGTGGTCGCTAGAATGAAAATAACATGGGCCGGTGGCTCTTCCAAGGTTTTGAGAAGCGCGTTGAAAGCTCCGGTTGAGAGCATATGGACCTCATCTATGATATAAACTTTGTATTTGGCTCTTGTCGGCGGAAGCTTCACTGTTTCCCGCAGTTCTCGGATATTATCAACGCCGGTATTTGAAGCGGCATCAATTTCAATAATATCCAAAGATCGTCCGTCTTGAATGTTTTTGCAGTTCTCACATTCAAGACACGGCTCCGCCGACGCTAAAGCTTTGGCGGACAAGTCCGTATCTTTCATATAGGAACAGTTAACTGCCTTTGCAAGTAAGCGAGCTACTGTTGTTTTTCCAGTTCCCCGGGGACCGGCAAAAAGATAAGCGTGTCCGATCCTTCCGTTTTTTATGGAATTAACAAGCGTCTGGATAATATGCTGCTGTCCGATAACATCAGAAAATTTTTGGGGACGGTATTTGCGATATAAAGTCTGCGACATATTTTTTGATAAATTCCCCGCTTTTAATTAGCTCCTGATTAAACTTAAAACCAAACCCCTTAAAGTTCAGTTCTAAAACTATTCTACCACCAATTTCAAAGAAATGCTATAATTTGTTCAGATTAAGCAAAAACTTAAATGATCTGATCCCATAAAAATATGTCCGGTAGTGAAAATTCGACTGATTTTTTGAAAAAATCGCTAATCGGAAAAAGTATAATAAACAATAAAAATTAACATTAATTCGATAAATTTATAAAAAGAATAAATTGTCGAATTTCTACTACCGGATATGCGTGAAAAAAATGACCGTCAAAAGGAGTTTAGAGTAATTGGGAAAGAGAATCCGCGCCGAGCTTCCCGCCTTGAGGGAAAAGTTAAAAACAGAGGCATCAAAAATGTTAAGAAAGAAGGAAAGCATTCTAAATAATTTGCGTTTCCTGTTCTCTCCGCCACAAGTTCCAACATCGTTCCATAATCGCAACGCTTTCTCCTCTTGCTTCAATGGCTAAATCGCGATTTAGCCGTTAAATTTGTTGATCGTTGACTATTGCTTCTTTTTGGGAAAGTTGACAAAAGTAAATTAATATTATATTATTTCTCATCATGGATTTGCATATCAATAATGATTGTTCTTTGGCATTAAGCATGCTAACTAAGCATGAAATATAAAAACAGGAGGAGCATTATGGTAATCTTTATCGTTTTGATGGGATTGGGACTTTACCTCGGTGTCAAAAAAGGAGATGACAAAACAGAACGTATTTTATCAGGAATAATGGGTTTGATCATTGGAGGCATGGTTGCTTTATTTGTCATGTTTGCGGTCGTAAGTATGTCTCCAAGCGAGCAGAAATATGAAGAGCTAGATAGAGTCGAACTCGTCGCACTTAACAACTCCAGATCTACAGAAGGTGCATTTTTTCTCGGTTCGGGAAGAATAGAATCCATTCCATACTATTTCTTTTATTATCAGTTGCCGGACGGCGGGAAAAAATTAGGAAAACTTATAGCTGAAAACGCAACGGTATATGAAGAAAAAAGGACCAACGCCTATATGGCTAGGGTTTCAGGAAAGACAATCCGAAAGAAAACAAGGATATTGTCATGGCTTTTGATACCAGAATCGCTTCTTCATGGAACCAGAAGTTCATCGTATGCCCTGCATGTGCCCGAGGGAACCATAGTGAAAGGAATTACTCTTGACCTCAAAGAAATAAAATAGGCATCAATCTACCTGGAGATTTTCTCGCTAGAATTTCTCCAGGCGTTTTTTTATGAAAAATTTACAACTACCAACATTCTAAATTGTGTCATTATAATACGGCCGTAGGAAAATGATACATTAAGCGGACTTAAAAAAGTGTTTTTTAATCTTAGCTTCATTATCAATTTTTGTGGCCGTAATTACTCGGACATATGGTTCAGCCGAATAAAGAAAAACCAATTCCAGAATAGGCTTTTCAAATGGATACGGGGAAACAAAAACACTTTGCTGCAATTTGAAAAACTGGAGGGAATATAAATGCTCACGCAAGATATCGCGAAACAGCCGATCCTTTTCCGGAATATCAAAAATCACAATCCTCCATTTACCATCCCAACGCTTTGGTTTCTTAAAATAGATACTGCTTCCAAGCAGATTGAGAATTTTAGCTTGCCGTTTTCCTTTTTTCGTTAGCACTAAGCGGAAAGATCCATCAGCAAGCATCACTTCTTCAACTAACTTTTCCTTCGAAAGCCTCCTGATGGAACGGTTAAAATTTCGCTGATCAATTCTTCTCCACTCTTTTCGTATTTTCCTGAAAGTGCGAAAATATTGCCAAGGGGAATAAGAACATCCCAGCGCTACACCGCCCAAGAGAGCAAGCATAATTTTCTTTTGCACTGATCCAAATTTATACATAATCCTATTGTATCATAATTATACGGCCGTAGGAAAATGACACATTGAAAACGATGGAAAATTAGATGGATAAGATGAATAATTTATGAAACTTGCCTCTTGCAAAAAGCGAGGTTTGGACTGATAATTTAAGCATACTTAAACTCATAAACAATTATTATAGTTTATGGATAAAAAGAAATTACTTATTTGGAGTTTGTATGATTTCGCTAACTCCATAGTATTCATCGTATTTTTTCTTTATTATTCCCAATGGCTAGTCATAGATCATGGCTTGCCAGATTTATGGTTTAATGCCACTTTTGTCGGTTCAAGTATTTTATTTATTTTAATTGCTCCCGTAGCCGGATCAATAGCTGATAAATTAAAAGTTAGATTGCCTGGTTTGCGTATCACAACGATTCTATCTTTTATCTTTTTCTTACTGACAGCATTAATTGCTGTTTTCTATCCTGATTATTACATACTGAGTATAATTACCTTCACTCTGGCAACTTTCTTTTACTTATTTTGTTTTACCTACTATAATCCAATGCTTGAAGATGTCGCGCTTCCGGAAAAACAAGGACTCGCTTCGGGCTGGGGACAATTCGGAAATTGGCTAGGACAAATATTTGGTCTCCTGATAACTCTGCCGATTGCAACTGGAGCAATAATATTATTTTCATCGGCATCTACTCGTGCCCAGACTCTCATTCCTGCTTCTCTTTTATTTTTTATTTTTTCCTTGCCGATTATCTTATTATTTAAAGAAAGTGCCCGGAAAAAGACTGTTCCCATAAGCATCCGGGAAGAATATCGAAATATAATTAGTTCGACTAAAGATCTTTTTAAGTCAGTGGGTGTTGGACGCTTCTTCCTGGCTTATTTTTTATTTAACGATGCAATAATTACCTCTTCCAATAATTTTCCTATTTATTTGGAAAAATTATTCGGCGTAGATGATACAACTAAATCCTTTCTTTTACTGGGAATTTTGGTAACATCGGCAATTGGAGCTTTGCTAAGCGGCTGGATTGCCGACAAAATCGGTTTTAAAAAAACATTATTGGGAGTGCTGGCAGGATGGCTAATCATATTTCCGGCAATGGCAATTACGAAAAATTTTTCTTTTTTTATAATAATTTCTCTGGCAATGGGACTTTGGTTTGGCCCAATATGGACTGTCTCCAGAGCCTTCCTCCTGCAACTCACTCCTCGTAATATGCTGAACAAGTCTTTTACTTTTTATACTCTTTTTGAAAGATTTGCTACTTTCATTGGCCCTTTGTCCTGGGGACTGATTGTGACATTGATTCCAAAAACCGGAAATATGAATTACCGAGTGGCTGCATTTTCAATGACCATTTTCATAATCTTAGGATTAATCATAGCTTCAAAATTGCCCAGTGATTCGCTTCGGAAAAAAATAATTTAACAACTTTAATCGCTTATTATGCTAAAAATTCCAAAACAATATGCTTCTTTTGAATTTATCAAACCAATAAAATGGAATGAGGTTTTTGATGTTTGGCGAAAAGGCGAAGCGTGGCAGGAATCTTGGAAAAAACACTGGCGAGAGCAAGGTTTTGATTCCTGGGATGAATGGAGAGAAGCCTATGCCGTTCCCCTTTCGCCTGAAACTCTCGAATGGAATTTATATGAGATACGATATCCGCTTAAAGATTTTCCGTTAATTTATGGCGTTCCTTCTGTTTCCTGGATAAAAAAAGCTTATAGCGGGGAAAAAACTAAACAGCTCAAGGAAATTCTGGATTTGCCAATAATTAAAGATAACCTTAAAATTTTAAGCATAAAGAAAGATTTTCCTAAAGAAACGATGTTCACAGGAATTATTTACAAAGATAAAATTATTCTAGTTGAAGGAATGCACCGCGCCTCTGCTCTTGCCGGATGGGATAAAAATAATCTGCTTAATAGCAAAATCATAATTGCTCTCGCTAATTGGGATCAAAAAGAAATCCCAACTATGGAATGAAATTATAAAAAATAAATGAAAAAAACTTTCAGCGATTTTACAACTAAAAAAGACTTCTTTGATCGGAAGTCTTTTTTGTTATAGGCCTAAAAATCTGGGATTA
The DNA here is from genome assembly GCA_043803385.1 of Patescibacteria group bacterium. Taxonomy (GTDB): domain Bacteria; phylum Patescibacteriota; class Minisyncoccia; order Moranbacterales; family JAKLHP01; genus JAKLHP01. Next base: position 11,720 of record JAZDKA010000018.1, on the reverse strand, counting down.
TTTTAGTGCTGCCGTTGCTCCGGCATCTTCGAGTTTTTTCTTAAATTCTTCAGCTTGAACTTTGGCAACTTTTTCTTTGATTACCTTTGGCGCTCCGTCAACGAGATCTTTCGCTTCTTTGAGACCAAGTCCGGTAATTTCCCTGACAGCCTTGATTGCGTTAATTTTCTGCGCTCCAGCAGCGGTTAGCTCGACATCAAATTCGGTTTTTTCTTCAACCTCTTCAATAGCTGCTCCTGGCATAGCGGCTCCCATCATTACAGGAGCGGCTGCGCTTACGCCGAATTTTTCTTCGAGAATTTTTACCAGTTCGGACAGATCCAAAACGCTCATTTTCTCAATTTCTGAAACGATTGATTTGAACTTTTCCGGAACTGTTACTTCTTTTTTGTCTCCTAGCATTGTTTTTTTATAGGTCAAATAGGTCGAATACGTCCCATAAGACTTATCTAAAATTAATTTTTACTTTCACTAATACCTTTCAAAACCTGTACCAATCCTCTCAAATTACCGGCGCAGACATTTACAAATCCAGAAATTGGAGCCTGAATAGTCCTGACTAAATTTCCAAGAAGTTCTTCTTTGCTCGGAAGTTTGGCCAAAGCTTTTACTTTATTAATATCCATAAACTTCTTTTCCAAAATTCCACCCAATATCTTGAGATTTTCATTGGCTTTCGAAAATTTGCTGATAATTTTTGCCGGAGCTACTTCGTCTTGGGAAGAAATGGAAACGGCAACCTGCCCTTCCATTTTTTTGGTATCAACTTCGATTCCCACTTCTTTAAAAGCAATATTGATCAAAGTTTTTTTTGAAACCTTAAATTCGACCCCTTCTTTTCGAAGTTCCTTTTTCAGCGCGGTTAAGTCCTTAACTTTCACTCCTTTAAAATCGGCAAAGACAATAGCCTTGGCTTCTCTGATTTTGGAAGCCATATCTTTAACTAATTCTTTTTTTTGAGCTTTAGTTTGCATGATAATTTAAATCACTAATCAATCTCAAATGAATTCGCGAATATTCGCGAAAAATTAGCGTCGATTCGCGATTTATATAATTAAAAGTTCTGCCTTTCCGCAGAACCAACACAATCCCAAAAATGGGATTATTTTCCTCGATAGGACTTATAAAATGCCTACTGTCTGCGGAAAAATTTATTCAAATTTTACTAATTTATCCTAGCTTATAAACTATTTCTTGTCAATAGTTTCTTCAGTTTTAGAATCCTCAACTTTCACTTCTTCCTGCTTTGATTTCTTGTCTGCCATAGTCTTGGTGTCGGCGAGTTCTTTTTTCGGTTCTTCTTTTTTTACTTCTTCTGCCTTGGATTCTTCGGGCTTGATTCCTTCATCTGATTTTTTATCGTCTGCAACGGTTTCAGCAGTTTCAGGTTCAACCTTCTTCGGAATTTTCACCGCTCTTTTCTTTCCCTCCAAAACTCCTTCTTTTATAAATAAATTATAAGCGGAATCGGAAGCTTGAGCTCCTTTTTTTATCCATTCTTTAATTTTTTCAGCTTTCAAAACCGCTTTTTTGAGATGTGGATCATAGCTTCCTAAAATTTCGATATGTTTTCCTCCCGGAGCAATTGTATGTTCCTGGAGAACAATTCTAAAATAAGCCTTGTTTCTTTTCCCGACTCGGTTAAATCTGATAGTAAGCATTTTTTGCAATTAAAATCATTCAGAGAGAGCATTTTCCCGAATGAAATCCATATAAATATTACTAAATTATATTACTAGACAAGCCAAGAAATGTCAACTATTGATAATTCTTCCGCCTTGGCCAATCTGGTCTAATCTCACAGACAATAATTTTGAAATTCCGTCTTCGCCCATTGTAACGCCGTATAATAATGATGCTTGGCGCATTGTTTCCCGATTATGGGTAATGGTAATGAATTGAGTATTATCGGAAAGCTCTTGGATAATCCGGCTAAACCGCCTGGAATTAGCTTCATCAAGCGCTGCTTCTACTTCGTCCAGGATTGCAAATGGAGGCGGATTGTGGGAAATGATAGCGAAGAGCAAAGCCAAAGAAGTAAGCGATCTTTCTCCTCCGGAGAGCATATTGAGGTTATTAATTTTCTTTCCCGGCGGACAAGCGGAAATATTAACCCCAATTTCTTCTTTCTCTTCACTTTCCTCTATATCTTCAATATTTTCACCATCCGATTCAGTTAATTCTTTATTCGCTAAATCTCCTTCCGAGACTTTCGACTTTCGACTTTCGACTTTCGACTTAGTTAGATGCGCGCTTCCTCCTCCGAAAATAATTTTAAAATATTTGGAAAATTCTTCGTTTATTTTTTTGAAAGCGCCTTCGAAAACGTCTTTGATTTTCCCATCCATCTCCTTGATTACTTCCTTACAGGATTTTATCGCTTCCTCAAGATCCTTGGACTCCTGATTTAAAAATTCAAATCTTTTTTTGGTTTCTTCATATTCATCGACTATCATCGGATCAATTCCCCCAATCTGCTCCCATTGGACTTTAAGCCTCTGAATTTCCCGTCCCATCTCCTCTTTATTCACTTCACTGCCGTCATACTTGAGTTCTGACGGCTCAAGTTTTATTTTCTGCTTGATTTCACTCATTAAGTCTTCTTCTCTGACCTCAATTCTTGCCTGTTTGATTTTATACTCGTTGAACTGGTCTTTCAGTTTATTGAGTTCTTCCTGTTTGCGGCTAATTCCCTTTTCCAGATCGAAAAATTTCTGGCGAGCCTTTTTTCCCGCTTCTCTTTCTTGCTCTATCTCTTTCTCGATTCCCCCTATTTCAATTTTCAGTTCTCCTATTTCTTTTTCTAATCTTGTCTTGTTATCCCCTAATCCCTTTATTTTTTTCTCCGTTTCTGTGTTATTCCTTTCCGCTTCTGTGTTCTCCTGTATTACTTCGCCCTTTTGCGCTTCCTCGTAGAGATCTGCCAGTTCCCTACCTATGTCTTTGGCAATCTTTTTAATATTTTCCAGATCTTCCAATTTCTCCGCTGATTTCAAAAATTCGGTTAATTTATCCTGATCTTTTCTTATTTTTGAAAGTTTTTCTTTCACATATTCCAGGTCAACCGGAATGCTTTCTATGATTTTCTGCGCTTTGCTTCTTTCCGCCTCTATCACCGCTCTCCCTTCTGTTATTACCAGTTCTTTTTCCAGCGCGTTAAGCCTGCTGATAAATTCCTGTTTTCTCTTTTCCAGCACTTCCTGTTTTTCCGAACTTTGAACTTCTTTGGAATATTTATTGAGTTCGTCGTTAATTTTGTCGATTTCGCGCTGAACATTCATCATCTTGGCTCCATAATCATTCTTTTCTCCCAAAACATTATTCTTTTCCTCCTGAAAACTGTACCAAAGATAGGAATATAATTTAAGCTGCTTTTCCTTCAGTTTTTCAGCCACATCTTTTCCTTTTTGCGCTTTTTCCGCTTGCCTTTTGAGCATTCGGAGATGCGGTTCGATTTCTTTTATCAAATCCCCTACTCTCGACAAATTTTCTCTAGTAAGATCCAGTTTTCTAATTGCTCTTTCTTTCTGAATTTGAAAGTGCTTTACTCCGGCCGCGTCTTCCAAAACAATTCTTCTTTCCGACGGAGTCGCATTCAAAACTGAATCCGACATCCCCTGATTAATAACGCAGTAGCTTTCTCTTCCAATGCCGGCTTTCGCCAGAAGATCGACAACATCCAAAAGACGGACTTTGCTCCCATTGATAAGATATTCTGATTCCCCGCTCCTGAATAATTTTCGGGTAATGACAACTTCGGTAAACTCAAGCGGAATCCTTTTATCGTGATTGTCAAAATGCAGAGAAACCCAGGCTCTTCCCAGGCGTTCTTTTTTTCCGGAACCGGCAAAAATAATATCTTCCAACTTCTTTCCGCGCAGATTTTTCATCGATTGCTCTCCCATCGCCCAGCGAATAGCATCTGCCACGTTGGATTTTCCCGAACCATTGGGACCTACTACTGCTGTAATGGGAAACATTTTTCCATCATCTGGAGTATCATTGCCATTGGCAAATTCCAACACGGTTTTCTGCGCGAAAGACTTAAATCCTGAAATTTCGATCTTTTTTAAAAACATGATACGGAGTCAAAAGTTTATAAAGTTAAAAGTAAAAAGTATTTATGGCAAACATAATAACTATGTCATTCCAAGTGATCCCACTTCGGCGGGATCAAGATGACATTCATTTTCTGCATTTCAATTTTAGTATTTATTTTCTACTCAATCATTATACTATAATTTATTCATTTTTAAAAATATAAAATTAAAACAGCATTTTAAAAAATACTGCATAAAAAAATAAGAGGTATGTGTGATATACGTTACCTGCAACCCGGCTAAACCTTTCGGTTTTGCGTGGTCAATGGTCGAACGTAAATTTCACATCATACCTCTTTCTGAAACGGGGGGGGCGGGGTTCCGATGGGAATCCGGGGCTAGATTTCTGTAGCGCATTTCCCTTACGGGAGGCCAACTTATCTAGCTCTGCGCCGGATTTCCCGATGGGGCCGCCGCATGAAGCCTGGCGCGATGGATAAAGTAGAGGGGCAGGAACTACTGCTCTTATAAACAATACCTCTCCTTACCCGATATCCGCCGATTTGCTGGGGGTTCCCCTGGCCTGCTCATTCAAGAGCCCAAGGCCGAACTGTATCCGGAACCCTCGCCCCCTTTACTTGTTCGACAATTCTAGCAAAACGCTAAAAAATTGTCAACCGTTAATTATACACCCAATAGCCAAAAATGTCAATCTATGATACTAATTTTACGCTTAAATAAAGCTTTTTTATAAAAAATAGGCAAATAAAAAGGCACTGGATATTTACTGTATGTATTTCTGATTTTTATCAGAGATAAATGCAACAAATTAATCCGAGTGCCCGTATGACAAAGTCGAAGGCTACCGGTTCGTATGCGACCGACAGGGTAATTTTTATTACCTCTGCTTTTATAGACTATTGCCTATATTACCGACGAAACTTTGTCTGGGCGAGAAAACTCTACTTTAGATTGATTTGACCGAGGTAACCTCCGTCCTGCTCGACAAGAGTTTTGACTGCAATAGCAGTCAGCTTAGTATCCTTTACCTTGTTGATCTTACTAGTTTTTTCGTCGCCCTTTTTCACTTTTCTCACCTCCTCTTTTTTGGATTTTAAAAAATTGGGTCCCGCTTGTGTAGGTGAATGACTTTATTTGCCACTTTGATAACTTCAACTAGCGAGACCCTTCCAATGCCATTGGTTTGTAAAATATAGACTATTTTCTTATTTTTGTCAAATAAAATCAATCCCTGTTAAAATCAAATTCCTATTCTTCACTTAACACCGATCGGTGTTAAGTGAAGAATAATTTTTTGCATAAAAAAGCTCTCGCAAAAATGTGAGAGCAAATTTAAAATACTAGATACAATATACTAGATACTAGATACAAACTGTGCCATTTCCACCAACCTATTGGAATATCCCCATTCGTTATCATACCAGCCGACTACTTTCGCTAAATTTCCTTGCGCCATCGTTAAGGATAAATCGATAATCGCGCTGTGCGCATCACCCTTGAAATCCGTAGAAACTAACGGCTCTTCGGTAATTCCTAAAATATTTGAAGCCGCGTCTTTAAAAGCCTTGTTTATTTCGTCCTTAGCAGCTTCTTTTTTCAGCGTGCAGATGAAATCGGTTATGGAAACCACTGGAGTTGGAACTCGAAGCGCGATGCCGTCCAGTTTTCCATCTAAATGCTTCAAAACTTTTCCCACAGTTTTAGCCGCTCCGGTGGTGGTAGGAATAATATTGAGTGCTGACGCTCTGGCTCGCCGCAAATCTTTATGAGGCAAATCTAACAATTTTTGGTCATTAGTATAGGAATGCGTGGTTGTCATAAAACCTTTTTCCACTCCAAAATTATCATCCAGAACTTTTATCATTGGCGCCAAACAGTTCGTTGTGCAGGAGCCGTTGGAAATAATATTTTCTCCCTGATAATCCTTTTCATTCACTCCCAGAAGATAAACCGGCGTATCATCTTTGGCAGGCGCGGAAAGAATAACTTTCTTCGCTCCGGCTTTAATATGTTTTTCGGCGTCCTCTTTAGTTTCGAAAACCCCTGTGCATTCCAAAACCACATCCACGCCCAATTCTCCCCAGGGAAGTTTCTCCGGTTCCGGTTCGGAAAAATATTTTATTCTTGTCCCATCAACGATAATCTCGCCATTTTGCTCATCAGCGCTGACTTCCTTGTCATATCTGCCATAAGAAGAATCGTATTTGAGAAGATGGACGGCAGTTTTGATGTCGGTCAGATCATTAATCGCCACCACTTCAATACCTTCTTTTTCAAAGGCAATTTTGAAAGACGGTTTTCCGATCCGCCCAAACCCATTGATTGCTAGCTTCATAAATCTATTGATCATCAAACATTGACCATCGATCAATGTTTGATGTATAATGTTTAATTACTTATATGTTAGCATAAATTTACAAAATGCCATAGAATTGTTAAGATTGATACATTGGAAGCGTGGCAGAGAGGTTGAACGCACCGGTCTTGAAAACCGGAGTATCCGAAAGGGTACCGGAGGTTCGAATCCTCCCGCTTCCGCAGCGAGGTAAATAATGTGGAGTTCTGCGCCCAAGGTGCATTAGCCTGGGGCTGAGAATCCCTCCTCCTCCGCAGTAAAAATAATACGAAACTATGCCTTTTGATCTAAAAACAAAAAATGAAGAGAATGAACTCGAAGAATACGAGGAATTTTCGATGAGCTATTCTGAAAAAACATATTACGATGCGTATTTTTGCCAATGGAGCGCGCTTGAGCATGAACCATACTCTGTCGGAAAAAGATTCTATTTTTTCGGCACGATAATACTGGCAGCTGTCATAGCTTACGCTCTCATTTACAACAGCCCGATTATGGCAATAACTTTCATCTTGATCGGGGTTGTCGGATATTTGTTTCTCCAAAAAGAACCGAGAATCGTTAATTTTAAAATAAATTCCAAAGGTATAATGGCTGAACGGGAAATCTATGAATTTGAAAATTTGAAATCTTTCTGGATATTCTACGATCCTCCATATGAAAAGATCTTGAGCCTCGAGAGCAAAAACAGGCTAATGCCTCACATCCATATCCCCCTGGACAATGAAGACCCGGTAAAAATAAGGCAGATTTTAATCGACTTTATCCCAGAAGTAAAGCAGGAACATAATTTAGTGGACATAGCAGAAAGATTTTTGCATAGATAAAAAAACTTCAAATAGCATCCATAGCATAACGGACCCCGCACTAAAAATTATGCTCTCGTAGTTCAACGGATAGAACGCGAGATTGCGGATCTCGTGATAGAGGTTCGACTCCTCTCGAGAGCACATCTTAATTTTAGTGCGGGGCAAGTGCCACGCAAGCTTGTTTACCCCGTACCATCCCGCTCTAGCGGGATTGGTACTGGGGCGGAGCCTGGGATCGAGGTTCGACTCCTCGTGGGTGCACCATGATAATTTCTTCCGAAACACAACTAAAAAATATCTCTAGAATAAGCCCGAAATATGCCAAAATTTTGGAGAAAATGGGCATTTTCACTGTCCGCGATTTGCTTTTCCATTTTCCTTTCCGTTATGACGATTTTTCCAAAATTTATTCAATCGCGGAAATAGCCAATGGGCAAACCGCGACTATTCAAGGGAAAGTGGCAAAGATAAAAACAGCGCGCACTTGGAAGAAAAGGATGTATATTACCGAAGCGGTTATTGAAGATGCCACGGGGAAGGTTAAAGCTATCTGGTTCAATCAGCCGTATATTGCCGATACATTGACCGAGGGAAAAAATGTGAGGCTTAGCGGAAAAGTTTCTGCCGATTCTTCAGGGTTGTATTTTTCCAATCCCGTTTGGGAGCTTGAAAGCCGGACTCCGACCAACACCGGACGATTGGTTCCGGTTTATCCAGAAACTGAAGGATTAACTTCCCGCTGGCTCCGCTGGCAAATCCAAACATTTCTATCGAGGTTCAACCTCGATATCGAAGACCCGATTCCAACAGAAATATTAAAAAAACTGCATCTTCCGGAAATTAAAAAAGCGATTAAATATATTCATTTTCCTGACTCTAAAAATGAATATCTAATCGCCCAGAAAAGATTTGCTTTTGAAGAAATGTTCCTAGTTCAGTTCAAATCCATCCAGGTCCGCTCCAGCTGGAAAAAAGAAAGATCAGTTGAAATAAAGTTTAATGAGAAATTGATTAAAAAATTTGTCAATTCCTTATCTTTTAAATTGACTAATGCGCAGAAAAAAGCTTCCTTTCAGATCCTTAAAGACCTCGAAAAACCACGCCCGATGAATAGATTGCTGAATGGCGATGTCGGTTCGGGAAAAACTATCGTGGCGGCTATTTCTACGCTTCAGGCTATTCAAGCCGGATACCAGGTTGCCATAATGGCTCCGACCGAAGTCCTGGCGCTCCAGCATTTTAATAATCTTACGAAGATTTTAAAGGATTATAAATTCGATATTGCTTTATTAACCAATTCCTATCAGATTCATAAAACATATAGCATGGAACATGGAACAAAAATAAACAGAAACGAAATATTAGAGAAATTAAAAAATGGCAATGTGAACTTAATTATTGGCACTCATTCCCTCATTCAAAAAGATATCCGTTTTAAAAATTTAGCGTTGATAATTGTTGATGAACAGCATCGTTTTGGCGTTGCCCAGCGCGCTTATCTTCAGCAACAAATCGAAGAAATTAATGATGGGCTAAAAAATACCGTTCCTCATTTTCTAACGATGACCGCTACGCCTATTCCCCGCACTTTAGCGCTTGCCTTCTTTGGCAATCTTGATTTATCAATTATCGATGAAATGCCGAAAAACAGGAAAAAAATAATAACGGAAATAATAACGCCATTAGAAAGAAACAAAATTTATAACTTTATCCGCTCGGAAATTAAAAAAGGCCGGCAATGCTTTGTTATTTTGCCGCTTGTTGAAGATTCTAAGATATTAACGGAGGTAAAGGCTGCTGTTTCCGAACACAAAAAATTATCTGAAGAAATATTTCCCGACTTAGAAGTGGGGTTGGTTCATGGAAAGTTGAAACCAGCAGAAAAAGAAAAGGTGATGAAAGAATTTTCTGAAAAGAAATTAGATATTCTTGTCGCCACCGCCGTGGTGGAAGTTGGAATCGACATTCCTAATGCAACTGTGATGATTATCGAAGATGCTGATAGATTCGGGCTTTCTCAACTTCACCAATTCCGGGGAAGAATCGGCCGCGGAGAATATCAGTCATATTGTTTCCTTTTTACCACTAGCGATTCTTCATCTGCCAAGCAGAGATTAAAAGCTCTCGTCGAAAGTGAAAATGGATTTGCCATCGCAGAAAAAGATCTGGAACTGCGCGGTCCCGGACAATTCTTCGGCACGCGCCAATCCGGAATTCCCGATATTGCGATGGAAAATCTGACCAATATAAAACTAATCACTATCGCCCGCGAAGAAGCCATGGAAATTCTTAAATCCGACTTTCAATTAAAAAAGCACCCTCTGCTTAAGGACGCCCTTAAAAAATTCGACGAAAAAGTTCATTTGGAGTAAACCCTTTCTAAAACCACTTTTTCAAATGATTTTGGAAACGGAAGGGAGAGCAGCGATTATACACTTTACTCTCCCAGAACTTTATGTCGCTGAACCGCGGCAGCTTATCCTCCTAAGTGCCAACCCCTCCCAGGTTAGCCTAGGACGCTTAATGTTCGAAGAAAACCAGATGTCGGGATCCCTCTTAGAAACCCTCATCTCATAGTAGGAACCGAGAGGTCCTCTGAGATTCATCCGTTGCAAAGTACAAGTTGCGAATGTTTCAGCGACAACTATCCATAGAGTCGGAATTTCATCTTCGTCGGTGCCGTCCTTCCACACCCAGCATTCTTTTACGGGCGGGAAAGTTTTCTGCCACCAGTCAGCCAGACCATGGAACATGACCGTAACTAAAGGGAAAAGGGGTTGCAAAATTTGCCTCTGCGGAGTATAATTTTAGGGTATAACAATTAACTTTATAAAAAAATGAAAGTAAATCAAAATATGTTTAGAGGATACGATTTAAGAGGAATCGCAGGTGAAGATTTGACTCCTGAAATCGTCGAGCACCTTGGCAAAGCTCATGGCACTTATATGAAGAGGCGCGGGATAAAAAAAGCGCTTGTAGGATATGATTCAAGATCCACTAGCGAAGAATATGCCAATGCATTAATTCGCGGATTTAGCTGGGCCGGAATAGATACTATCAATATAGGAATGACGCTGGTAGGAAATTTTTATTGGGCGCAATATTATTTAAACGCAAAAGGAGGAGCTTTTATAACTTCTTCTCATAATCCTGCTGAATATAATGGAATGAAGTTTGCCATAGATTTTTCCGAAACTCTGGTGAGCGACGGAATACAAGAGTTGAGAAGAATGGTGGAAGAAGAAGATTATGAGAAAGGAGAAGTTGAAGGAAAAATAGAAAAAATGGATATTCTGGAAAATTATATAGAAGATTTAAAGAAAAGAATTAAGATTGATAAAAAATTTAAAATAGTTGTTGATCCTAGCTGTTCAACTGCGGGAGTTGTCATCCCCAAAATATTAAGAGCTTTTAATATGGAAGTGATAGAAAGCAATTGCGTGCTTAATCCTACTTTTCCATTAGGAACTCCCGATCCAACCGAAAAAAATGTGGCTGAAAGAATCTCTAAGAAAGTAATTGAGGAAAAAGCGGATTTGGGATTCTCTTATGACGCTGACGGAGACAGAATAGGAATTGTCGATGATAACGGAAGGATTATTTGGAATGATGTCTTGGTAGCAATCCTCGCTCAAAATGTTTTAGCTAAACATCCGGGATCGATAATTATGTATAATATTTTATGCTCCAAAGTTGTTGAATACGCCATAAAAAAATCAGGCGGCGTACCATTTATGTGGAGGGTCGGGCATTCTTTTCTTAAGAAAAAAAATCAGGAAGTTAAGGCTGCATTCATCGGAGAACTTTCTGGACATTTTTTCTTTTCAGCCGATTTCTATAATCATGACGACGGATGCTACACTACTCTAGCTGTACTCGAATATCTTTCTGCTACCAATCAAAATCTTTCTGAAGCAATTAATACTTTGCCGCATTATATCTCCAGCCCGGAAATAAAAGTAGGCTGTCCGGATGATTTGAAAGTCAAGCTTATAGAAAAAATAAGCGCGGTTTTGAAAAGGGATTATCCCAACGCGGAAGTGATTGATGATGAAAGAGCCGGAGACGGAGTGAGATTGGAGATGGAAGATTCAATGTTTGTAATCCGCTATTCCCAAAACGGACCATATCTGACAATAAAATTCGAAGCTCTGACTCAAAAAAAATACGATGAGCTAAAAAGTTATATTAAAATATTACTACATGGTTATGAAGAGATGGACTGGAATTACGGAGTCAATGTAGAAAGCTTGGAATGTCTAAATAAAAGCGAAGCTTTAGTTTAGGATCTTCTTAAAGCTTCGCTTTTTATACAAAGAAAAAATCACAAGATAAATCCGATTTTTTCTTTCACTTCATCCAACTTTTTCCTTGCAAGCGGTCTCACTTTTTCCGCGCCATTTTTAAGTATCTTCAAAACCTCTTCGTCAGTTAGTAATTTCATTTTTTCTTGAATAGGCTGGAGTCCCTGGATAATCACTTCCGCTAAATCAT
>JAZDKA010000017.1:0-13903 GCA_043803385.1 Patescibacteria group bacterium | reverse complement strand
CTCTCAAATCTCGATACTAAATACCAAATACAATATACTGGATACCATTCAATCCCAGATGGATGACATCAAAGCCCAGAACAAGGCTATTCTTGATTTCTTCGCCGTCCTTAATCCGGAAAGCCTGGTGGTTAAAGATTCTGAAGGAAACGTTGATTTGTTAGGAGGAAAACTGACTGCGGAAGGAATAGTGGCGGGAGCGTTCACGGTGAAAGTGATTGATCCCGATGCCAAGACGATTGGAGAAGCAAAAATAGTAAAAGCTGGCGATATTAAGGATGATGATAGCGACGGATATGACGACAAAACAATGAGCAAGGATGGAAAAATTGTTCTGGTAAAAACAAAAGCAGTTTCAGAAACCTCTAAAATATTTACTTCCTTTGAAAATAATCCCGAAGGCTATAGTTGGATAGAAAAAACAAAAAATCCAGGTGGGGACTATAATGGTTTTGAAATACATTTAAGCAGTGAAGTATCCAAAGAAATTAACATTAACTGGTGGATAGTGGAAGAAGGAAAAGTAAGTGCAAATTGACTTCATTCGAAGTCCGACTTCGAATGGATACTTCTAATGAATAATATATAAAAATAAAAGTATATGAATAGAGAAAAACCCAAAATGGATCAAATTTACCATGTTTACAATAGAGGAGTAGAAAAGCGAAAAATTTTCCTGAATAACCAAGATCACTATCGTTTCATTCATGACTTGTATGAATTTAACGATGCTAATCCCGCTGTTTTTTATCGCAATAACTATTCGAAATCGGACTTCGAATTAAATAAGAAGAGAGAACCACTGGTTGAAATTCTGGCTTTTTGTATGATGCCTAATCATTTTCATTTAATGCTTAGACAAATCAGGGAAAATGGAATAACTGATTTTATGAGAAAATTAGGAACAGGATATGCTAATTACTTTAATAAAAAATATGAAAGAGTGGGATCGCTTTTTCAAGGAAAATACAAAACCAATATTATTAAAAAAGAAAATCAATATATTTATCTTCCTTATTATATACATTTCAATCCCCTAAAGTTAATGATTCCGAATTGGAAAGAAGATGGAATTAAAGATTTTGAAGAGGCCATCAATTTTTTAGAAAAATATAAATGGTCAAGCTACTTAGATTTTACAGGCAATAGAAATTTTCCGTACCTAATTAACAAAAAATTTGTTATTGGACTTTATGGAGGTTCAAATAATTACAAAAAAAGCGTTATAAAATGGCTAAGGTCAAATCATTCGAAGTCGGACTTCGAATGGAGTTAGAAATTTATTGATTGGGATTTGATTAGAAATTAGGCCGATTAGATCAATTAGAAATTGTATCAATGTTATCTTTTTACCAACATCTGCCTGAATATATCAATCCGATTGCGTTTTCAATTGGAAGTTTTAATATCCGCTGGTATTCGTTGATGTATTTGGCGGGTTTTTTTGTAGTTTATATCCTGTTAAAATACAAAATACAAAATACAAGATACAAGATACGAGATACAAATTTAATTATTGATTTTCTTCTGTATTCTTTTGCCGGTTTGATTATTGGCGCTCGGTTGGGGTATGTCTTGTTTTATAATTTTAATTATTTTTTTCATAATCCCTTGGAGATTATTTCGCCTTTTAACTCCAGTGGAAATTTTACAGGAATATTTGGCATGAGTTATTTTGGAGGGCTGATTGGAATAGGTATCGCTTCTTTGGTTTTTTGTGGGATAAAGAAAATAAAGTTTTGGCAATGGGCGGATTTTGCCATTCCGGCGATACCGGCTGGATATTTTTTCGGACGAATAGGAAATTTCTTGAACGGAGAATTATTTGGGAAAATAACCGAAAAGCCTTGGGGAATGTATTTTAACAGCGAATCATTTCTCCGCCATCCAACCCAGCTATACGAGGCATTATTGGAAGGATTGCTGTTATTTATCATTCTCTGGCTGCTTCGCGGCAGAACCAAGTTTCCTGGATACTTGCTCCTTATATATTTATTCGGCTATGGAATCATCAGATTTTTTATTGAATTTTTAAGAGAGCCGGAAGGAGCTCCTCTATCCAGTTTAACTACGGGGCAGATATTGTCTATTTTTCTGATATTTTTTTTAATCCTTCTGTTTTTTAAGTTAAAAAATAAACAAAAAACTGCTAATATTAATTAGCATTTTTTTACTTTTAGAACTTGCGCATTTGCCTCTGTCAAGACCGTAGCTCCGGCGCGATGACGGACAATTCTGTAATCGCGTCTCCGAAAACGGCTTGCCATAGCCAAACGCGTAAGTCCTATGCTAGTTTAATTTTTTATTGAAAAATATTTTTTGAGAGATCTTTTGATTCTTTCAGCTTTTTTGTGATTTCTGGAAATGACCATTTTCATGCGTCCCTTGGTGTCTAATATATTTTTTAAATCAGTCGGAATATTATTATTCCAAGTTTCCGTAGCCTGATAAAATTTTTCAACTTTTTCGGTAATGTTTTTATCCAGCCATACTTCGATCAGAAAATCGCCAAATATATTTACGTAGTAATTATTTTCTTTGAAAAGAGGCTTTTCCAGAGAATAATATTGGTCTAATTCATTGCTATAATATTTTCTTACATACTTATCGAGAAAAGTATTTCCTCCCGAAGCCATCAAAAAAGGATGCCCCCTTTCAATAGTTGTTTTTATTACCTCTTTTTCATTTTCATTCCTGGCCAGAAGAAACCACTCGTGAGGGTTATAAAGAAAAATCGGCTCTTTTTCTTCCATCTGTTCCATCAATAAATAATAAGCGTGGGTCCAAAATATATCAGCCTTGATAGAATTTTGGAAATAGTATTTAATTTTTTCTTTGTCTTCTAAATCAATAAAACTTCCCTGATTTTCCCCCTTAACATAATTATGCTTGGCGAAGTTAAAATAATTAATCATTTGGTTCAGCCAGGCGATATTCAGGGAAGCAAGACCTTTGAAGGTGATAATCTGCTCATTCTGTTTCAGAAGCCTTAAAGACGCATATACGGCTTGTTTTGTGGTTCCCGGACGATCTTCTTGGAGCTTTTTTACGAGGTCAAGCATCAAAACAGGACCATTTTTTAGATGGCTTAAGATATAGTCTTCTATTCTTTTCGGCTTATTTAAAAGCATATAACGTTTTTATGACTGACATCTTAGTAAAAAAACTTTTTACTAGTACTTATAATTTAGCATAAAAATTGATATTTTGTCAAGGCTGGGATAAACTTGCCTGTTTTAGTTGTTTAAAAATTGAACAAGGAGAAAAATATGAAAAAGCTGGTCATTATTTCAGGAATAACGGGGGCGATAGGAAGTGCTATATTGGCAGTTCTTGGCTCTAAGAAAAACACAATTATCTATGGGATAAGCAGGCAGGCAATTAACTATGGCAACTTCGTTAATTTAAAAACTGGCAGATTTTATCTAGCGACATTTATTTGCTCCTTGCCCAGAATGGATGAAAAAAGCTACCGGAATTTTATTAACTCGGTTGATTTTAGAGAATTTTCTGAAGTTGTTTATATTCACACTCTTGGCGTTTATCCTTTTGAGATAAATGAAAAAGGAGAGCATGTTATTGAAAACGATAGTGACGGAGACGGCATAGACGACAGATGCACTTTGCTATCCTATGATATTTTCAAATGGGTAACATCTGAAATTATCAAAAGAACAAGTATTCCTGTCGAATGCGTTACTTTCGGCGGGTTAGCCGACAGGCATCAGCCGGAAATAATTGGTTCTTGGTGGCGGACAATGGAAAAAGTTGAAACTTATATGAGGAAGGTGGCAGATAACCGAATCAGTATGTACAAATTTAATATCAGTTCGGTAGTTTGCCCGCATGAACTGATTACTCGTCCGTTTGTTTTTGCGAACACAGAAGCTGAACATCAGAGCTGGCTTTCACCAAATCAATTAGCAAAAATGATATTCAGGGAATTGCGAAAAGGCGGAGGCTATTATGAATCTGACGTGTATAATTATTGGAAAGGTTTTTCTCCGGATTATTACTCAAATGAGAAAATGACAAAAAGGAGGTTAGCAGAAATTCATAGAAGGGAAGATTAATTCTTCCCTTTTTTATTTCCAAACTTATAAAATTTATGCTACAATATCCCCAATGGGTGAGATAGGAAACAAAAAAATGTTTCTAGATTCTGCTTTTGCCGAAGGAGGCAAAGGGCAATTTTTGGTTTCCAATAAAATTTATCAAGATTCGAATTATAACTTGAAATCAACTCTGTTTTCTCGCGGGAGGATAATGGAGTCTTTTTTTACTGAAGATTCCGGATTATACATTTCTCCTAAAGAACAGAAGCTTATTAATGAAGGAATAAAAATAAGCAGAAGAGTTAATATTTTTGACGGCATCAGCACCAGAGTAGTGGCTGGCTACAGAAATTTCAGGCCTCGAGAAGACGACTTTTTATACAAAAAATTAGTTGAAAAATATGAAAAAGTCAGGCAAAATTTTTCCGACCTTCCCCAAAATTTCATCAGGCGCATCAGCTTAATCAAACTTTGGAATCTTTCAATCGCTTCGGCTATTATTTTGGGAATGGTTTCTATGACTTTTATTTATCGTTATCTAGGTGCTGGCGTTTCTGCGGAAGGAAGCACTCAAAAAGTTATTGCTAACGCTCCCGTTGAACAAGTACTGGGGGC
This sequence comes from Patescibacteria group bacterium, assembly GCA_043803385.1. GTDB lineage: Bacteria > Patescibacteriota > Minisyncoccia > Moranbacterales > JAKLHP01 > JAKLHP01. Next base: position 9,233 of record JAZDKA010000017.1, on the reverse strand, counting down.
GGAAGATATGAAAAGCGATCTAGAGACAACGAAGTATATAGAAGATATAATTCAGGAGCTGGAAGCATCCAAAAAAGAAGAATTTGAAAAAGAAGTCAGCAAAATGGTAAGAGGCTATCCCATAGAGAAGATGGTTCCTGATATAGCGGAGAAGGACAAATTAGTGGCGACATTTTTGATTGGTATTGCTAAGAAAGAAAGCGGATGGGGGGCTCACGTACCGGTTCTTGACGGCAAAGACTGTTTTAATTACTGGGGGTATAGAGGCATAAGGAAAAAGATGGGGACGGGAGGACATACCTGTTTTGACAGTCGAAAAGACGCAGTGGATACGGTTGCGAAAAGGCTGGGAACTCTTATAGAAGACAAGCAATTGAATACTCCGGCTAAAATGGTGGTTTGGAAATGCGGTTCTGCCTGCTCCAAGGACGACCAGGAAGCAGTGAGGAAATGGATAAGCGATGTAGACATTTATTTCAAAAAGTTAAACGACTAGTGTTGGCTTAAACAAGGCAAAATTTTGATTATTTTGTCTTTTTTATTTGACTGAATAAGAAAGCTGTGCTATCTTGAAGAATGTGTTTCTGGGGGATAGTAGTTCAGTAATTGCTAATGATAATTTATGAGTATTTTTGCCCCATTTAAGGCAAAAAACTGGTTTGAAAGGAGGATTCAATCAGCACTAAAAAACAAGAAAATAGCGATTTTAACCATCCTGATACTTATTTCAGGCTTCTTTTTTTATAATCAGATAATAAGCATTTTTCCCAAGACTTTTGCCAATGATTATAAAAGTGAGGGTTATCTGGAACACGAAAGGGAATGGATGAACAAAATAGGGCATGTTGAAGTCGAAATTACCAAACAAGTTGCCGAAGAAAAGAGAATTTACCCCATAAATGACAGAATTGAACTTAAAAATGAAGAAAGCCTTAGTAAAGAGAGAATTAAACAACAGCTTTACCAGCTGGTCGGAGGCACTCCAATTAAGGATATGATACCGGCTATAATGAAACTTGATTATAAAACAGGCGCTTTTATAATCGGTATCGCTAAAAAGGAAAGCGATTGGGGACGCCATGCTCCTTCACTCTCGGGGAAAACTTGCTTTAACTACTGGGGATATAAAGGACAGGGAAGCAGGGGAACTTCCATGGGATATGCCTGCTTTGGAAATCTGGAAGAAGCAGTGGAGATAGTTGGAAAAAGAATAGAAACGTTAGTTTCAAAAAATATCGATAATCCAAAAGAATTTGTCGTTTGGAAGTGCGGTTCCAGCTGTGCCGGACATGATCCTCAAGGAGTCCAAAAATGGATTAGCGATGTCGGACTTTATTATGGAAAAGTAATGCAGATTCAAAATAGCTAATTTTGAAGCATAAAACAATTTAATTAGGACTTATGCATTTGCCTCTGTCAAAGCCGTAGCTCCGGCGCAATGCCGGACAATTTTGCAATTGCGCCTCTGAAAAACGGCTTGCCATAATCAAACGCGTAAGTCCTATTTATGAAGAAGCGCTTATTCAGTGCTTCTTTTTTTGTTTTGTTGTAAAATAGAAGTATTATGAATGAAAAATTTCCAAAAGATTTTTTGTGGGGAGCGGCGATCTCTTCCTATCAAACAGAAGGAAATAATTTCAACTCCGATTGGTGGGAGTGGGAGCAAAAAGGAAAAACAAAAGACAAATCAGGAATTGCTTGCGACCACTGGAATAGATACAAAGAAGATCATAATTTAGTTGAGGAATTAGGATGCAATGTCTTCAGGCTTTCTTTGGAATGGTCGCGAATCGAGCCAGAAAAAGGAAAATTTTCTGAAGAAGCGATTCAGCACTATAGAGAAATCTTGCAGGACTTAAAAAATAGAAACATAAAAACGCAAGTTACTTTTTGGTGGTGGACAAGTCCCATCTGGTTTCAATGGAAATACGGATTTCATAAAAAATCTTCAATTAAAATTTTTACGAGATACATAGAAAAATCCGCAAGAGAGCTGGGAGATTTAATTGATATGTTTCAAGTTATCAACGAACCTATGGTTCCCTTGGGACAGGGTTATCTTACCGGATTATTTCCTCCAGGGAAGAAAAATCCTTTCAGTTTTTGGCAGGCGCTTAAAAATATTGCGAAGGCTTATATTGAATCATACCAAATAATTCATTCAATAAAACCGGATGCGTTAGTTGGCATGGCGCATCTTTACAATTGGTATGATTCCGGAAAATCGAATATTCTCGGAAAAATAGTTTATAACATTTCCAAATGGTTTCGAGTAGTTGCTTTTAGCAGAAGGATAAAAAATTATCAGGATTTTTTCGGCTTAAATTACTACAGAATGGGAAAAATAAATTTAAGACGCTGGAAATCAAAAAAGATAAATTTTTTTATTGAGGAAGATGAAAATAATATAATGGGATGGATTGCTTATCCGGAAGGAATATATAAGGCAATTAAGGAAGCTTATAATGATTACAAAATTCCCATATACATAACTGAAAATGGATTTCCTTTTGATATCGGCTTGGATGATTTTTCCCGTGTCTCCTTTATTAAAGAGCATTTAAAATATGTCAAAAAAGCTATTGATGAAGGCGCCAATGTTATCGGATATAATCACTGGTCTTTTATGGATAATTATGAATGGCTTTACGGTTTTGAACCAAGATTTGGCCTAGTTGAGATTGATTACAAAACCATGGAGCGTAAACCAAGGAAGAGTTTTTATGAGTATAAAAAAATAATAGAGAATAACGGGCTATGATTTTTCTTACCGTTGCATTATCATCATATTTTCTCGGAGCTTTGTCTGTAATATTGGACAAGTTTCTGCTTGGGTCAAAAAGAATTTCTTCTCCTCCCGTGTATTCTTTTTATATCGGCCTTTTCGGGCTGGTTACTCTTATTTTCATTCCGTTTTTTAATTTTTATATTCCTTCATTTTTCCAAATAGCGATTAGTATTTTGGGAGGAGCAATGTTCAGCATTGGAATACTTTTTCTATATTTTGCAATTCAGACGGGAGAAGCGAGCAGAGTTCCTCCACTCATTGGAGCGATTATCCCAGTCGCCACTTATTTTTTGTCTTTTTTCGCTTCCAGTGAAAAGTTTATTCCGATTCAGATCATAGGAATATCCCTGCTTGTTTTTGGCGGGCTCCTGATTTCTTTCGATCTTCCGCTCAAAATCAATAAAAGAAAATTTGCTTCCGGATTTTGGTATTCTCTTTGGGCGGGTATTTTTTTGGCTCTTGCCTATTTTATTTTTAAAATTGTTTATAACGAGCAAAATTTTCTGAACGGATTCATTTGGACTAGGATCGGAGCATTTTTAGCTGTTGTTTGCTATTTTTTGATTCCAGTTTGGAGAAACAATATCCTAAAGAGCTTTGGGAGCTTTAAAAAACCAAGGGAAAAAGAATATCAAACCGGGCTACTGTTCATTGGAAACAAGACAATTGGGGGAATAAGTTCTATTCTTATGAATTTTGCTATTTCTCTTGGAAGCGTGGCCGTAGTTAATTCTCTCGTCTCTTCTCAATATGTTTTTGTTTTAGCGCTGGCTTATTTTGCCCATAGAAAATATCCGCTTGTCTTTGAAGAAAAATTAAAATTCTGGGATTGGGCGCAGAAAGTCGGAGCGATAATTTTAATTGGAATGGGAATTATTATGATATATTAGAATTTTTAATAATATGATTTTCAAAAAAATATTTAAAACTTTATTGGTTATCTTCAGCTCCCTTTGCGTCTTAGCTGTAATTTTGCTTGCCTATTTCAATCTTCCCGTAAAAAATAATGAAAATAAAGCAAAACTTGGCGTAACTTTTTCCTCAAGATATGCGCAGGATATTGGGCTCGACTGGAAAGAGGCATATATTGCAGTGCTAGATGACATTGGAGCTAAAAAAGTCAGAATTCCGGTTTATTGGGATTTGTCTGAACCGGAAGAAGGAAAATATGATTTTTCCGATATTGACTGGCAGCTTGCGGAAGCAGAAAAAAGAAATGCGGAAATTATCCTGGTAATCGGGCAAAAAGTTCCCCGCTGGCCGGAGTGCTTTATTCCTGAATGGGCCGGAATATCAGATGAAAAAAGAAAGGGAAGCCTGATAAAATTTGTTTCAGCGGCTGCGGAGCATTTTAAAAATTATCCGGCAGTAAAATTTTGGCAGATTGAAAATGAACCATTTTTGAATTTTGGAGTTTGCCCGGAAAAAGATTATAATTTAGTCGATGAAGAAATTTATGCTTTGAGAAAAATCGACAATTCCAGAAAAGTTATCATTACTGACAGCGGGGAGTTAAGTTTTTGGATTTCAGCGGCAAAGCGCGCTGATGTTTTTGGAACGACTATGTATCGGGACGTGGTGAGCAAAAAATTAGGAACAATAAAATATCCGATCGGCCCCAATTTCTTTAAATTTAAGAGATTTATTATCCATCTTTTCGCTAATCAAGACAATGTGGCTGTCGTCGAGCTTCAAGGAGAACCATGGATGGACGGCTGGACGATTAATTTTCCACTCGAGAATCAGCTTGAATCAATGAATGAGGAGAAACTTAAAGATAACGTGCAATTCGCGAAAAATACAGGAATTTCCGATATTTATCTCTGGGGAGCAGAATGGTGGTATTATTTAAAGGTCGAAAAGAATTATCCGAATGTTTGGGAAGAAGCAAAAAATATATTTGAGAAAAATAATTAAAAATTATCCGATATGTCAAAAGGCGAAAAAAGAAATAGGAGCGGATTGGGGCTGGTTTTGCTGGCTTTGTTCTTGCTATTTTTTTCAGCGGCATTTTTTGTCTATACCGGATATCCCGATTCGATATCAAGCAGGATTTTTTTGGATAAAGAGACGGAAGTTGATCCCAAAGAAGCTATTATAGTTAATTTTTCCAAGCCTGTCTTGGCAGGTTATTTGGATTTCAAGATTGATGGAAATTCGAAGTCGGACTTCGATTACAGATTTGAAAATTATAACAAAAAGCTAATTATAAATCCTAAAAAATATTGGCAGCCGGAGAGCGGCCATCAAATATTCATTTCTGGTGCGAATATTTTTTTAAGCTCTGTCAATAAAACAGTTTATTTTAAGACAGTAAGCTATCCCAGAATATCCGAATTTTATCCGGCATATGGAGAAAAAGAGGTAGTTTTGGACATCGAAGATCCAATAAAAGCATCCTTCGACAAGTCTCTTGATGATTTTAAGGTAAAGTTCACCATTAACCCATTTAAAGACTTAGGTTATACCTTGGATTCAGAAAAAAATGAAATAAATTTGATGCCTAAAGACGGATTGGATAAGGGGCAGAAATATAGCATAAGTGTTTATATGAGATACAAAGAGGAAGATGAAAGCAGTTCTAGAAAAATAAGCGAGACTTTTTTTGAAACCAAGCCGGTTGCTCCCCAAACTTGGGACAAGGATTTCGCAGTCCGCATCGAAGAAGCCAAAAAATACACCGAAGCGAAAATTAAAGAAGGAAAATATATCGACATAAATCTCAAGAGCCAAGTGCTGTCAATTTTTGAAAATGGAAACCTTCTGGATGCTTATATGATTTCCACGGGAAAAAGAGGAATGGAAACTTCGCAGGGAAATTTTAGCGTGCATAATAAGGTTCCCCGGGCTTGGTCGAAGAAATACGGACTGTTTATGCCTTATTGGATGGCGATGGTAGGGTCAGGAGATTTTGGAATTCATGAACTCCCTGAATGGCCGGGAGGATACAAAGAGGGCCAGGCGCATCTTGGAACTCCTGTGTCTCACGGATGTATCCGTCTCGGAGTCGGACCGGCGGAAAGAGTATATTCTTGGGCAGACTTAGGAACACCGGTGGTGATACATAGTTGATTTTTTCCCGAAGCCACGCTTCGGGAATTCGGGAACAGATAAAAAACTACCAACAATATCTTGCGGTCGCATAAAGTTGTTGGTTGGTAGAAAAGTTAAGAGAAAAAGGGAGTTTGTGAGTTTTCCCGAAGCCACGCTTCGGGATGAAATATTGGGCGGTTTGGTTTGATCTGGTTTATGCTATGTTGCATTTCATTTTAGTCAACTACGCGCATATGCGTGTAGTTGACTAAAGTTATTTGGAGTTTATTTGAGGAAGTTGTGGATAAATAAAATAGCGATTTCGGCAGGTTTATGATAAAATATACAATAGGAAATTGATTCACCCTGTTAAATAATTTCTCAAGTTTGTTTTACCAGCTTTCATCCCGCTATACTTAACAGGATAAAAATAAAAATGCGGAATAAAAAGAATAATTCACTTTTTTTAAGCCGAAATTTTTTTCGTTTTGTTTTTGTCTTCTCAATTTTGTTGGGAAGTTTTTTGGTTTTTGGAGTAGGGAAGGCGAGTGCGGCGACCAATTATGTTGACAATTCTCTCTTGGCTGATTGCGCCAACAGCGCTGGTAACTATTATGCTATTGCTGCTAGGGATTGCACAGGAGCTGATGCTACTCATGACGGCAAGGGGTGGAAGACTCTCAAAACCGCCCTCACCGGTAGCAATAGTGCTTTCGGGGATACCTTGTATGTGCGGGCGGGTTCATGGAACGAGGCTGGCCCAATAACCATAGCAATTGGGGCAGGAACAGGTGGAACCCTTACGGTGCAGAACTATGGTGGTGAAATCGTCACCGTTGGCACAGGGACTATGGCAAGTAGCGGATTGTTTTACATGGCCAATACCAGCGGGACAACGCGGACATACCTGTTCGATGGGATAAATGTACTAAATACCAGCACCAACGCTTCTAGGTATTTTTTCGGCGTCAGTTCCTCGACCGCATCATCATCCATTAATCTCACCGTGCAAAATATGACGCTTGACGGCGGTGGCTATACGAGTTTTCAGTTGTTTAATTCTGCCGGAAGTCAATCCCATACCATTACTGTTAATCGAGACACATTACAAAATGCAGGATACGGCTTTTACACAAGTGCTTCAGGGGCTCAGAATGTTAACATAAATGCAACTCTTATACAAAACGTGAAGTATGGCAATATTGGGTCTGCTGCCCATCATTGGGCATTGAATAATAACACCTGGGTACATCCTACGAGTGGGGGGTATATACTTGCCCTCGCTACAACAGGAACCACACTGACTGGAACAAATAATGTTTTCCAAGTCGGGGGAACATACGCTCAGAAAGTTGTATCAGTGGCTACTCCATACTCAGAAGAGCTATGGGCGGATACCACAAAATTTAATTTTACTTACAATTATCTGTATTCTGAGGATGCCCCATTTACTAATACGACATATGATTGTGTTGCATCTGCGAACAAAACTGCGTGCAGAACGACATTCAGCAATTTAATTTTATCCTCTAACGTTGTTCCATATATCCCTCCGACTAACTGGTTTGCTCCACCGTATTTTACGACGGTTGGATCAGATTGGACGCTTCACGCCGGCTCACTTATAGCCCAAAGGGGAACGACGGTAAATGTCCCCGGTAACCTTGACCGTAATGGGGTAGCGTTTGGCGCAAATGATGTCGGAGCGTATGCCAATCCCGCACAAACAGCTCTTCCCGCCCTAAATGCATTGTCTGTAGGATGGTATGGAGACAGTATAATGAGTGGATATAATGCTACAGCGGGTAGCGAATCATATTCATTTTTTACCACTTATAATCCCTCATTGACAGCAATAAATTATGGCATTCCCGGCCAATTTTCTACATATCAGTTTTGGGACATGGATCAGAGTATATTTTTAAGTCGGAATAGTACGGCAATTCTTGACATTGGAATTAACGACTTAATAAGTAAAAGGAATAACCAAACAAATGCCCAAGTTTCTTCCAACATTATTAACATGCTGACTAAGGTATCAAATGCAGGGATACGCCCTATCTGGTTGGGAATCACAAGTAAGATGACGAATGGAGGTGATCCGGATAATTCTGATATTGCTGCGGTCTGCAATTCTGTTGATGCCGCTGCCGCTGCTGCCGGTTGGAGCTATGATCGTCTGCTCGACAGAATGACAAATTTTAATCCTAACTGGAAAGATGGAACGTATTACTTGGGGGCGGGAACGGCAGGACCATTTTATAATTGTTTGATCGCGGTTGCGGACTGTACGGGACACCCGGATCTTCACCTAAACGATAGTGGACAAAGTTTTATTGCTTCGGTTGCTGATAATCTCTATAACAGACGATCGGATTATTATGTATCAGACAGTAATTATGGCACGTCTGACCCAGTGACCCCAAGTGTGGCAGGCGACGGATTGCTCTGGGCATCGGCCACCTATCAGCGTCCCATCACTGTTGCCGGCCTCAACGCTTCTTCTGGGATCCATCCAAACAAAGATATTAGTATTTCTAGTCTAGAAGCTAACAAATATTACAATCTGACTTTAGATGGAGGAATAACCAATCTTTCCGGAACTAATTGCAATACAATAGGCTTAAATTATGTCTGTAAATCCAATAGTAGCGGAGAAGTGATCTTTCATCACACAACTACTTATGCTTCCCATACATTTGCCATACTAGGAGATAATACCGCTCCCACCACCACTGCTAGCATAGGCACAGGAAACTACGACACCGTCCAAACCGTCACCCTTACTTGTAGCGATGGATCCGGATTAGGCTGTGATAAAACCTACTATACTCTTGATGGCTCCACTCCTACCACTAGTTCCAGTGAATATTCCTCCTCTTTAATCACTCCCTTAAATACTGTCACCACTCTCAAATTCTTCTCGATTGACAACAATGACAACCAGGAATCAGTCCAAACCAAAACCTACGCCGTCGGCATTGATCTAACTGAAACCAAACTCAATGTTTCCGGAGAAAGCGATGAACTCAAAGATGAAACCCACGCCAAAGAAAACCGGCTCACGCTTAAAGGAAAAGACCCGAGTCTGGCGAATGGCATTGTCGAAATCTACAAAAAAGGTAAACTCTGGAAAACTCTTACCGCTAATTACCTGGGAGCCTGGAAAAAGACTCTCGCTCTCAAGGATGACTTCTTCGGTTGGATCAAGCTCAAGTTCTTCTCCCAAAGCGGACTAGAGATTGCTTCCCGAAGATCCTTCTTTAAGGTCGATACCGAAGATCCGACTTTCATAACCTTTCCTCCTGATAACAAGGTAATCTACCTCAATTACCAAAGAGAAGAGAATCGAACCTTAATCTTCCAAGCCAAAGACAACCAAAAGATAGATAAATACAAGATTGAATTCAAC
>JAZDKA010000016.1:0-35742 GCA_043803385.1 Patescibacteria group bacterium | reverse complement strand
CTTACCCTTCTGAAAAAATATCTGCTATTATGAATATCATGAATAATACTCCCAGAAAATGCCTTAAATACAGGACGCCAGCAGAAGTTTTCAACGAGCAATTATCATTAACGGGTGTTGCGCTTGAGGGTAAAATGTAGGGTTTAGACCAATGTTAAATTATACTCCCAAAAACCGTTTATGTCAAACGCAACATCAAAAAAATACCTTAAATAAGGGATTTTATAAAAAATAACCAACCTCCTCCTGCAAAAATCTGTTAATTTGAAAGGTTTATTGAAAACTAGTTCACGACTCATAAAAAATCAAATCAAATTGACATTTTTTATTTTTAGATGTTAAATTTATACATAAGCCAACGTGCTTCAACAAATTTAAGGAGGTGTGTCATGGAAAAGGAGAACTTACCTTGGTGGGATGAAACAATCGGATGCATGGGAAAATTAAGAAAATGTATTTCAGCCGCAGATTCGAGAAGGCATCAGTTTCTGAAAATCTTGAATTCAGGAGACAATGTTCTCGCTCAACAGTTAGTGGAAATCATAGGGCAAAGAGACTTCGAGAAAACCACTAACGTGCTAAAGTTTCTTGAGAGCCTAGAATCGAAAGATTTGCATATCCTAAAAACGCAAATAGAAAGAACTGATGCGGATGACGATGCAAAAAAAAGAACTCTGCTTGAAATACAAAATATAATTTACGGGGTTGTTATCATAGAAACCCATGGTTCCATTCTTCCTGAATCATCATGGGGTCAGTAAATCTGACGACCCTAGCGGGGAACATTTTGTTCCCTGCTTTTTAAATTTGACAATATATCGCTCATTGCACTACTATAGGTCTAGTTATCTCACAAAAAAGGAGGTGACTTTTAGAATCAAGGCAACACTAAATTTACAGGAGGGTATCATGAAAAGGTCAGAAAGAGAACGAGCCAAGCCATTATGGCAAGGGTCAGCCTCGGAAGAGGAAATCAAAAGGAAAGTTTCCTTGTTTATGCAAAAGAATATCAGGTATGAAACGCACAACATACTTGGATTTCCCGGAACCACTCCGCTTCCTATTTCCACTGAAGTGTATTCCGATTATTTGGATTATCACTCCAATAACATCGGAATGCACACGAATAAAGACAAAGGCGATTCCGAACTGGGATTCGGAGGTAGCCAGGAAGCAGAAAGGCAGGTTATTGAGATGGTCGCTGACCTCATGGGAGCTTTACCGGAAGAAGTTGACGGATATATATCTTCAGGCGGAACCGAGGCGAACATTGTTGGGTGTTGGATGGGCCGTGATTCCAAAAAAGGAGCACCAACGGTCTTAATCTGTTCATTCCTCACTCACTATTCCGTGCTGAAAGCGTGCAACATTCTCGGAATCGGAACCGTCATCAAGACAAATGGCAGTGGCCTTCATCTTTTGGGAACAGATAACAGTGGACACATCCTTCTGTCCCAATTGAAAAAAAAGCTATATGCTGTTGCGCAAGCAAGAATCAAAAACATCATCGTAGTGGGAAATGGCGGAACTACTATGCTTGGATCAGTTGATGACATACCTGAAATGTGTGCTATCATCGACGATTTCAAAAAAGATTTTCCCGCTACATCAGTGCATCTTCACATAGATGCAGCGTTTGGAGGGTTCATCGTTCCCTTCATAAAAACGCTTCCGGATATAGGTTTTCAAAACTCGAATGTGAGCTCGATCGCCATTGATGTTCACAAAATGGGACTGGCGCCTTATGGAAGCGGGATAATACTTGCCAGAAGAGGACTGTTTAAAAACATTGAAACAGAAGCGCCTTATGTCCCGGGAAATGACCACACGCTTTGCGGATCAAGGGCGGGAGCGATGGCGTTAAGTTGCTGGGCAGTAATGAAAAAAATGGGAAAGGACGGATATGCAAAAGAGGCTAAACGCCTCATTACTCTGTCCGATAAAATACGCGAAAAACTGGAGAGATATGAGATGTCAGTTTTCGAAAATGACATAAACATCTTGGCAGTAAAAAGCCCATTCCCACAGAACTTGGTGCAAGAATTCATAACACATATCCATAAAAACTTTCCGGCTGATATGACAAATCCGCTTACTCCGGAACGAGTTACCGTGTGGAACATAGTGATTATGAGGCACACAACCGAAGCACTCATTGACAATTTCTTGTCAGAGTGCAAAAAAGGAGGATAGGATTGCGATGCTTTATTGACTTTACCTAGGAGAAATCTATAAATTGCAGATATTGCAAAATATAGATTTTCTCCTTTTTTTATTGAAAAAATTGAAATAAAAAAAGCCCTAGCTGTATAGCAAGAGCATGAAGCAGTTTTGAAACGAAAGTTTGGCAGGCGCGGAGAGACTCGAACTCTCGGTAACGGTTTTGGAGACCGCACGTTTAGCCGCTAACGGACGCGCCCACAAACTTTATAAGCTACTTCAATGGAAACATCCTAGCAGGTTTTGGTTTTTTGTCAAGGGTGTGTATACGAGCGTATAAAACCACCCTCTTTTGTTTTTTGCTTCAAATATCATCCACCTCCTTCGGATGCAAATCCCGAACAAAACTTCCTTGGGAAGAAATATCCAGATTGCCATAAACCTCCTTAAACTGGGCTACCGTCATTGATAAAATCATTTCCTCTTCGGGCCATATTTTCTTGCCGCAAACAATCCCTTGATGGTAGCGATCATAATAATCAATAAAATTTATATGCAGCTGTCCGTTCGCCAGAGGAGCAAACAATGATATGCAAGTGGATTGATTCGGGATGACTTTTACTTTGGAATATTTTTTGCGATTCAACAATCCGATGATCCTCCCCGCTTGCGCTGGTGTGACCAAAAATATTACTACCATGGCCTTTTTCATCTTATGCAATGGTCCGATTATGATATTCTTGTTTTTCAGCGATTCAGGAAATTTCGGAAGAGATTTCAAAAACATTTTGCAAACACTATTGTTCTTAAAGACTCTCTCCGTTTTTACATACACATCCGTTGCTTCTTTATCGCTAATTTCTTTAGTCTTCAGGAAATAGTCCCCGCCAGGACATAGTTGGGCGTGCAATCCGCTATTGATGATAGTTTGCTTGCCTCTTATGAAACTCGTGGCTATGGCAGTGCATGCGGTATCGTTCCGACGCGAAACATCTTCAAAATTCGCGCTGGAATAATCCACGCCTAGAATCTTAGCTCTTATTTTCAACACTTTCCTGATTTCTGCTACGCTTTTTGTAAAATTTTCAAAGATCATGACTTCCTCCTTTTTTTGTTTTTGACTACCTGCAAAATTTCCTGTCCAAATTTTGCATAAACTTTCTTATTCTCCTTTCTTGCATTTTCACTTTCCATGGAAAAATATTATGAAAATCTTTTTCTTTAGGGTCGCCATCGCCTTTGAAATAGCTCCCAACAATTAAACCATCAACATCATATTTTTTCACGTTTTCCGGTGCGATCCCGCTTCCTAAAATTAATGGGATATTTTTTACTTCTTTTTCTGCTTCCAATACATCTTCAATGGTAGGAGGATCTCTAGTCCATTTTCCGGTTATAATAATTCCATCAGCTTTTTTTCTGACTGCTTCGCGCACGGCATTTTTTAATGGCCTTTTCAGTAAATGCTTAGCGTGCTTAACTTGAACGTCAGCAAAAATTAGAATATTTTCAGCATTTATTTCTTTTCTAAATCTTATGCATTCATCAGCTTTAGCATCAAAAATTCCGTAATCCGTTTTGACTCTGTCAATAAATACAGGAACTCTTACGAATTCAAAATTAGCAATTTTGGCAATTGATAAAGCTATTTCATAATCGTTCCATAAAACACAAAGACCGATTGGTTTTTCCGTGAACTTTCTTGCTTTTAAGCAAAGAGCGGTAAGTTGTGGAATCGTAGATTTTTTGGCAGTTTCAAAATGCGGAACATCATAATTGTTCTCAATCATTACCGCATCAACTCCGCCATCGATAAGTGCTTTCAAATCTTTCATAAATTTCCTCTCAACTTCTTTTATTCCAGGAGAATTTTCATACCCCAAAAGCGGAGCACAATGAACCATTCCAGTAACTACGGGCTTTTTGTTTCCGAAAATTTTTCTAAACTTATTCATAACATTTTTTCAACATAAATTTATTTACTTCTCCAATGGCAAAATTTCCGCTCTGGATAATGCTACTGGTTTTCATAAAATAAAATGTGAATGCCGCAAAGAATGTATCCCCAGCCCCGATAGCATTTTTCACTTTTATTTTTTTTGCATTAAAAATATATTTTTTGTTTTTAAAATATACTTCGATGCCTTTACTTCCTTTGGTTACAATCAAGCATTTCTTCTTCTGATTTTTGATAATTATTTTCGGCAGTTCTTTTGATTCCAAATCATTACACTTCATGCAGAAAATGTTATCCCAAAAATTTAATCTATAAATTAAGCTATTTTTTCTTGCTGCCCTCACATAACCCTGAACATCTAAAAATATTTTTACTTTTTCGGGAAGATTATCGGGTAAAATCCATTCCCTGTCAACTGTTGATATTAAAATTATATCATTTTTTAATATTTTGCTAATCTTTCTTTCTTTTGGCTTGCTTGCCAAAACTCCTTTTTCCGCGCCATTGGTAATTCGGATATTTATATTAGCATCGAATGCGTTAATTTTATAATTTACTTTGTTTTTTTTGAAAACATCTTCGATAAAAAAAGCTGGTCCTCCTTTTTGGATTTTTATAATTTTATTATTTTCGTTAAAAATAGTGTCCTTCGTGTATGTTGAAAATACTTTTATCATATATTTAAATTACTTTATGTAAATCTAATCTAGCAAAATAAAACAAATTTGGGAAGAAAAACTGAACGCTGCCAATTTTTCTTCCCTCTAGAAGCTACCTTAGTTTAGATATCGCTAAGCCATCGTATCCATTTCCATTTCCTTTCCATATTGCCGTCCATCCGAATTGCTCCGCCACGATAACATTGGGAATTTCATCATCAATGAAGACAACTTTATCACTAATACCGACTGTATTTTGAACTAATTTAAATGCTCGCAGATCGGGCTTTCGTGCGGGGCTAAGTTCTTCAGCGCCATAAATAGCAGAAAAGCAGTTTGATATTCCAAGTATATTTAATACTACCTGGATAAACTTCTTATGGTTGTTTGAAAGTACAACTTTCTTTCCAGGAAGAGAGCAAAGAAATTCATGCAATTCAGGAGAAGGGACGATGCCTAATTTTTTGAAGTTTATCGCAAAGTAAGTATTCTTAAGTATTTCTCTTTCGTTAAATCCTTCGCGAACTAGCGCCATAACGGTATTCGGCACTTGATATTTTCTCAAAAGCTCCTGCCGAATATTTAGTGCTTCCTCCACGCTACATCCAAAATGCAATGCGATGAATTTTGACATTAACCCCATCACTTCTTTTTCTGCCTCTTTCGTGCTGTCATAAATTACTCCATCACAATCAAATACCCACAAATTCGCTTCTAAATCTTTTAAACTTCCGAGTAGCATCTCTCCTCCTTTTATTTTGGGAAGAGTGAGAGTTTATAACTCCACCCTCCTTTTTGATTAAAGCAAGGGCACTTCGTGCCTTACTGCCAGCATCTTTTCATATGCCTTTCCACTTTGAAAAATCTCTTCTGCGATTTTGTAGCATTTTTTCAGATCTTCCGAAACGCCAGCCAGTTTAAGAAGAAGCGCCGCATTTGCCAAAACAATTTTGACACGAGAACCATTAACCTCGCCTTTGAGAATCTTCATTGAATATTCACCCTTGCTTCCGATAGGAGTTATCTCCTCAATAGAAACGGGTTCTATCCCAAAGTCGCTAGCGTAGAGATCATATTTAATGATTTCACCATTCCTTAGTTCTGCTACTTGGGTTCCTCCCTCACATACAGAAACTTCATCAATCCCTTCGTATCGATCTTTGGTAACAAAACCGCGAACGAATAATCCATGTTCCAGGTTTGTTATTTCTTTTTGGTTAAGGATCTGATATACCTCCGCCGCTATTCTTGGCGAAATCAAATGATTCATTCCCAGAATCTTCTTGGTTGCAATCTTGGGATCAACTGGATTGGTAATTGGACCGATGATATCATTCATGTGAGGAAGCTGGGCAATTTCATGTGTCTGCATGTGAATCTTTTTATAACCAGTGTCACAGGCTTCGGTATATCCAAAACCATGTTTTTCAACACACTTTTCTACCGCCTCCCTCGACGCATAGTTGTCAATACCACAGATTTGAGCAATAAAATCAGAACTACCATGTCTTCCTTTGTCGGCATTGGCAGGAGAACCATGTTTGCACATAACAACACCTGCTGCTGAAGCAATGAATGCAGCTATAGTGCTGACATTGGCGGTCACGATCAAATCGCCTCCCATGCCGCAGTTGTCAATGACATACGAGACTTTTGGACATAGATACCCATAGCGAGATTTGGCGATGTCATATTCAAATACCGCTACGCAAATTCCCGCTATCTGTTCCGCCGCGCTCCGAGGCAACTCATGTTCGTGAACTCTTGCATCCTTTCTGTTCCATTTCCACCGATAAGTCGCCTTTGTATGAAGAGCACATAAGGCAGAAATACTCTGAATCTGAATTGTTTTGTCTGCCCCCTCGTTGCAACTTTCCAGAGTCTGAATGCCCAGAGCATATGCCTCATCGTAAGACAGGGGGGCATTCTGATACGCATGATCCTTGAGAATGTGTTTAATATCAATCATTCCCTCCTCCTCGTATTTTTCTTTTAGCATTGAGAAAACTTCTTCCGCAATCTGTATTATTCTCTTGTTGGCTACATAATACAGTTCTTCATCGGATGAATCAAAGCAATCAGGAATATCCGCCTTGTCGTCCGAAATTTCTGTGAACAGTTTCACCTTATTTGAATATTCAGGAAACTGTCCAAGAACACTAGCAGACGAATCATTAAAGGTTTTTCTATCCATCGGAAATACGACCCATGCTTTTTCCATAACATCTTTTGTTATGGGTTTTGCTTGATGATTGTAAAATCCGGAAACTTCAACTCCAAGATTTTCCAGAATTGGTTTTGTTATTGACCACTCCATCGCATACTCCGTGATGTTTTGATGTTTTGGCGACTGTGTTCCAGCACTGCCCTGGATCCCCCTGGAAATAATCTCGGATACTTTCTCATAAACAGTCCCTTTAATAAGCTGCTTCAGATATTGTTCTGCAACTACAGATCTATGAATATTCCCTCCGCAAACAAAAACAATAAGTCTTTTCATCTCAATTCTCCTCTCAAATTTATTTATCGATAAAATTTTAGTTCTATCGAATGTTTCAAAGAACATTTTCTCAACATCTATTGAGTGAGAATATTTTTTAACAAAAAAACTCCTCATCCTTATCGCACAACAAAAAATTGCGCGAAAGGACGAAGAGTTTTAAAAATATACTTCGTGGTACCACCTTTCTTTTGTCCCGCCAAGGCGGGACACTCATCAACTCTGGCTCTGCTTCATCAGCAGACGACATTGATTATCCTATGGTTACGGAGGAATCCGGGTTTCCACTAACGCAGAAACCACCTCCCGCCTCATCGGCGGATAAGCTAGACCCAGCCCTCCGATAAATCGGAGGATCTAGCTTTCAGGCTTTGTAATTTTTAAGGTATTTATAGCTTAGCAGATATAAAAAATATGTCAATAGCGAATAAAAAAAGAGGGTGCTCATTTGCAACACCCTCATTCTTGATTTTCAATACCGTTTTTCTCAATAAAAGGGCACCCCCATCTTCCCTTTTACCTCATCAACGGTTTTCGCAATTCTTATCCGCGCTTTCTTTCCGCCCATATGTAAAACTTCGCGGATATATCTTTCTCCTTTCCCGATAACTTCCGCTTGCTTATCTTGTATAGGAAGAAGCAATTTCGAAATATTCATGGAGATGATTTCTTTGCACTCGATGCAACCTATAGCGGCTTTCCGACAACCATTAACAACTGCGTTAATTTCATCATTGCTACTCAAGAGCAGGTGATATGCGTAAATATTGCACACCTCCGGAGTTCCAGGATCTTTCCTTCTCTTCCGATTGGGATCAGTAACGGCAGCACGGATTTTTCTTCTTACCGTTTCCGCATCATCCGAAAGATCTATGGCATTTTCATTACTCTTTCCCATCTTTCTGCCGTCAAGGCCTAGCACCCGAATGGCTTCTCCTTTGAGAAGACTCGGAATTGGAAATGTTTCTCCATATAAAACATTAAATCTCTTGGCTAGATCCCGAGCCAATTCAACGTGAGGATGTTGATCCTCTCCAACCGGAACCAGATTGGCTCTCGGACCTAGAATGTCAGCCGCCATCAGCACCGGATAGGTGAGCAACCCCGCATTGATGATCTCTTTCTGTTTTTCTTTATCTTCCTTCTTCTCCTTGAAATGCGGCATGCGCTCAAGGTCGAAGACTGATGTCAGGCATGCCAATAGCCAATTCAATTCGGATGTTTCAGGCACGCTTGACTGGGCAAAGATAACCGACTTTTCGGGATCAATGCCAACCGAGATGAAATCACGGACAACGCCGAGGAGATCTCTCTGAATTTCCTCCGGATCTGTCCTCGTTGTCAGAGTATGAAGATTGGCTATAAAAAAATAGCATGCCTTATCTTCATCCTTTGATAGTTCGACAAAATACCGTAGAGCACCAAAATAGTTGCCAAGATGCAACTTTCCCGTAGCCCTTATTCCTGATAGCACAACCTTCTTTTCATTTACCGTCATTTTAAGCCTCCTTTATTTGAATTGGAACGAACTTACTAATTTTTACCTATCCTAATTCACTTAAATAATACTGTCAAGAGCCACATACCAAAAAATCCATTAGATTAGATAAGGGATTTTAAAAGAAATATGATGCTCCGTTATTCCCCATCCGCAACTGTTTCGTCGGAGCTCCCCGAACTTTCGCTGCAATCTTCCGTCGCCGCGTCGCATTCCGCCTCATCGGCGGACGATTCCTCATCACTCGCGCTTTCTTCTTCACTCAAGCACTCCTCATCCCCTTCTTCGCACTCCGATTCCAAAGCACATTCCTCGTCGCCCCCTTCACACTCTTCTTCCGGTGGATTATCGATGTTATATTGCTCTGGATCGTTGCATTCTATTCCGTCCTTATTTCCTTCCTCGCATAGTTCATAGCTGCAATCCTTTTCTCCTTCAGGACAAATTAGCGCTTCACAGTTTTCGCCGTTAGGATCACAAAGCGGAATATTAAAAGCTTTTCTTTTGATAATTTTGTAATACCAGGTATCTTCTTCCGGATCTCCGGTGCATTCTTCCGCGCTAGGATCACAGATATAAATAAAGCATTTTTCAACTGTCGGATCACAATCAGCTTCGGCGGTAATCAGATAATCCCGCTTTACCATTATTTTGTAACAAGTAAACGCGACCGAACCCAGAATCAAAAGCCCGAATACTATGAAAAATATCCTATTGGGCCATTTTTTGTTTGAAGCTGGAATATTTTCTTCCATACCCATATTATAATACTTAAACTAAAAAGGTTCAACCCCGCTTGGCGGGGTTGAACCTTGAAAAATTTTTCAATCTTCTATTTCATCATATCTTCTCTTACTTTCTTGAGAATCATTGCTGCTTCTTCTCTTCCTCCCAGTCCGAATGCCAATCCGATTGCTAGAGAAATAGCCGCGACTAATCCGATGAAAATCGTGTTAACCAGCGATACTGCAATTCCGAGCTGAATTAGAGCCGCCAAAAGCCCGAAAATAATAATCGCCCATTTAGCAACTGCTGCCAAAAATGAAGCGCTCATTACTCCGGCTATCCTGGTGCTCGATTTTACCGCGTGATAAACGAAATTTCCAAACAAAAAAGCCACTGACAAAATAATCGTAGCGATCACAATGTTTGGAATGTAGAGAATGACGCTGTTCAAAAATTCAGAAACTTGAGTAAGCTTCAAAATATCCGTAGCGGCCATCAAGAAAACTAGAATCAAAAACCATTTTACTAATTCTCCAAAAAATTTCGATATTTTGAGCTGGATTCCCGCGTTCCTGAATCTGTCGCCCAATTTCATCCTTTCGGTAAGCTGGTCAATTTGAAGAAGAGAAATAATTTTTTCCACAACTTTTCCCAAAGCTACCGCCACGATAAGCCCCAAAAAGAAAATCAGAAGAGCGCCCAGAAGAGAAGGGAGAAAATTAACAAACCTATCCCAGAGGCTCAAGAGCGACAATGTGATTGCTTCCCCCCATGTTTGTACTGATACCATAATTCACCTCCCTTCAACAATTTTATTTTTATAATTCCTAGCGAGTTTATAAATGAAAATTTTTTTCATTTAGAACGAGCGACGGAATTTCAAGCGCTTTAATAGCGCTTATATTAAAATCAATTTTTATATTGGTAAATGCTTTAAATTATTGCCCCGGGTTTTGACTCTGATCGGCATTTCCTCCTCCTGAATTATCTGCCGGATTTCCATTTTGATTATTAGTAAGCCCGAGATTTTCAGGCGTATTTTCCACTCCTTTTTTTATGTTGCTTATCATTTTCTCGAGCTGATTTTTTGTATCATCTGATCCTTCGGGAAGGAGATCGATAACTTTTTGATATTCAGAAATAGCTTCCGATTTTCTGTTAGTTTTTTCATAAAGAAGGCCCAGATTGAAATGAGTATTGATCTCTTTATCATTTACTCCAAGAATTTCCTTAAACAGGCTTTCTGCTGTTTTGTTGTCATCATCTTTTCCTCTGGATTGAAGCATTCTTGCCAAATTAAAGACGTAATTTATGTTATTTCTCTGAATCATGGCCGCTTTAGTCATATCTTCGATAGCCTTATCCAAATCACCGAGAGCTTCTTCTGACAAAGCAAGATTATAGTAAGCTGGATCATAATTATTTCTCACTTCCAGCGCTTTATTAAAAAGGTCTCTTCCTTCTTCCACTAATTTTTTCTTTTCTTCTTTGCTTTCTTTAGTAGCGGCAACTCTGTTCTTTATCTGTCCTAATCTCATATAGAAATTCGGATTATTTGGCTCCAGTTCAAGGGCTCTCTGATATTCTTTTTCTGCCAAGTCTAGGCCTTCCAATAGATAAATTCCAGAATTTTCGTATATTTGGGCCAGCGTTTCAATTGCAGTAACATCATTTTTCATCAGATCTCTTCCCATGATTCCTGCTTGTACTCCAGTTGAAAGATAAGCTTGAATCTTATTGACATCCCTTTCATTTTCTCCCTTTAGCATTTCCTCATTAGTGAGCACTAGATATTCTTGCCCTAGCCTGGCAAAATATCTTCCTTCTCTGGAATTAAGCTGAAGAGCTTTTCCAATCTTGGATATCGATCCCTCTTCGCTGACTTTTTCGGAACGCACTGCTTTCCCCATATAAAGATCGGCTATATAAATTTTCCCAAAAAATACAAATAGGAATGCCACCGAAGCAAATATCAAAAGAGAAATAAATGCCAATGTAAGGGCAAACTTCGGAGATGTCTTTAGGGAAAAGTTGATAAATTTTTCCTTAACATTACTCTCGGCAAATAATATTCCCGCAGATAAAGCCGACATAATAACCAAGAGGATTACTATTGCCGCTTCTGCCTGCGATGTTATTACGTTAATTAAAATAACAATCGTGGCCGTGAGAATTCCAAGCGAATATAACTTGTTTTTTTCCTTTTCCCTGTAGAGCAGAAAAATGCTTGTCCCTAAGAATGTAAGGATTGCTATCATTAAGAGAGCGGTGCCAATGGCGCCAATCGTTGAAATTGATTCGAAGATGATTCCCTCGCCTTCAAAAAACCGCAGGTTCATGTTGTCAAAATTTGCTGGAAGAAACTTTGAAAAAGCATATCCAAAATTTCCTGGCCCATATCCGATGAAAAAATTGTTTTGAATGCTTTCTCTGGCTATATGCATTACGGTAGGATATGGGATGCTGACATTAAAAGGAAGATTTACGCTGGAAATATTTACTGACCCTATCATTAGAAAAGCAAGAATTATTATGAAAACAACCATTGGAAACAGCCCCCAAGCTTCCTTTGGCCTTACTATCTTTGCCAAAACAAAAATCAGAAAGAAGGCAGACCCAACAACCAATCCGATCATGGGAAAGCTCCTGAATATTGGCAAATAATTATACAGGACTAAAATCGCAAGAAGAGAAGCCGCAATTAAAACAAAATATAAAAACGAATAAATTCTTTTTTTCATTAAGCATATAGAATCGTCGTTTTGCAATTTTAAGATTGCAGTCATGAATATAAAAACCAAGAAACAAGCATAAACAGCAAAGCTCTGAAGCGATCCTATCGTGTTTATCGGAAGGTTATCCCATATCGACTGCGGAATAAAAAGCCTTAAATTAAAAATCTTCATCAGCTCCCAGACAAGGGCAATGATGCCGGAAAATACAGTTGCTTTCATGAGCCATTTTGATAAGTTTTCGTTAAAATTGCTCAAAATCAGATAATAGACAACTACCATCGCAGTAATGCTAATAAATCCTCTGGAAGGATCCCCAAAAAAACCAGTGAAGCTGTGCCATTGGTCAACTGAAAAAATAGTTGCCAAAAGATAGAAAATCCAGAAGCCGATTATGGGCAAATCCAAAGGAGTTCTCCTAATTTTCATTTCTCCTACATACCCGCCCTTTGAGCCCCAGGCCACAAGCGCCAAAAGTATCCAAAAATAGAAATAAATCTGCTTTTCAAATGCAATTCCTTGGTAAGAAAGATTAGTAAAAAACAAAGGAATTCCAAAAAATATTGCAAAAAGGCTTATTTTTATTATAAAATCAAGGATTTTTACTATTTTCTGATTTTTTTCTGTGTTTTGAGCTCCTTGAACTCCCGCAGCGTTAGGTTCGTATTTTCTTGAAATTCCGAAAGGAACCCCAAAAGAGCCGCTTTTGCCCTCTCCTTCTCTCACATTCACGCTTACTCTTTGGTTTAGGTCCATACTATTTTTATTCTAAAAGATTAAATGCTGTTTTAATTATAATAAAGCCTGGATTATTGTCAATTTAAATTCGTCAAAGCCCAAACTTGGCTTTATTAAAGTTGTGCTCGTCAATTGTTCTGGAAAATATAGTTTTGCCTGTTTCCGGATCGCTTAAAAAATAATTATAATCAGCGAATGCCGGATGGATCGAAGCTTTTATGGATTCTATTCCCGGATTAGAAATCGGACCGGGAGGAAGCCCTTTGTTTAAATAAGTATTAAAAGGAGACTTTATCCTGGTATCTTCAAAGGAATATTGTTTTTTATTAACGCCTAGCATGTATGAAATTGTGGCACAGCTTTGAAGAGGCTGGCCATTTTTAATCCTATACCAGAAAATTCCACTTACTATTTTTCGGTCTTCATTACTCTTTACTTCCCTTTCTATTATGCTGGCCATGATAATAATTTGTTCTAACGTTTTTCCCTGCTTTTTTATTTCCTCTCTTATATCGGGAGTAAGGCGAGTATCGAAATCGCTAAGCATTTTCCCTATTATGTCTTCGGCTTTGTAATTCTTAGAAAAAAAGTAGGTATCGGGAAAAAGATACCCCTCAAGGGATGAATTTTTAGAAAGCATGCTAAAAAAAGAATACTTATCAGTGAGCTCTTTCGGAGGGTTTTGAACAATAGACAAGAATTCTTCTCCTGGAAGGCCATTGGCCGAAAGCCTCTCTGCCATTTTCTTGCTATCCCATCCTTCCGGAAAAGTTATTCTGGCAAATTTATTTTGCTCTTTGGTAATAGTGCTTGCTATTTCGGGAATCGTCATTTTTCCGCTTAATTCATAGTCTCCGGGAAGAATTTTATTAATCAAGCTGTGAGTTTTTATATAGTAATAAAAATATGCTTTGCCGGATATCAGCCCTTCTTCTTTCAGTTTTTGCGAAACTGTTCCATTTCCATCCCCTTTTTCTATTTTAAACATTTTCACATTTCTATATGATCCATAGGAGTAATATGCCTGGTAATGGAAATAAAAAAAGGAACCAGCCAATATAATGGCAAGGATAATGCTGAAAATAATAATTTTATTTAGCTTACTAAGCAACAATATTTTTTATTAATTAAGATTTTTCAATTAGCGGAACAAACGAAAATCCCGGATATTCTTCTTTGTAAAATTCATTTTCGCCTTTCTTTTCCAAATACCAAATATCATTGCGCACTGGAATTACTATTTTTCCTCCAATTTTGAGCTGGCTTTTGAGTTCTTTTGGGACATCAGAAACCATAGCGGAAACCAAAATTCTGTCATAAGGAGCATTTTTAGGAAATCCCTTGCTCCCGTCCTCACAGTAAAATTCGGCTATTCCTTCGCTTACAAATTTAAATTTATCAGCATTCTTCTTTCCCCACTCGCAAAGCTTGTCAATCCTTTCAATAGCAGTAACATTCCCTTCAGAGCCTACGATATAGGACAAAAGGGCTGTTGTCCATCCGGAACCGCTTCCTAGGTCTAAGATATTCTGTCCTCTTTGGGGATCCAGAAGTTCAAACATAAAAGCCACTGTGAGCGGCTGGGATATTGTTTGTCCATAGCCGATAGGAAGAGGGATGTCAACTTCAGCTTCTTTTTCGAGCTCCTGCGGAACAAAATCAATCCTATTTATTTCGGAAAACGCGTCAATAATCAAATCGCTTTTCAAATATCCTTTTCTTATTAAATCATTGGCGATTTTAGGCATAATATTTACATTCCGATTACCTGCACAACGATATCTCTTTTTCTGGCCCCATCGAATTCAACTGCAAAAACAGACTGCTTTTCAGTGATGAACATCTTTCCTTTTTCAATCGGAATTGTCTCACTGATTCCAATCAGTATAGTTTGGCAATGGGCTTGGCCGTTACTTCTTCCATCGGCGCTTTTTCCCCGTCTCAACTCAAACAAATCATGGGAATACTGGCTGTCCACCGGAACTAACCTATGAAAAATTTTCAAAAAATCCTGAAGCAGCATCGGTTCATTGTGGTTAACCATTATTCCCATTGTGGTATGGGGGGAATAAACCACGACCTGCCCCTCTCTTATCCCAGAATTATCAATTATTTCCTGGACATTGTCCGTGAGGTCAATAAATTCAATCTGCGTTGAAGAATTAATTTCAAATTTTTGTTTATAAATTTTCATGCCATTTTTACCTGAGAGCGGAGCGAGCAGCTGTAAAAATGAGCATCCCGCACCAATTCACAAATTATATTTTAAAATTAAAAAAAGTTAAGCCGTAGGCGATTCCGAGCACCAAGAGCTCGACATAAAACAGACTGCTTCGGAATTGGTGCTGGGATAATTTACTGTTATCTTGAAATAAACTACCAACTTAATTATATTCCAAATTTGATATAAAAGCTAATCAATTATTATTAAGAAGTTTTTAATTTACCGTACACGCTACTGGCCGCAATCGATCCCTCGGCTACTGAAGTAATTAGCTGGCGAAATTTATTAGAGCCAGTTGTCACGTCTCCGGCTGCATAAACCCCGGCTATATTCGTGCTTTGATCTTTTTCTACTATTATATACCCTTCTTCATCAGTAGCTACTCCCAAATTTTTGGCTATTTCAACACTAGGCATTGAGCCGATTTCGATAAAAATTCCTGAAACTGGAATTTCTTTTGTTTCATTTTTAAGTTTACAAACGATTCCGGATACCTTGCTTTCGCCTTTTATTTCAATAATTTCCTGGCATTCGTGCATTTCCACGTTTCCTTTCCGCTTTATTTTTTCCTGAAGAGCCGGCTCCATTATTAGTTTTCCATCCAGATAAAAAATTCTTACTTTATTAGAAAATTCCGCTAAATGAAGAGCTGCCTTGGCTGCAGAATCTCCTCCGCCAACAACCGCCACATCTTTTTGCTTGAAAAACATGGCATCGCAAATGGCGCAGTAGGAAACTCCCTTGCCAACAAATTCATCTTCTCCTGGAACATTAAGCTTTCTCGGCCTCATTCCCAGGGCTAAAATTATTGCTTTAGCCTGATATTTTCTCCCAGTTTTTGTTTCGACGCTAAAACAATCTTTTTCTTTGGTGATTTTTCCGACTTCGTCCTGGACTATTTCCGCCCCAAGTTTTTCAGCTTGATTTTTAATTTTATTCATTAGCTCCGGTCCGGAAATTGATTCGAAACCGGCCCAGTTTTCAATTCGGCTGGTTTTTACTATTTGTCCTCCGATATCACTTCCAATCACAAGATGCTTTAATTTATATCTAGCGGCATATATTGAAGCTCCGAACCCTGCCGGTCCTGCTCCGATTATTATCAAATCATACATAATGACTTTATAAACTTTAAGACTTTATAGACTTTATAAACTTTATAGACTTTATGAACTTTATTTCGGTTTTATATCCGACTGATTACTCATTGTAAAAATATTCTGGAACATGCTTTTTATCCTGTCATAATTGTCTTCCAGGGGAAGCAAAATATATCCTGCTCCATTCGACTCCTGAGGATGATAAAGAAGGCCTTCTTCTGAATCTTCAAGTACCCTCTGAATAACTTGTGGATTCTGCATATTCTGATACAAGGAAAAAGCTTTTTTCATCTCCCAAGCCTGCATATCAGTCCTGACATTGTCTCCAAGCGCGTTGAGCATAGCATTCACTTTTTCAAAATCACTAAGCGTTCCGATATTCATAGCTTTGTCTTTTATTTTCTGGATAATAAATTGCTGTCTTTTGGCTCTTTCAAAATCATTAGTTTGATAACGGGATCTGGCATAGCAAAGAGCTGTCTTTCCATCCAAATGATTATTTCCGGCAGGAAGCTTGAAATCCCCTCCGCATTCCGGGTTGCTGTTAGTGCAAAGAGGATATTGGGCAACAATTTTTCCTTTTTCATTCTTTTTATATTCATATTGCCCGTTAGGTGTGGTAAATACTCCGCCTTTATCTCCGTCGCAAACATGCGCTTCATTGAATTGGACGGATTCATTGAAAGGCTTGTCTAAATTAACATCAACTCCTCCTACCGCATCAATCAAGTCTGTGAATCCTTTAAAATTTATACTTACTCCATAATGGATGGGAAGTCCGGTAATTTCTTCAAGCACTCTTTCCATGTCTTCTATTCCTCCTTGTTTTCCGCGTTCCATTCCATGGGCATAAACTGAATTTATTTTTTCCTGATTTTCTGTTCCAGGAACCTTTACATACAAATCGCGGGGAATAGAGATCATTGATACCTTATTTTCTGAAGGCTTGATGCTCATTATCATTATCGTGTCGGCCAAAAGTCCTCCTCCAGGAATATTTTCGCCTCTCATACCGAGAAGAACAATATTAATTCTATCCTCTTTTTCTCCCTTAATGGTGTCTCCAACTCCAGGAATAGCATGAAGAAGGCTGCTGAAAAGTCCTCCTTTGGTGGAAACTTTATTTAGGATATAGCCGGTTTTAAAAGCAATTACTCCCCCAACAATAAACAAAACAGCTAAAACCATTAATGTTATTTTCAGCCATTTTCTTTTTTTGGGTTTTTTCACTTCATCTTTTACATAGAAGCTTTTTCGGCCTGATAGATTATCCATGTGTTTTCAAATAGTTAAATAATTAATTTTTTATAAATATCCAGCAGTTTTTCTGCTGATTTTTGCCAAGAAAAAAGATTGATCCGCTCAAGTCCGGAGCTGATTAGCTTATTTCTCAAATTTTCATCAGTAAGGGAATTATACAATTTTTCAGAAAAATCATCAATACTTGAAATATCGAAATACAATGCCGCTTCGCCTCCTATTTCCCTGTGAACCGGAATATCGGAAGCCAAAACCGGAACTTTCCGGCTCATTGCTTCCAAAATCGGAATACCAAAACCTTCATACAGCGAAGGATAAACAAAAATTTCAGATAGCCGGAACAATGCCGCTTTGTCTTCTTCATCGACAAATCCGGAAAAAATTATTTCATTTTCTATCCCTAATTTTTTAATTTCCTCATCTATTCTTTTGTCGAAATTGTGCGCGTTTTTATTTCCGGCTAACACTAATTTAATTTCTGGAATTTTTTCTTTAATTTTGGCGAAGCTTCTGATTAAAAACGGAATATTTTTTCTAGGCTGCATTGTGCCGATGTATAAAATAAATTTTTCTGGCAAGTTATATTTATTTTTAATATCAACCGACTCGTTTCCGGAATAATCGCCTTCTGCCAAATCTTCGCTTACCGCGTTATAAACAACTTCTATTTTGTCGGAATTAATTCCATAATATTTTATGATTTCATTTTTCGTAAATTCAGAAACAGCAATAATTTTGTCAGCTCTTTTGAGGCTTTTGGGAATTAAAAGGTTAAGAAAAAACAAATCAGATCTTTTAATATGTTCTGGATAAGCACTGAAGGAAACGTCATGAATGTGGATAACTATTTTCACGCTTTTTGGAATAAAAAACGGAGTAATATATTGCGTGTGATAAACGTCCACCGGATTTTTTTTGAGATAACGGGGAAGCGTCCAAAGATTCCAGATAAATTTATTTTTGCATTTCAAGGAAACCATTTTGAAATTTGATCTATTTTCTATTTCCAACCTCCGTGCAATCCCGTCTAGTTCTATGTTATCAGTTATATTTGTAAATAATACGTACTGATTTTTCGCGTCGATTAAGGCTAAACTTTTCACCAAATTAAAAAACACCACCTCATCGCCGGTTCTTTGTCTTCCAATATTTCGAATGTCGATTCCGATGCGCATATTCAAAATTACAAATTGACGGGAGAGACTGAATCATTCAAGACAGTCTCTCCCCACTTTATCCCCTAATATGTCTGTTTTTACTCCTGTTTAAGTTTACTACTGTCGTATATCATTGTTGATATTCCCCATCCAACCAAGCCTATGAGGACAAAGATATAGCCCAGTATGGCAAACCATTTTCCAGGATTTTGCAGATAAACTTCTCCGATTTTCAAAAACTTGATTGGCGAAGTAAGCACACAGACAAAACCGAATAAAATCCCGACCCACATTACACAAAAGAACACCGAGCCTACAACCTCAACATTTGTTAGCAAATCCTCTTTTTTATTTGCCATGAGATTACCTCCTGTTTTATTTCAATCACAAGCTAGTCGCAACAGCAAAAAATAACCATAGAACCCCGAGAAACACACCAGCATTAAACATATTAGGAACTAGAATAGCAAAGAACATCAAAAATAATAATATCCCAATTATTTTACTCTCAAAATTTACCCCTACACCAAAATCATTTGCAGGAGTTGATTTATCATCCGAAATATTACCAGACAAATTATCGTTTTGCCATAAATTAAGACTTTTGGTGTGGGGTCGTCGCACACAATATACTACTGATTTTACGAAAATATAGACCCATATAGTGAGAAAAGCAAGTAGGCCTAGGATACCGCTTCCGAGCCATACCTCGAGGAAAATATTGCTGGAATTCAGCCCCGTTCCTCTTTCAT
The DNA here is from genome assembly GCA_043803385.1 of Patescibacteria group bacterium. Classification (GTDB taxonomy): domain Bacteria; phylum Patescibacteriota; class Minisyncoccia; order Moranbacterales; family JAKLHP01; genus JAKLHP01. The sequence continues at coordinate 16,279 of JAZDKA010000016.1, read as the reverse complement.
CTTTTCCCAGAACATTGGAAATATTTCCCCAGCCGATTCCAAAAATCGGATGCTTTTTTATTTCTGCCACCGATTTCTGATAAATTTGGCTTCGAATATTCACATTTGGATCGGTTCGATAAATTTCTCGTATTTCAAATCCTTCTTCTCTTTCCTGATTTATTTCTTCTAGATTTATATGACTACAGCCATATTGTTCCAGTTCTGAAACTTCTCCAATTTTTTCCGGAGCATCAGAATCACTTTCACAAGCAACAGTTATTTTCTGAAGTCCGGAACTGGTGCTTTGCGCCCGATTAAATAATTGAAAATTAGTAAGCTTAAAAAAGTAAACAATTCCAAAACTTAAAATCAATGCGATAGCAATAAAAATAAGTTGGCGCATTAATTCTTTTCCTCGCCATTCGCGAAATCTAAAAGAAAAATTAGTAAGAATCGCTTTTAAAAATACTAGGGTGATAAATCCCGCCCCCAGCCAAGCACTGCGGCTAACGGTTAAAATTAAAAGAATAAAAACAGAAATGAGTAATAAATATAAAGCGATGGGTATGAAGTATTTTGTATTTAGTATTTTGTATTTAGTATTTTGAAAATTGGGATTTGGAATTTGATTAGAAATTAGGTAATTAGGTGAATTAGAAATTTGATAAATTATAAGATATATTACAGCTATCAAAATCACCAGATATATTCCTAGCCAATCCGCTTCCGTAAAGGTCGCGTTCGGCCTTCCTAGCATCACCTCAAAAGAATTTAGCCCGTGCACAAATCTGATATTTTGCCAAATTCCGTAAAAAACGACAATAACAGAAGAACCTAGAAAAAATGGAATTACTTTTTTAAGATCTTCCAGCGTTTGGATATAATTTCTAACTAACCAATACAAAGCAACAAAAAAAAGCAAAATTATCGATTGCTTAAAAGTAGCTCCTTTATCAAGAGCAAAAATAGAACTCAAAAAACCGGCAAATATAAAAATTCCAACCACGTAGTCGAACCATTTCAATTTTACCAATTCAAAATTAAGCCTTTTGGTATAATGCCGAAGCAGCAAAGAAAAAATCGTCAAAGCGCCAATTATTTGATAAGGACGGATAAAAATCCCCAAACTTTCCGGCGCCAGATTAATATTTTCCAATGCAATCGTTCCGACAAAAAACAAAAAGCTCCAGCCCGGACGGTACAGAGCGAAAATTAAATAGATTAATGAGAAAAATACAAAATCTCCCAAGCGCATCGGCAAAACTTTCAAATTGTAAAGCAAAATTAAAAAGAAAACCAGCAAAACATTCGCCACGATAAGATAATACTTGGTTTTGGTGAGACTATTGACAAATTGTTGGAAAAAATATAACATTAAACGTTCGATAACGCTAACTAAATGATAAGGAGGCAGCAATGATTTACTTGATTGAATTTTTCTACGGTGCGGTAGCTTTGTTTATTATGGTGCTGGCATTCTTGGGCTCAAGAGGTTCAATGGACCAGGAAACAAAAAATGTATCAGCTGTAATTATCTTGTGTACTTTAGCTATATCTCTTATATTATTTGAAGCAACTTTGTGCCTAAGGGATATAGCAATTATACTAATGAAAAGATAGGAAATACAGAATAAGCAACTGCCATCTATTTTTTAACACTTCAACTAAAGTGAGAAAAAATAGATGGCTTTTTATTTAAAATTGCTAATTATCCTAAATAATTTTTCCATAAATTTTTCCCAGGAAAAATTTTTCGCCCGTTCTTTTCCACGCCTTCGTAATTCATCTCTCAAATGCTCATTTAAAATAACATTGCGAAGCACCATTTCAATATCATGGACATCTTCCGGATTACAATATAAAACCGCGTCGCGCCCGACTTCCGGAAGCGAGGATTTTTTCGAGGTTATCACCGGCGTTCTCACATTCATCGCCTCTAAAACCGGAAGCCCAAATCCCTCATATATTGACGGATAAACGAAAACCAATGCATTTTTATAAAGTGCTGGCAAGTCTTCCTGCGGGACAAAATCCAATAATTTCACTTTTTGAGCCAAATTCAATTCTTTCACCAATTTTTCCGCGTCGGTAATCAGCGGAGCCAGCTCTGGCATCAATTTTCCCGAAATGACCAAATCCGGAAGATTTTTAATAAAATGCAAATTTTTATTGCTTTCCAAAAGATATTTATACGCCCGAATTAAGCCTTCGGCATTTTTTCTCACTTCCAATCCCCCGCCTCCCAAAATATATCCCGGCTTTAAATCGTACTTCTTTAAAAACTTTTCACTTTTAACTTTAGAAACTTCGTTTTTATAAATCTCGTCGACGTCGGGGTAATTCACCGATATTTTTTCAGGTTCCACGCCAAGATGCTGGATTAAATCTTTTTCCGTCCGGCTGGAAATAGCTATTATTTTGTCTGCCTTTTGAATAGCTTTTTTAGTAAGTTTCCAGTATTTTCTTTTTCTTGAATTATTCAAATATTCCGGAAAAAGTTCAGGAATAATGTCATGAACAACCATGATATGTTTTGCATCGCCGGGTATGATTGTCGGGCAATGATAAAGGCTCAAAAAAACATCGCATTTGTCTTCTTTGATTTTTTTGGGAAGCAAATATTTTTCCCACCAAACCTTTCGGACCAAATCATCCCGTTTCCAAATCGGCAGAAAAACTTTTTTAGTAAACTTATCTGATAATTTCAAATCAATGCCCTCTTCCGAATACAAAACAAATTCATGATTCATGATTCTTGATTCATGATTCTCAATTAATTTCTTCAAGAAATTAATTGAAACTTGCCCAATCCCGGTATTTGGTTTTCTCGCAAACGACGCATTGATTCCAATTTTCATTTTCACAATGTCATTCCTGCGAAAGCAGGAATCTACGCTTCCGTAATTCTCTAGTGTAGATTCCGCATCAAGTGCGGAATGACAAAAATAGCAATTATCTTCTAATTATATTTTACCACAAATAAAAAAATAAATCCCGCCATTTATAGCGGGATTTATTCAAACACGGGACTTACGCATTTTGTCTATGGCAAACCGTTTTCGGAGGCGCGATTATAAAATTGTCCGTCATCGCGCCGGAGCAGCGGATTGGCAGAGGCAAATGCGTAAGTCATATATTTATCTTATAAGCCCAAAAACAATGTTAGCTCCCCGGTATGCCTCAAAAGCAAGGATTCCTATAACTGTTGCCGCTACCGCCTGGACTCCTAAATGAAAAATCATCTCTAATTTATCCATATTTCATGCTTAATAATTAACCGAAAAGCATAGCACTAATTTTAATTTTTGTCAACATCCGGCGTTGCTAAATAGCAGTTTATCTGATATAGTGAAGCAGTAATGTTTAAATATTCGAAAAATGGCTATGGCAAAGAAAAAAGAATCAGTATGTATTATCGGGCTCGGCTATGTCGGACTTCCCTTAGCAGTTCAGGCAGCGCTTCGAGGTTATGCTGTCTATGGGCTGGATAATGACAAGGAAAAGATTAAAAAAATAAATTCTGGAAAAACTCCGATAAAAGAAGAATTTTTGGAAATAAATCTTCCGAAAGTTAACATCCACGCTACTACCAATTCCGCGGTAATTAAAAAATGCGATATCTCAATCGTTTGTGTTCCAACTCCGGTTGATGAAAAAAAACTTCCGGATTTATCTCCGGTGAAAGGTGCTATTGAATCAATTATCAAAAATTTCAAAAAAGGACAGCTGGTGATCATTGAATCAACTGTCAATCCCGGAGTTTGCGAAGAAGTGATTGAACCGATGTTTCAAGAAGCCGGATATAAAGTGGGAAAAGATTATTATTTGGCTCATTGCCCGGAACGGATCAACCCGGGAGATCTCAAGTGGAATGTGACCAACATCGCCCGCGTGGTCGGCTCATTTGACAAAATAGGCCTTCAAAGAGCGGCTGATTTTTACGAAAACATAGTTGACGCCCAGATTATGCAGATGAGCTCCATCCGCGAAGCCGAAGCGGTAAAAATCATAGAAAATTCTTTTCGCGATGTTAATATCGCTTTCGTAAACGAATTGGCGAAATCTTTTGATAAGATAGGAATTGATGTCGTGGAAGCGATCAGGGGAGCTGCTACCAAGCCATTTTCTTTTATGGCTCACTGGCCAAGCTGCGGCGTAGGCGGACACTGCATCCCGGTTGATCCATATTATCTCATCGAAAGAGCTAAACTTTCCGGATTTGACCACGAATTTATGAAAATCGCCAGAAAAGTAAATCTCTCGATGCCTGAATATACCGTAGAGCTTCTTCAGGATGCTCTTAATGAAGTTAAAATGCCGCTCAAAGGAACTACTGTCGGGGTTTTGGGATTATCTTACAAGGCCAACGTATCCGATCTTCGAGAATCTCCCGTTAAGGAAATAGTAAAGCTTCTAAAAGAAAATAAATCCGAAGTTTTGGTTTTTGATCCTTATGTTCTGGAAAAATCAAGCGTGAAAAGCCTCGGAGAATTGCTCAAAAAATCAGACGCGATACTTTTAGCTACTGACCACAATGAATTCAAAAAAATAAATCCGGAAAATTTAAAGAAAAATGGAATTAAAGTTGTAATTGACGGAAAAAATTGCCTCGATAAAGAAGCCATCAAAAAAATGGGCATTGTTTACAAAGGAATAGGAAGAAGATAAAATTATGTGGAGCTTGATAAAATTCATCATCTGGCTGGCGGGACTGGCAGTTGTCGCCTATTTCGTGCTGAATTATTTTGGCTATGAGCCAAACAGAGACTATTTTAAAGAAAGCAGGACTGAATGCCAAAAAAGATTAAGCGATTGCCAGAGCGAATTAATCCATAAGGGCACCGACGGCGCCCAGTGCGATTTCAATTGCGTCAATCCGAAATTAATCATTAAAAAGAAATAATGAAACTAATCGTCAACATCCCCGCCTACAACGAGGAAGAAAAAATCACTGAAACAATAAAAAGAATCCCCCGGAATTTTGAAGGAATCGACGAAGTCCTTATACAGGTGATAGACGACGGGTCAAAAGACAAAACCATTGAAAAAGCCCGAGAAGCCGGAGCTGATTTTGTTTTTTCTCACAGTATCAACCGCGGAATTGGAGTAACGTTCAAAACTTCTGTTGGAAAAGCGCTCCAAAACGGAGCAGACATTATGGTTAATATTGACGCCGATGGACAATTCAATCCCCAAGACATATCCAAATTAATTAGGCCCGTCCTTGACGGAGAAGCCGACATGGTAAGTGCCGACCGTTTTGGGGAACATAAGGCTAGAAATATTCCCTGGATAAAAAGTTTCCTCAATCGCTTTGCGGCAGGAATTATCGGAAAATTCCTCAATCACAAAATTTACGATCTTACTTGCGGATTCCGAGCTTATAATCGGGAAACATTATTAAGATTAAACCTTCCCGGGAATTTTACTTATACCCAAGAGACAATTATCGATGCCATCGGAAAAAACCTAAAGGTGCTCTGGGTTCCTGTGGAAGTTACCTATTTTCAGGAAAGAGAATCGCGTGTTGTTTCCAGTATCTATAAATACGTGAACAACAGTTCCCGAATAATCCTGAAGGCTATCCGCGATGTTCGTCCGATGAAGTTTTTCGGGATTCCGGCTTTGATATTAATTATCGCTTCCGTTGTAATTCTTGCTTATTTTGCAGTAATGTACTTCCATGATTTCAAAATCACGCCTTACCGCAACTATCTCCTGGCTTCCATTACACTTCTCTTGGTGGGAATCCAGCTTCTCGTCTTCGCCCTCATTGCCGATATGATTAAATCCAACCGCCAGCTTGAAGAAGAAATAATGTACCAGTGGAAAAAGGATAAGTATAGGAAATAATTTTCAATAATTTTTATAAACCATTAAGGGCTACTATTATGTTTCCAATAGCACGGAAGCATATTATGTGCCATAAAAAACTATGGGATTCGAAACGCCAACAACAAAAACACCCGAGGAAAAATTAAAAGGGTACGAAGAAAGAACTACAAAAATTGCCAAAGAAAAAGGAATTGATCCAGAAGATATAGTAAGAAGTGATGCCAAAGCGGAGGATGCTTTTTACAAAAAAGATCTTGAAAAAAACTCTAGTAGTTTGCTTGGCCAAAAACAACGTGCTGAATATAAAGATAAAATAATAAATTCCGATGTAACTTTTGAGTATACAGATGATAGAAACATATTATTGAAAGGTATGATAAAAGATGGACGAGAAATAGAAATTGAAGTACATATGAGGCCAATGGGTGGTAGATCTATATTTAAAAATGAAATCATCAGAAGTTTAGCCGATGGAAAACAGCTAGACCCGAAAGAAGCGGAGGAAATATTTGAAAAGTATCGGAGAATAGGAGGCAATAGAAGCAACCGGATTGATGATGCTAAATGGCAAAAAGAAGATGATGAAAGAAAATTAAAAGAGGTCAGAGGAAAACTCGATGGCAAAGAATAAAAAAATCATTATAGTATAAAGCATTGATTTTCATTTATGAAAATACTTTTTATTTCCCGCGCTTATCCGCCGATTGTCGGCGGGATTGAGAATCAGAACTACGAACTTGGGAAATGGCTGGGAAAAATCGCCGAAGTAAAAATTATTGCCAACAAATATGGCAAAATTTTTTTACCCCTTTTTCTCCCCTTCGCCACCCTTTACACTCTTTTTAATTTGCGAAAATATGATGCTCTCCTTCTAGGAGACGGCGTCCTTTCAATAGTCGGCTGGAAAGCAAAACTTTTTTACAACAAGCCTGTAATTTGCGTGGTGCATGGATTAGACCTAACTTTCAAAAGCGGGATTTATCAAAAATTTTGGGTTAATATTTTCATTAAAAAACTGGATAAATTAATTGCCGTCGGAAACGAAACAGCAAAAGTTGCAAAAGAAAAACTAAATATTTCAGAAAATATTAAAAATGAAGAAGCGAACATTTCTTGCGACCGCAATAAATGTTCGCTACCGGAAATTGTTTTTATTCCCAATGGGGTTGATACCGATAAATTTTTGGGAAATTATGAAAAAGAAGATCTGGAAAAAGTGCTTGGAGAAAAAATAGAAAATAAAAAATTTCTTCTAACTTCCGGGAGATTGGCCAAAAGAAAGGGCGTTGCTTGGTTCATCCGGAATGTTTTGCCAAAACTTCCGGAAAATGTAATTTATATTGTTGCCGGAGATGGTCCGGACAAGGGAAATATTGAAAATGCCATAAAAGAAAACCATCTTGAAAATAGAGTGAGAATATTGGGATACGTAACAGATGAAACAAGAAATATTTTATTCAATACCTGTGATTTATTCATCCAGCCTAATATCAAAGTGCCGGGAGATATGGAAGGATTCGGAATTTCCGTTATTGAAGCGGCATCTTGCAAAATTCCTGTCATTGCCTCTAATATTGAAGGCCTCAAAGATGCTATAATAGATGGAGAAAATGGATTTTTAGCAGAATTGGGAAATTCTGAAATCTGGATACGGAAGATCAATAAATTACTGGCTGATGATAATTTTAGAAAAGAATTCGGGGAAAGAGCCAGGCAGTTCGTGATTGATAATTACCGGTGGGAAATAATTGCAAAAAAATATCTTGAGGAAATTAAGAAAACTATAAACTAACTATGGCGCACATACATAAACTGATTGATTTTGTCACCAATGTTCTTATTGTTAATAAAGATAGAGTTCTCTTGGTTGATCACAAAAAACTAAAGCTATGGTTGCCAATCGGCGGACATATTGAGTTAAATGAGGATACTGATCAAGCTTTAATTCGAGAGATTAAAGAAGAATGTGGACTAAAAGTAGAGATTCTTTCGAAGAAATCATTACCAGACAAAAAACACATTAAATTCTTATATTTGCCGTCTTTTTTAGATATCCATCAAATTAATGACGAGCATCGCCATATCGCATTGGGCTACATAGCTAAATCAAAGACAGACAAGATAAAACTACGAAAAAGCGAGCATAATAATATTAGATGGTTTTCAAAAAAAGATCTTGACAATCCCCAATTTGAAATTAAAAAAGAAATAAAATATTATTGCCTGGAAGCATTAAAAGTAGCCAAACAAAATAATGATTAGTTTTATATCAAATCAACTATTATTTTACATTTCCATTATTCTGGTTCTTTTTATTCCCGGATATTTTTTGATATTCGCCATTGAAACGAGAAAAAAATTATTTAATTCTCTCGAAAGATTCATTTTTTCTTTTGGATTCAGCATTATTGTTGTCGATTTATTGATGATTTTAATGGGAAAATCGGGAATATTATTCGATAAAATTTCTATAATTACCGCTGTCTTATTATTTTCCGCCATTTGTTTCGCAATTAACAAAATCATACGATTCTTCACTTACCGTCGATCGATGTTAAGTGAAGAAGAAGGAGTCTCCAAATTTAAAGACGAGAATAATAACATCTTTAATTTTTCCAAAAACCAAAAGATTTTGATAATAATTCTGCTATTTTTAACGATTTTTATTAAAACTGCTTACTTTAAAAATTCCATCTTTCCCACCTCGACTGATCTTGGCCATCATATGTATTGGTCGAAAACCATCACGGAAACCGGAAAGCTTCCGGTTTATCAGGAAAGCGACATTATTCAAGTTAATGGAAACTATGAAGTAAGCCAGCCACAAAATATCGCCGATTTCATAATCGGAGAACATCTGATTTTTTCCGCCATAAACTTGATTTCCGGAATCGATTTCATTTCCTATTTCCCATCATTGATTTTATTCTTGATCCATATCGCGGGAATCTTGGCAATTTTTATCCTTGCTTTAAGGCTTTTCGAAAATTACAGTTTTGGAAAAAACGCCGCCATAATTTCCCTTTTTCTTCTGGGACCGCTTTATGCGATTTCGTCTTCACAGGCAAAATTCGTCAGCGGAGGAGTAATCGGGAACACTATCGGAAATTTATTGATCCCAGTTGCTTTATATTTTCTATTTAGGGCGCTGAAAGAAAAAAAATCGACTTTTTTATCTCTATCTATTTTTTCAATGCTCGGACTAGCCTACACTCATCACCTTAGCACTTTTATTTTTATCTTTGTTTTCATCTTCACTTTATTGATATTTGCCATATTAAACATAAAAAATATTTTTTTTCACATAAAGGAATGGCTAAAAATACTGATAAAACCGCAGATAATAATCTTGTTCCTTTTTTCTTGCTTCTTAATTCTTGCGGTTTATACTCCCGCTTACTTGAATACCAGCGTTATTAATACCGCTGTCGGCGGACCGTCAAAAGAAACCAGAGCTGGCTTAACTTTCACTCAATTAAAGCAAACTGCCGGAGAAGCCAGAATGGCTCTGGGACTTATTGGAATAATAATTCTCCTGGTTATCAAGAAGCGGAATAATTACGAAAATGTGATTGTTGCGGGCTGGGGAATAGCGCTTTTCGCGATGTCTATCCGGCCCGATTGGCTGTTTCTCGACCTTCCCTCCACTCGTATCGCCAATTACATTTCTTTTCCTCTGGCAATTTCCGGCGCTTTCGCCCTGGCATATTTTTTTGAAAAACTTAGGACTACTGATGGAAAATATTATATAAATCAAAAAATGTTTTATGTTATATGTTTCATGTTTTATGCTTTCATGCTGGCCAATGGTTTTTACGACAATTCTCAATCGCTAAGTGCGGGAGCAAATTTCCAGAAAGCGATGCAGACCTTCGACGCTTCTAAATATCTTTCTGAAAAAGTTTCCGGAAAAGATTTGGCAGCCAAAGACCATAATTATCTCACTGCTGATTCTTGGATAAAGCTTTATTTCATGGGAGATTATAATTATCCGTTTTCGCGGGGTTATTTTAAGCGCTATGAAGATACGACAAACCCGAGAGAAATGTGCACGCTTTGGATAATATCGGAACCAAATACCGATAAGGGACAAAAATGCCTCGATGATCTCGGTGTTAATTTTATGATAGTTAATCCGACTTTTGACAGCGTTCAATTCCAAGAATCAAATGAATTTTGGCAAATATATAGCGGAAAAGAAATTAATATTTATTATAGAAATAAATGAAAAAAATCATAATCTCATTAATATTATTTCTTGTTTTAAGTTTTGGTTTCCTCGCCTACACCGAAACTAAACAGCAATCTCCAGTTTCTCAAAACTGGTGGGTGGTTTATTTTTCAAATCCAAAAGACGAAAGCCTTGATTTTGCCATTGAGAATAACAGTGATCAAAATAATTTTCACTGGGAAATATCAGCCGATAAGAATAAATTAAAAGAAGGTGATATTAATATCGCTAAGGGTAATAAAAAAGAGACAAATCTTATAAAACTGGGTTTCGAAAACTTAGACGGCAAGAAAATTATTATCAAGGTAAGTACCGATAATAATTCAAAAGAAATATATAAAAATCTGCAATAAAAAAAGCCATTATGACATTGCAATAAATGGCCATTGGATAGGTTTTTGGAGGGGTTCAGTAGCTAGCCAAGGAATTATGCCATACATAATACTTAATGACTTATGGTTGCCATGATAGGCAGCAAACGGAATAATTCCAGTGCCAAGTCCGCTAAAGAACCCCCTTGAATCTAAACCAGTTTCTTCTGTCTTCAGATAAAACACCTCCTTTTTGACGACATTAACTAAATTATATAAAAAATAGATTATTTGTCAAATATGAAAAAAATATTATTAGTAACCAGACCGATCTGTCCTCCTTGGGGTGAAGCTTCCAAGAATTTTGCCTATTATCTTGCCAAAAATATCAAAGATTTTGAAATTCATATTCTGACTAATGGCAAACTACCAAATCTGCCGCCAAATATTATCCAAGAATCCATTTATAACTCTATCGACTTCGGACTCAAACAAAAAATACAACTCTTTAAATTTCTCCGTAAAAATAGAAATAATTTTGATATTTTCCATTATATATTTACGCCCACCAAACAGAATTCATTTTTAATTAAAAATTTTGTTAAAAGCAAAGCAAGGACGATTCAAACAGTCGCCACACTCCGGGAAGATTTGTATTCTGATGAAGATTTGAAAAAAATATTATTCGCCGATTTAATTATTACCTACTCCGACTATTCAAAAAACAAGCTGGAAAAATTAGGATTTAAAAATGCAAGAAGAATTTATCCTGGCATAGACACCGGCTTATTCTTCCCTGCTTCCAAAAAACCGCAGCTTTTGGAAAAATTCGGTTTTTCTCCTTACGATTTCATACTTAATTTCGCCGGAGAATACACGAGGCTCGGAGCGATTGATGATGTGATTGATAGTTTCATTGAAGCATCCAAAAAAATTCCGAATGCCAAATTGTCGCTCGTTGTCCGAATAAAAAATAAAAAAGACGCCCAAAAGAAAAAAGAAGTGATTGAGACTTTGAAAAAAAATAATATCTTAGGTAAGGTGGCATTTCACGACGATGGAAGCTACCAGATGCAGGATATTTTCAATCTCTGCGACGTTAGTATTTTTCCAGTCCGCAATATGAAAGGAAAATTCGATGTGCCTCTGGCTGTTGTCGAAGCTATGGCTTGCGGAAAACCGGTAATTATTTCCGATATTCCGATTCTCCAGGAGTTCGCAAATAGACAAAATTCTGTTAGAATAGAAGCAGGAAATATAAAACAACTGTCCGGGAAACTCGCAGATACATATGGAAATAAAGAGAAATATATAGAAATTGGCAGAAACGCCAGAAAATTTGTAGAAGAAAACTTTGATATCAAAAAGGTAGCAGAAAAATATCAGGAAATTTACCGAAATTTATAAATTAGACTACGAATTACGAATTTTATACAAATGTACGAATTTACGAATAATTGGTACGTTAGTATATTAGTATATTTGTTCTTGATTCGTAATTCGTAGTCAGTTCACAATGGGCGATTTTAATATAAAAAGCATAACCAACAATAAAAAACAACTTCAAGCTCCGAACATGAAAATTCCGGTTGTTTTTCACGCGTCGGAAAATCTGCTTCCCGATAACAAAACTTTCGAACAATTGGAATTTATTGCCCAGGATGAAAGATTTTTCCACCATATTGCCGCCATGAGCGATGTCCACCCCAAAAAAGGACGAAAAGCTCCGACCGGAACGGTAGCCGCCAGCGAGCGTTTTCTTTTCCCCCAAATCAATGACACCGCCCCCAATTGCGGAATGAGATTTTTGAAAACCGGCTTGAATGAAAATAATGCCACTCCGGAAAAAATCAACGAACTCTTTGAAGAATTGGTGAAAGTCGTTCCGACCAAAAAATTCAAGGGAATCAAAATTCCCTATCAAATGGCGGTAGACATTGCCCGCGACGGAATTGATCCGCTCAAAGAATTTTTCCAGACCAGGACTAAAAATGAAATTGAAAATTCATACGAGGGCGGAAATTTTTTCCGCGGAGAAATTCCAACCGTGCGGGAAATTCTGGATGTTATTCCAAAATTATTTTTGAAAATCGCCCAGTATCGCTTGGGAATTTTGGGAGCGGCTGGAAACCATTTTTTGGATCTCATGAAAGTTACTGAAATAAAAGATCCAGATATAGCGCAAAAATTTGGGATATATCCAGGACAATACATCCTCCTTATGCATACCGGATCGGGATTGGTCGGACAATATGTTTCCTACATGTATACTCCTAAGGTCAAGGAGCACCGAAGCCAAAAAATGATGCTTGAGCTCGGAATTTCCCTCTTTAATAGCCAGCTTAAGAAAGTTTACCGGCACTTATACCAGAAAATTAAAAGATATGAAAATATCAGAGATTTTTTTGGATATGAAGAAGGAAGCCTGGAAGGGAGAATGTTTATTCGCGCCCACCGGGCTTCGGCCAATTTTGGATTTGCTAATCGCACTGTTATAACCGACCAGATAGATAAAGCGATGGAAAGAGTTTTCGGCCAGCAGGTTGAGCTGGATATGCTGTATGATGCTCCCCATATTTCTATTGAAAAAGAAAATCATTTTGAAAAAGATGTCTGGGTCCATCGAAACGGATCGGTTCGCGCCAATGGCCCTTCGAGAATGCAAAATCATCCAATTTTTAGTATTACCGGAGAACCAGTTTTCATACCTTCGTCTATGGCCACAACAGCTTATATCGGCGTCGGAACTGATGAAAATGTTTCTACATTTTTTTCCGCCCCACATGGAACGGGAAGAAGACGCGAAGCAGAAACAGGAATTCCGGAAAATAAGAAGGCGCTTTTCGAAAAAGTAGAATCAAGAAACGTAAAATTGTATAATGCCGCTTCCAAAGGCGTCATTTTGCAGGATAGTGCGTATTACAAAGATATTGAGGAAGTGATTAGCGGAATGGTGGACAATAAAATAATAAATGTGGTGGCAAAAATGGAACCGGTAGCAGTGTTGATGTATTAGCTAATAAGTTAAAAGTTCATAAAGTTCTTAAAGCTTATAAAGCATTGTTTTTTATTTAAACTTTATGAACCTTAAAGCTTTATAACTTTATAAACTAAAAATGAAGATTATTTCTATATCAGGATTAGACGGAAGTGGAAAGTCTACTCAAATACAACTTTTGAAAAACTATCTGGAATCGCAAGGAAAGCGGGTTTTTTATTTTCACGCTATCCAGTTTGGAATTGCCAAAAAAATATCCGATTTATTCTCAAAAAAAACATGCTACACTAGCACGCGACCGCAGACTAGTGTATTAAATGCAGGCAAGGGCATCACAAAGTCTGGGAAATTAAGGATAATACTTCGAAAAATATTTTTGAAAATAGATATTTTCAGATTTAAAAAAATAGCAAGAAAATTAGAAAAAGAAGGGCATGATTTTATTCTAACTGATAGATATTTTTATGACAGTTTTGTTAATATAGCATATTTATCCACACTAACATCCAGTATTAGGAATCTCCCAACACCGGATGTTAGGAAGCCGGATATTGCAATTTATCTCCAAACTGATCCGGAAATAATAATGCAGCGTGAACAAAAACCAGATCAAGGAATTGAATATTTAAAAAAGAAAAGGGAAATTTATGATAATTACGCAAAAATTTGGAATTTAAAAATTATTGACGGAAACAGAAGCAAAGAAGAAGTTTTTGAGGAAATAAAAAATTTAATTTAATGCAAAAAAATCTCGCCAAATCAGCTTTGTGGGTCACATTTTCAGAGATATTGTTCAATCTCTCCGGTTTTGTTATTCATAGCGTTTTGGGAAGATTTTTAGGACCGGCGGATTACGGAAGATACGGAATTATCATTACACTTACGACGATGGTTATAATACTTATTGGAAACGGGATTCCGACCGCTATGGCAAAATACATCAGCGAATATTTTGAAACTAATCCCAGAATGGTGAAAGTAATCAAGCGCCAGGCGGTAATTCTTCAAACGATTATTATTGGAGGAATAACTATTATATTTTTCTTTTCCATTCCTTTGATCTGTAAAGCGCTCGGAGACCCGACTCTCATTCCCCTTTTCCGAATTTCAACGCTCATTATTCCCGCCTTTGCCGCCGCTTCTTTCTATTTTTCCTACTACACCGGACTTCATAAATTCAATCTGCAAGCCACATTAAAAACCCTGCGGTCAATTTTTCGAATTGCTTTTGTAATCGGACTGGCTTATTTTTTCAAAGTTGAGGGTTCGATTGTTGGATATATCATCGCTCCCGGATTAGTTTTCTTGGTGGCGTATTTAGTTGATAAGTTTAAGGTTTCTCCGGAGCTAAGCTCCGAAACTTCGGAGCTTAGCTCCAATATTGAATTTGACTGGCGCAAATTAACCAACTACGCTTGGCAAATTGTCATCTTTTTTCTGGCCTATGAACTTCTTATCAGCATTGATTTATATATGGTCAAGGGAATCCTTCGAAACGACCAGCTGACCGGAATTTACAATGCGGCTCTCACCGTAGGGAGAATTCCCTATTATATTTTCTATGCCATGACCATCTTCCTCTTACCGATGGTTTCCAAGTCCACTTCGCAGAACAACCACGAGGAAACCAAGAAAATTCTCGGCCAGTCGCTCCGGATTATGCTTATCCTCCTGGTGCCTTTAATAGTTCTAATGTCAATTTATGCCAGGCCGATTTTAATCGACTTCTACGGGGCAAGATACGCGTCTGGCGCGCTTCCGATGTCGATCTTGGAATATGGAATTGGATTCTTAACCATTTTCTACGTGATGAGCTTTGCTGTTAACGGCGCCGGAAAAACCAAGATCGTAATGTGGATTTCAATTTTTGGATTTGCCATTAACGTTATTCTAAATTATATTCTCATTAAAAAATATTCCATCACTGGTTCGGCCATCGCCACGACAATCGCTTCATTCACAGTAATGCTGTGGATATTATATTATTTGGGGAAAGAATTTGGAGTTTTGATAAAATTGAAAACATTACTTAAAACTATTTTTTCCGCCGGGCTAATGTACGCGGCTTCTCTGTTTTTTCCCAAAGGAGAAATAACTTTTATTTTTTGGTCAGCAATCTTATTTGCTTTATATCTTTTAGTTTTGTATATTTTAAGAGAAATAAAAAAAGAGGATTTGGGAATCATCAAACAAATAATCTCCAGAAAAAAGTCGGCTGAAGTCCAGGAGGAATTATCCGGGACCGAGCCGGAAGCATAAAAAATAAAGGCACCAGCAGATGCATACAGAAAAAATTTCAGTAGTTGTTCCTTGCTTTAATGAGGAACGGACTATTTATGATAATTTAAAAAAGATATTCAAATATCTCAAAGAAAGCTTTGGGAATTTTGAAATTATCGCGGTAAATGACGGAAGCACTGACGGAACAATTAATGAACTAAAGAAATTTAAAAACGAAATACCGCTTTTAATAATAGATAACTACGAAAATGAAGGGAAGGGGAAAGCGGTTCGGGATGGAATGTTAAAAAGTCAAGGAGAAATTGTGATGTTTCTGGACGCAGATATGGCTATTCCTATCGAAGAACTGGAAAAATTCATAGTTGAAATAAAAAATGGATATGATATAACGATTGCTTCCCGATTTGTTCCTGGAGGAAAGATTATAAAAAAAGTTCTTTGGTATCGGGCAATAATGGAGAAAGCTTTTAGATTGATAAGAACAGTGATTACCAATAATTATAAAGTTAAGGATACTCAATGCGGATTCAAAGTTTTTCGGCGCGATGCGGCAATGAAAATTTTTCCCCTTTTGACAACCAAGAGATTCGCTTTTGACGCTGAAACAATTTTTATCGCTGAAAAATTCGGATATAAAATAAAAGAGCTCCCGATCACCCTTCAAAATCCAGTGAGAAGCCA
>JAZDKA010000015.1:0-4313 GCA_043803385.1 Patescibacteria group bacterium | reverse complement strand
GTGTGCGTCACTCCGTCTTCCAAGCCGAATCTTATCTTTAATATTTTCTGTTCGCGGGGAGTAAGCTCTGCCAAAATTTCGCTGACATGATTTTTGAGAAGTTTCCTTGAGGCCGATTGGGTCGGCATAATCGTTTCCGTGTCTTCAATGAAATCTCCAAGCACGCTGTCATCATCGCTGTCCCCGACTGAAGTTTCCAGCGATACCGTTTCTTGGGAAATTTTTTGGATATGGCGGATCTTGTCCACTTCCAAATTCATTTCCGCCGCAATTTCTTCAGGAAGCGGTTCGCGGCCCAGTTCCTGCACCAACCTTCTTGTCACCTGGGTATATTTGTTGATTGTTTCGACCATATGAACCGGAATGCGAATTGTTCTGGATTGATCGGCCAAAGCTCTCGTTATTGCTTGGCGTATCCACCAGGTAGCGTAAGTAGAAAATTTGTATCCTTTTCGATAATCGAATTTTTCAACAGCGCGAAAAAGGCCGATATTCCCCTCTTGAATCAGGTCAAGAAGCGAAAGATTATGGGAACGTCCGACATATTTTTTGGCAATACTCACAACCAGCCTCAAGTTTGCTTCGGTGAGTTTTTGCTTAGCGGCTAAATCGCCTTTTTCATTGGCCTTAGCCAGTTTTATTTCTTCTTCAGCATTTAAAAGCGAAACTCTTCCAATTTCACGAAGATAAATCTGCACTGAATCGGTCGAGTCGTCTCCAATTTCTTCCGGAACAAAAATATCAGTTTTTTTCGATTTTTTCTTTTTCCCTTTCTCGTAGTTTTCTGATTCTTTTTTAGTATCGATCCTAATCATTCCTTCTTCGGAATTGAGTATTTTTATTCCAGTCGTTTCCAATTTTTCATAAAGATTTTCAAGATGGTCGATGTCCTTTTCAACCTCAGGCAGAATATGGATAATTTCGTCTTCAGTCACGAAGCCTCTCTGTTTTCCCCTTTCCATGAGGTCTTTGACTAAAAATTCCCTGGTTTCTTCTTCGGACATTTCCTCCGTTGGTTTTCCTGAAATTCTTGCTTTTTCCGGCTTTTTCCTGAATTTTTTTTGTTTCCTTGCCCTTCTCGCTGTTTTTCTGGTTTTTTTTCTTGGATTTTTCTTTGCCTTCTTCGCCTTTCCGGGCGCGATCCTCTTTTTGGTTTTTTTTGAAACCTTTCTCTTTTTCGCTTTGTTCTTTTTAATCTTCTTCTTCATAATAATGACTACGAATTACAAATCAGATACAAATATACGAATATACTAATCCGTATATTTGTAAAAAATTCGTAATTCGTAGTTTACTTATTTTCTTTAGACAATTTATCGAACTCATTAATTAACAACATTTTCCCTTCCTTGTCCTTGTTTTCTTCCGCCTTTTTAATGTCTTTGAAGATTACATTCAATTTATTCTTATTTTCTTCCTTTTTCAGCTCTCCAAGAAGATATTCAATCTGATCGTTCGCATCGGAAAAATCATTTTCAGCAAATTCTTCTTCCTCTCTAATGTATCTGGTTTCGAAATACAGATTCTGGAAAAAATCCTTTTCTTCTTTTTTATTTATAAGTGAAATAAAATTTTCGAATTTATACTGGGCCCCCTCGGCCATTTCAAAAATTGGAAACAGCTGGCGGTTGTTTTCTAAATATTCTTTTTTTGAGATATCGTTAGAAATATCTTTCCAGGCAGGAGGAAAATTGAGCATTATTCCGGCTATTTTTTCCTGGATTATTTCTGTCCGGGATTTCAAATTTTTTCTTGTTTCCACGGCTTCGAAATTATTTCCTCCTTTAATCCTTTTCTCCGCTTTTTTCAGAGTTTCGAGCAAAATATTTTCTCCGACTTCGATTTTTTCCGATAGTTTTTTTATCCAGTGCGATTTTTCAATGGCATTCCCGAAATTCTTGATCATGCTAAGAAGCCCTGAAGCTATGATTTTTTTGTCCTCAACTTTGTTTTTGTCATATTTTCTGAAAAATGTTCCGAAAAAATAATCCATTATCGGAACTGCGCTTTCTTCAGCTTCAATAAATTCTTTAGGATTTTTCTGGACTATTTCAGCCACATCCTTTCCTCCGGAAAGAGTTATCACCGAAACATTAACATCTTTTTGGAAGCAAACTTCCGCGCTTCTTTCTGTCGCTTTTTCTCCGGCATTGTCCATATCAAAAAGCATTTTGAATTTGTTAGCATACCTTTTCAGCGTGTCCACTTGGTCAGGAGTGAGAGCTGTCCCGGAAACTGCCACGGTATTTTTTACTCCCGCCTGGTGCGCCGCAATAACATCCATATTGCCTTCTACGATTATAACGGAATTTTTGCCTTTTATTTCCTGCTTGGCCCTGTTTATTCCATAAAGGACTTTGCTTTTGTGGTAAACTTCAGTTTCCGGAGTATTCACGTATTTTGCCTGCGTTTCGTCTCCTCCTGGAGCAACGCGGGCCGAAAATCCAACTACATTATTCATCACATCCATAATTGGAAAAATTATTCTGTCGCGAAAACGGTCATAACAGTGACCAGCGACCAGTGACCAGTGACCAGTATCTTTATTATTCAAATTGTTGTTCACTGATTCTTGTTCATTGTTCACTGATTTATTCACCAGCAATCCAGTTTTGTTTATTTCTTCGATGGAATATCCCCGCTTTATCAAAAAATCCAATAGATTTCTCCACCCATTCGGCGCATATCCCAGCCTGAATTCTCGAATTGAATTATCGGTTAATCCCCTTTCCCGCAAATAACTAAGTATTTTTTCTTTTCCTGCGCCGTCCCAAAGCTGTTTTTCATAAAATTTCATTGCTAGTTCCAGGATCTCAAGAATTTTTTTCCGGCTATCGGCTAACACGATCTGATTTTTGCTGAATTTCGGAAGCTCTACTCCGGTTTTCTCGGCTAAAATTTTCATCGCTTCCTTAAATTCTATTCCCTCAATTTCCATCAAAAATCCGAAAACATCTCCTCCTTTATTGCATCCAAAACAATGCCAGATCTGCTTTTCCTCGTTTATCATGAAGGATGGGCTTTTTTCACGATGAAAAGGGCAAAGCGCTTTCCAGCTAGCGCCCGCTTTTTGTACGCGAACATATTCCCCGATTAAATCGACAATGTTTATCCGGGATTTGATATCTTCAACAGCTGAATTCATCAATTAGTGAAGAAATTAGTATGTCTTATGTATAACAACTGGAAACTGAAAAAATTTCAAATGCGGTGGCGGATAAAATCTTCAACGATTTTCTTGGCTTCGGAATCGGAATATTGTTTCAGCGGATGTTTCATAAAATAACTGCTCACCGGAATGTATCCGCCCGTCTTTCGGTCTAGCGCCAGTTTGGCGCAGCGAATAGCGTCAATAACAATTCCGCCGCTGTTAGCCTTGTCATCCACGCTTAATCGGAGTTCCAAGGAATAGGGAATATCGGCGAACATTCTTCCTTCAATTCTGATAAAGGCCAGCTTATTATTGCCCAGAAAGGGAATAAAATCGCTCGGACCCACATAAATATCATCAGCTTTCAATTCTTCTTTCAACTGGCTCTGAACGGATTTTGTTTTGCTAATCTTTTTTGATTTTAGCCTCTCCTGCTCCTTCATATTTAAAAAATCGGTATTTCCTCCTACATTCAATTGATAAGTCCTCTCAATCTTAGTTCCTCGATCATCGCATAATTTTGTTAAAACTCTGTGAACTATCGTTGCTCCAATTTGGCCTTTAATGTCATCGCCGATAAGCGGCAATTTCTTTTGGGAAAATTTCCGCCCCCAGCTCTTATCGGAAGCAATAAAAACAGGGATGCAATTTATGAAAGCGCATCCCGCTTCCAAGGCCGCGCTCGCCCAAAATTCCGTGGCTTTTTGGCTTCCTACCGGCAAATAATTTATCAGGACTTCTGTTTTAGTTTTCTTTAATTCCTTTAAAATAATCTTCTTTAATTTTTGGGGTTTGGTTGGATTCTTGAGCGGCCGGATTTTATTTTGGACATAAATTCCGATGCCGTCCAGAACCGGCGATTCCATAACTATTGTCTGGCTAGCCGGCAGTTCCAGCCAATTAACGAGATTGGGCGAGGCGTAAACAGCCTTGTCTAAAGTTTTTCCGATTTTATTCGCGCCGACATCAAAGGCGCTGGCAAATTCAATGTCTGAAAGGCCATAGGGACCGACTTTTTGGTTCATTAATCCAATAATTTTTTTCTTAGGATTTCTTTTATAGAATTCGATTCCCTGAATGAGTCCGGCAAAACAATTTCCTACTCCTATTATCCCGACTCTAATTTTTTTTGCCATATTTTTTGTTTTTAATTTCTATCGAG
>JAZDKA010000014.1:0-2578 GCA_043803385.1 Patescibacteria group bacterium | reverse complement strand
CGGTCTGTTGGCAGCGTCAGCCCACCAGCTGGTAAATTCAAAACTATTGCTTGAGCGCTTACCTTTTTTCGCCGCGCCTTCGCCTGCTTCTTTGATGTGTTCTGCTCGGACAGTGTTGCTGTAATACTTTGTATGCGTGCCATTGGAAATGATAAATAGTTGCGCATATTCAAAAAGCCCCGACGAAGCCCAAAAACTTTCTCGTTGGTAGCGATTGATTTGGTTAAACGCTTCTTGAATAGCAACGCCGCGGCGTTTTAGCTCAATATGAACAAGAGGCAATCCATTTACCAGCACCGTCACATCATAACGATTAGCGCGCTGGCCTTCTTCTGTTGCATATTGGTTGATCACCTGCAAACTATTGTCGTGAATATTATCCTTTTTTATAAGATAAACATTTTTGGTCGTGCCGTCCTCGCGCGTCAGATTTTTGATATGATCTTCTTGAATAGTCGCGGTTTTTTCTTCGATGCTCTGATTGGGATTGGCAATTTCACTTTTAAAGAAATGCTCCCATTCGCTATCTGTAAAAGTAAAATTATTTAATTTTTCCAATTGCTGCCGCAAATTAAGCACAAGCTCATTTTCAGAAGTGATTTTCAAATATTCATACGCTTGTGTTTCCAATTGCTTGATAAAAGCCCGCTCCAAATCCGCCTCGCTTTGATAAGAGTTGCCATCCCGCACACAGTCAACAATCCTGTGATATTCGGCGACAACGGTACTTCCTGCCTCGCCGGCAAACAGATGTGTATTTTCAGCGACTAAATTGTATTTATTGGATTTTTCCATAATATTTTTATACCCTGCTAAATTCTTGTTTTAAGGCTTTCACATAATAACCATTTACACATCCTATTTAACCCTTATTCCAAGCCATTTTTTTGACATTGCAGTTAATTCGTCTAATTCCGTCTAAATTATACGCCCAATAAAATCCCTATTCTAAGCCATTTCATTAATCTCTTCTATTTGCTTCTATTTATTTCTTGAGTTTTTCATGGCTTTATTTCACAAAAAACCCTATTCTAAGCCATATTTTTCACTTGCTTCTATTTGCTTCTATTTTTAGAAACTCGACTCATAGAAAGTGTCTTTTGATTCTCCAATTTGTCTAATCAACCTAATATC
Source organism: Patescibacteria group bacterium (assembly GCA_043803385.1). Lineage (GTDB taxonomy): Bacteria > Patescibacteriota > Minisyncoccia > Moranbacterales > JAKLHP01 > JAKLHP01. The sequence goes on along the minus strand of JAZDKA010000014.1, from coordinate 1,444 downwards.
TTTCATCTTTCGCAAATCACTACTTATTGTCTGCTGAGCCGTATCTGTCACCAAAGCTTCCGCTCCTTTTCTAGTTATCTTGCCATTTTCCACTAAATATTCCCAGATCTTCAGCTGTCGTTCATTAAGCTTGCTTAATTTCTCACCAGGCAAAATAACCCGAAAACTATTCGAGGTATTCTTAAAAATCGGAGGCAACAATCCCCATTCACTCATCTTGGAAAAAACGATATCGATCCCTCTGCCATACTCCTCCAAATAATCCATTTCATTTAAGCGCGCAGCAATAATTTTATTTCGACTGACTTGAGCAGTTTTTATATTTTCCACTGTTACTCCGGGAGGTAAATTTCCAGGATTGAATACTTCAATTCTGTCCTCAAAGACATTTACTTGGGCGTACGTTTCCGTAATTCGATAGTCACGATGAATAACAGCGTTTGCCACAATTTCGCGGATAGCTTTTTCCGGATATTCATATTTTTCAACACGCTTCGCTCCTTCAATATAAGCTCTTTTGGGGATATTTTTTAAAACAAACTTTTGCATGGCATCAATTTGCTCATCCAATGTTCCAAAAATATCCGCTTTATCCAAAATATCAGTATGGACACCGGAGCCTTTATATCTGACGCAACGAATCACATAACGCTCGAAATTTATTTTATTTTGCGGGTTTCCTTTAGAAAAAATCAAATAACCTGCAATTGTCGGCCGTAGTTCATTGTTACACATTTTCGCAACTCCTATATTTTGTAAAACATCCTCCTGCAATTCATTAATATCAAAATCTCTATCGGTTTTTTGAGCGCTTTTTTGTAAAAATTTTTCTATTTTTTCAAAAGAAATATCTTCAATACTTACGTCTTCAGCACATTTGCCATCAAAATTATCTCCTTGAGCATTGCGGACATAATTTTTCATTTCCTCTTCTGTCATTTTCCTATCCGTATTGCCGTCACGAACATACGCGCCATTAGGCAAACCAATATCTTTAATATAATATGGTTTCAAATGATTTTCACATTTAGGCACATAAATAGCTAGTATAGTTTTTTTGTTAATTTCAAATGTATGATAATCCAATCTCAAAACACTGTTCATATCTCCAGCGGAAAGATTGGTCATCTTTTCCTGCAGATCCGCAATATTTTCCGCGCCTATAACTTCTAATGTTTTATTGTCTTTTTCTTCCACTCCAAAAACAATTATGCCTCCCTCGGCATTGCCAAAAGCAGACAGGGTTTTTTTGACTTCTTTTTTGGGAAATCCACCTTGGGCTTTTTTAAATTCCGCTAAATTGGTTTCCGAATTCAACGCCAAAGCTTTTTCTATTTCTTTTTTAATTTCGTCTTTATTCATAGATATATTTTAATTTTATCTGCTAATTATTGAGGATTTTCCTTAAAAGTTAAAAGTTTCCCCCTGTAATATTCATATTGCT